>JAQULO010000153.1 GCA_028718565.1 Syntrophales bacterium | reverse complement strand
ATTGGAATCTCCCCACCCACCGGTGAGAGGCGATTTGCAACAGACGGTCCACCGGGCGCCTGACGAGGCAGGTGAACCTGTGAGAGGCCCGGCAATAAAGCCAAGGATATTTTCAGGGCCTAGCGGGTCCACCCCACCCTTCTGGCGGCTGTAAATAATTCTGGCCCCGATGCCATAGCCGCCAAGGTAGTCGCGATAAAAGCTTTCCTCAGGCGTCTCCTCCGTAATCTCTCCGGTGGAAAGATCGACGAACAAGAGCTTTCCCATGTATCCTCCAATCATATTGGACCTCCTTGCTTATTATTCAGCACTTGCTTCCCCGAAGGGTAATTCTAGGTCAAACGTTTTTATAGATCAATGAACAAGCGATAGTTATTTTTTCTATTTCGTCGCTTTCCCATACTTCTCTTTCAAAACAGTTTTAGCCACTTTCCCCTGGGAAGTCCGCGGCAGTTCGGTTATGAATTTTATCCCACCATTCGGCAATTTGTACGCAGCGATCCGTTCCCTGCAAAATAACATCAGTTCCTCTTCTGTCGGCGCCGGCATGCCCGGGCGGAGGATGACGAAGGCTAAGGGCGTTTCACCCCACTTTTCGTGCGGAACTCCAATGACTGCGCACTCCAGCACTGATGGGTGGGTCTTTAAGAGATTCTCCAGTTCTTTTGGATAGACATTGAAACCACCGCTTATTACCATATCTTTCTTCCGGTCAACCATAAAAATATAGCCGCCCTCGTCCATATAGCCCATATCGCCTGTATGCAGCCATCCGTTGCGAAGCGTCTCCGCCGTCACCTCCGGTTGCCTCCAGTACCCTTTCATAACGTGGGGACCTCGGACCACGATTTCTCCGACCGTCCCGGCAGGAAGTTCCTGATCCGCATCATCGAATATGCGGACGATCGCATCGACCGACTCTCTTCCGACCGATTCTATGCGCTTTTCCATCTCCGGCGAGCCGTCCAGCAGATGATCCGCCGGCTCCAGGACGGAAATCGAATTCGCCATGACTTCCGTTGCGCCATACCCGTTCTGGAAACCCCATTTGAATTTGCTCAGAAGCTGCCTCAGCAGGGGAACCGACATGGGAGCCGTTCCATAAGGAACCAAGCGCATGCTGCTCGTGTCGTAACGGTCGATATCCGGATACTGGAGGAGTTTCCAAAATATGGGCGGCGCCCCCAGCGTGAGGGTGATCTTTTCATCCTGGATCGTCTTCAGGAAGCGCTCGGGATCAAATCCGTTCTGCAAGACTATTGTGATGCCTCTTATCATGTGACTGGCCACGAGCCCGAATCCGGCTGAATTGCAGAATGATAGAAAAAGCAAGAGCTTGTCGTCCTGATACCTCGCCGAGGTAAAGTTTAGCGTTAAACAGGCTGTGAACAGATTGCTATGGGTGACCATGGCCCCCTTCGGCAGCCCCGTCGTTCCCCCTGTCAATATGATCACGGCCGTATCATCATTCGCGGCCTTGCTGTCGATAGGATCCGACGGATATCCGGCTATCAGAAATTCGATATCCGGATATGCCGCTCCTTTGCCGCCGCGCAGGACGAACAGGTCTGTCCAGGTGCGCGCGTCCGCGCCTATGGATTCGAGCTTACCGAGATAGTCGTTCCCGATTACCATTATTTTCGGCTCTATATTCTTAAAAATGGCTTCCAATTCTGCGGGCAAGGTAGCGTGATGGATCGGGACGGGGATGCCGTCCGCCTTCATTGTCCCCCAAATTGCTTCAATCCCTTCCACGCAATTGTTGGTTAGAACACAGACACGGTCGCCCGGCTTCAGTCCCTTGTCGATGAGCCCGCGGGCTATGGCGCTTGTGTGCCGATCAAACTCCCCAAAAGTGACCTGCCGGTTGCCGTCCTTGAAACATATTTTGTTCGGATGTCTCACAGCTAGCCTTCGAACAATGTGACAAATTGGCAAACTGTTAACTTTACTCACTTTCGCCCTCCTCTTGTTTCATTTCTGTTCATTGAATTCCGTTACGATAGACACCATGGTAATGTCTCTTGCCTACCTCTTCCTCAAGATATAAGCGGGTTTCTGATGGAATAGAATTCACTGCACTGCAAATAGTGTTGCTGGTCACGTCAAAAAGATTCACGCTGCCTTTTTGGACGGAGGCACCGACACAGCAGACATGATCGCTCCTATCGCGAACATTGTCATAAGGATAATGTATGCCGCATTATAACTGCGGGTATAATCAAAAATATAACCCGCTCCTATCGGTGCAATCGCTGCGACACCGGCCTGGATGGGCATTATGACAGCGTTCAGAGAGGCATAGGAAGCAGCACTATAATAATTGGCGATAACCGTAGGAAGTAAGACGAGCATCGTTCCGTAGCATGCGCCTAAACAACCGCCGGTGATAAGCAGCATCGTCATACTGGGGGCCTGCCAAACGAAGCCCAGGCATATGAACCCAATCGCAAACACCCCGGTAAGGATCCAGCGGGGTTCGATATAGTCACCCAACCAGCCGACAGGAAATCGGGCA
>JAQULO010000152.1 GCA_028718565.1 Syntrophales bacterium | reverse complement strand
GAAGAACTAAACCGCTGCGCGGTAGCCGTCCCATCGCCTGTTTCATCGGATTATAATACCAGTCTCTATAAATCCAACACGTTTTTTAGCGCTTGTTGATCAAGCGAAATCCCCATACATCATCCTTTGTCAAACCGTCAGCCTGAGCTGGCGGAATTTATAATCAAAGGAGAATGTATGATGGGAAAGTTAAGAGATCAGATGCTTATGGATTTACAGTTGAGCGGGGCCAAGCCGAGGACACAAGAGACCTACCTGCGGGAAGTTGAGAACCTGGCAAAATATTTTAACCAGTCACCGGAGGAACTGGGAGAGGCTGAACTCAAGGAGTATCTGCTTTATCTGATCAAGGAGCGACACCTGTCCGAGGGCACGTTCCGGTTCTATGTTGCAGGCCTCAAGTTTTTCTACAGAACGACGCTGAAACGGGAATGGCCGGTGGAGAAGATCAAGCATCCCCGGAGCAAGAGAAAGCTTCCGATTGTTCTGGATCTCTCGGAGATTGAATCCCTCTTTTCGGTCACGAAGAACCTCAAGCATAAAGCCATTTTGATGATGACGTATTCTTCGGGATTGAGAGCGAGCGAAACAGCCCGTCTTAAGCTGACCGATATCGATAGCAAGCGGATGACGGTAAGGGTAAGTGATGGCAAGGGCGGTAAGGATCGCTACTCCATTTTGTCCAAGACGACCCTTGAGCATTTGAGAAAATACTGGAGAAAATATCGTCCCAAGGAGTGGTTGTTTGAAGGGGCAAAAAAGGATGATCCCATTACCGTCCATTCAATCCAGTTGATGTTTTACGCAGCAAAGAAACGCGCCGGCATCACCAAACCGGCCAGTGTGCATACGTTACGGCACAGCTTTGCCACCCATCTGATTGAAGCGGGAACAAGTCTTCACCATGTCCAACTGCTTCTGGGCCACAGATCCCCGACAACCACCACCGTCTATCTGCATGTCAGCAGGCTGAATCTGGCCCAGGTTATTTCTCCCCTCGATAAAGCAGCACAACCTGTTTCGTAATCCGGATGCAAACATCTGGCGGCCTCGAGGTGGCGGACATCTTCCGTCAACACGGCCCTGCGTATAGAGAATCCCATAAACTGCCCCGTAATCATTTTCGGGTCATGCGGGCTATCGAGGTCTGCAGAACGTCCGCGCTGGGCGGTCATAAGGATAAGTGCGACAACTGCGGCCATCTGGAAATATCCTATAACTCCTGCAGGAACCGGCACTGCCCCAAATGCCAGACCTTACGGAAAGAGAAATGGATCGAGGCGCGCAGTGAGGACCTCCTGCCGATTGAATATTTTCATGTGGTCTTCACCATCCCTTCGGAACTAAACCTCCTGGTGTCCATGAACCGGAAAGTCATGTACGATCTGTTTTTTCGCACAGCTTCCGAGACGATCAATGAACTTGTAAATGATCCAAAACATCTCGGAGCAAAGGCAGGAGTTATCGGCATTCTGCACACCTGGGGCCAGAACCTCATGGATCATCCCCACATCCACTGTATTGTCACCGGGGGCGGCCTATCTACTGATGGGGATCGCTGGGTATCATGCCGCAAAGGGTTCTTCATTCCCGTAAGGGTCATGTCGGCGTTGTTCAGAGGCAAGTTCCTTGACCTCCTCAAAACCAGCTTCGAATCGGGGGATCTCCTATTCCCCGGCAGTATCAGTCATCTCAAGGAGCTTGGGGCCTTCGAATCCTTCAGGAAACATCTTTATCATAAGAAGTGGGTCGTTTACTGCAAACCGCCTTTCGATGGTCCCAAGGGGGTTCTCAAGTACCTCGGCAGATATACCCACAGGATCGCCATCAGCAATAACCGCATCCTGTCCAACAGGGACGGTAGAGTATCCTTCTCATGGCGAGATTATGCCGACGACAACCGCCAAAAGACCATGAATCTAACGGCTGATGAGTTCATCAGAAGGTTCCTTCTTCATGTCTTGCCCGCTCGCTATGTAAGAATACGTTACTTCGGCCTGCTGGGAAACAGAAACCGCAAGAACAACATCGCACTATGCCGTGAGTTCCTCGGAACCGGCAAAACCGTGACAAAAGAAAAGATCAAACAGGAAACTTGGCAGGAACAGCTCCTCAGAATCTGCGGGATCGATGTGACTCGCTGTCCCGTCTGTCAAAAAGGCAGGATGTGCAGGGTAGAACGTCTGCTTCCCGTCAGGTGCAATAGCCCACCGGAGTTACGCAGATGAGTATTGTTTCCACGGTAAAAAATATATCTCCGACTTCCTGCGAAAAGAACTCTCTGCTTCGCCATGTCCTACTATTGCCAAAAAACGTGCATTCCTACCCTTCCCGATCATCAGCATGCCTTTCTATAACAATCTTGGCACCCGTGACCGACCAAGACCGCCATAAAACGGGCAACAATGCTCTTTGCATTACCTGTTTGTCGATAAAAAGATATGATTGAAACGCCATAGCTTGTGACACGCGGCTTAGTTCTTCAAGTGTCAATCCAAAATTGAATCAACATCTCAAACCTGACTCTGCCTCTCTATTTACTCAACTTCGGATTGACGCTTATTCGAA
>JAQULO010000151.1 GCA_028718565.1 Syntrophales bacterium | reverse complement strand
AAATGATTCGAATGGATGTCAGAGAAATTGTCGGAGACTATATGACGGCAATGATGAACGCGGAACTCACCCATTTTTTGGGAAGAGAGCCCTATGCACGTAGTCAGGGAGATGTTAATCATCGTAAAAAGCATAAATAAAAAGGGTAAAAAGGGGGACAGATTTATTTATTGCTTCTTAAATCTTGTTGTGTTACCGAGTCAGCATGCCAAGAACGTCACGAATAGTCATTTCCGACTATCCACATCATATAATCCAGCGAGGCCATAACAGACAAACCGTTTTTGCTTCGGATGAGGATTACCAGTATTACCTTGAAAACCTGAAGACATGGAAAGAAGCGTATGGTTGCAGGATATATGCTTATTGCTTGATGACAAACCATGTGCATCTGATTATTGATCCGGGGCATGATGCACGTCATCTTGCCCAACTCATGAAGAGGGTGGCCGGGCGACAAACAAGGTATGTGAACATGATCGAGAGACGGACGGGGAGCTTATGGGAGGGGCGTTTCAAATCGAGTCCGATCAGCTCCGACGAGTATCTTCTGGCTTGTTGCCGTTATGTGGAGATGAATCCTTTACGGGCAGGCATCGTTGCGGATCCTGCGGACTATCGATGGTCAAGTTACGGCGCGAAAATTGGCGTTCGTAAAGAGGGATGGTTGGATGCCGATCCTTGCTACCTTGGTCTGGCCGACAGTGAGGGAAAATGTGCTGAACGATACCTGGCATGGGTGAAAGATTCCATTCCTGCTGGAGAATGGGAACTGATCCGGCAATCGCTCCAGCGTGGGCAATTGACCGGCAGTTCTCGATTTGTTGATGAAATTGAAAAGAAGATCAAAAGGCGTGTGGATTGTCGAGGACCGGGAAGGCCAAAGAAAAGAGAAAAATAAATCTGTCCCCTTTTCTGCTCTTTTCTGCTTTTCTTGTGAGAACCAGACCGGGGAATACCGATGATACCATCTGCATGAAACGCATGTACAAAAGGCAATAAAACAGGCGGTGGGCGCTGCTCATCTTTGTAAGCGCGCAAGCGCTCATACATTTCGCCACAGTTTTGCCAGTCATCTGCTTCAGAAAAATTATGACATTCGAACGATCCAGGAATTTCTGGGACATAGTGATCTCAGGACCACCATGATTTACACCCACACCGTGAAGAGTATCACGATTGAAGAGGCGCAAAGCCCGCTCGATTTTTAACAAGAAGAAAAAAGACTCTTTCCTCTGTCCAATCAGGCTCGACAGGTAGGTGATGATCTCAGGCACCGCCATAAGCAGGATGATACAGATGATATACGCGGGCAGAAAGTAGAGAACCCCCCTGAAAACACCCCCCAGCCCTATCCCCTTTGCCATCCCGGCCACCACATAGGCCGAGGCGCCTACGGGGGGCGTTACTGCGCCAAGCGTGGTGATGATGGTTATCATTACGCCGAACCAGACCGGATCATAGCCGAGCTTCATGGCGACGGGAAAAAAGATGGGGATGGTGATCAGCAGCAAGGCAAGGGCGTCCATCAAGGCGCCACCAATAATATAGATAATGAATATAACGCTCAGGATGGCAATCGGCGGTATGGGAAGGGCGGCGACCCAGTCGGCGATATCGAAGGGGATGCGCGTGAGTGCGAGAAACCGGCTGAACATCACCGCCCCGGCTATGATGACGAAGACCATGCAGGACACCTGGAGGGTGTCGATAATGGCCGCCCTGAAGGCTCGCCAAGTCAGTTTTCGTCGCACCAGAGCGATGATCAGAGCCAGGCAGCTCCCCACCGCACCGGCCTCTGTCGGGGTAAAAATCCCTATATACAGCCCCCCCATGACAAGGGTAAAGAGAAGAATGGCCTCGAAAAACCCGGGCAGGGCGGCTATCTTCTCCCTCAACGACCGTCTCTGCCCAAGCGGACTCCACTCAGGGTTGATCCAGCACAGGATGGCAATGGTCGCCATGAATGAGGCGGCGAGCAGGAGTCCCGCCGGTATCCCCCCGTAAAAGAGCTTGCTGATCGACTGTCCCGTATAGAGACCGATCAGGATAAGAACCACACTGGGGGGGATGACCACCCCAAGCGTAGACCCGCAGGCAATCGACCCGACGGCCAGGGCCGGATTATACCCATACTTTCTCATCTCAGGGAGGGCAACGGAGGTCATAGTTGCCGCCGTCGCGGTATTAGAGCCGCATATGGCCGCAAACCCCGTACAGGCAAAGATCGTGGCCATAGCGAGTCCCCCGCGGATATGACCTGTCAGGGTATGGGTCGCCTTGAAGAGTCGCTCGTTGAGCCCTGAGTAGAAACATATCTGCCCCATAAAGACAAAGAGGGGAACCATGGTAAGACCGTACGAGGAAAAGGTGTTCCACAGCTCGGCCCCCACCATCCCCGCGGATGCCTTGAAGGAGATGAGGTACCAGATCCCGCCGAAGCCGACCGTCGCCATGGTAAAACCGACGGGCATTCCCAGGAAGAGCAGCATAAACAGGAGTATGACGATGCCGAGCAGGCCGATGCAGGTGATAGTCATGCCCCCTCCCCTTCACCACTGAGGACCTTCAACAGTTGGATCATCAAGACCAGCGCGATCACCAGACAGCCTAGAGAGACACAATACACAAAAGGGAAATATATAATCCGAAGGGTCTCGGACAATTCATGGACCTTCCAGAGATTGGTCCCCAACAGCCTGGTCTGCCAGGCTGCCAGCAGGAAAAGGGTGGTCCCGATCAGGTAATTCAGAACACCGAGGACGCGCCTTACCCTGACCGGGAATAGATTTATCAGAACATCGACGGCGATATGCTGCCGT
>JAQULO010000150.1 GCA_028718565.1 Syntrophales bacterium | reverse complement strand
ATTCCGGTATCAGCAACACCTTTACGGGAAATACCGTGAGCAACAATGGAGGCGATGGCATCTATATAGATGACGATATGAACGGCGGTGAGAATACCAGCATGAGTTACTACTTCACCAATAATAACGTAAGTTCAAACGGCGGAGACGGGATTTACATGTACATTGATCCTTCCAATGGCGATGAAATAATGAAGATCATCTTCATGCAGGGCAATACGGTTTCGTTAAACACCGGCGACGGCGTTGATTCCTATGTGAACGGAACGGATCCGGATATGTTCATCGGCGATCTTGGTGGTTACGGTGGCGGGGCAACGCTGCCGACGGGTTATGTGATATCGACGGGTGGAAACACATTTACCCTCAACGGCGACTTGATCTCAAACTGGGACATCAAACAGTCGGGGCTTGATCTTTGGGCATTGGGCAATACATGGACCGATCCTTCAGACCCGCAGAGCACGATAACCGGCGATGTGATCACCTCCTTGGCCCCGTAAATACGGAGTAAATTCCTTTCAGTTATTCCAAAAAGCCCCGGGTAACACACCGGGGCTTTTTTTTAGAAAATCCCCTCTCACCACCAAAGGGGGGATGGGGGGCCAAGTTTTAGGGTCAAATCTTTACAGGCTGTTGCCCAAACAGTAATGGCGCTGAAGGCATTAAAATGCTATAAGACTGCGACGTTAATCATGATATTCGGAGTGCATGGCCATGATGGGAAAACATAGTCAACCCCAAAACAGTCTTTTTTACGTCGGCATCGATATCGAAAATCGTGTCAGAGCCAGGCATCCCCTGAGGAAGATTCGTGAACTTATAGACTTTGATTTTGCATACTCAGAAGTCAAAGATTGCTATGGCCATAACGGTAATGTTTCCGTTCCTCCACCGGTAATACTCAAATTAATGCTTTTACTTATATTTTACAATGTTCGCTCTGAACGTGAACCGATGGACACCTTACCGGAGCATGATATTCTCGAAGGAGAGAGATCGTGTCGCTTCCCGCCGCCGTCTATCGCCCCCGTAATCCCCAGTTATCCGATTATTACCGCTGCGTGGAAGACTACTTTGAAACCTTTGTCCGGGTCTATGAGGAGTATTTTCCCCGGCAATACGGTTTCTGGCGGCCCTATGTCGAGCAGGTGATCTATCGGTATCTCGACTGCGGCGACCCGCACAACGGCTTTGCCCGTGTCAGGCTTGTCCTCGCACTCAAGACGCTTGAGTTGAGCATTATGAAAGGCGGAGCGAACTACCTGGTAGATGTGGACATCAAAGGGTCTTTTGCTCATGTGGATCATAAGTGGCTCATGCGGAAGGTAAAGAGAGAACTGGCAGTGTCGTGTCAATCCAGAAATGTCATTTCGACCGCAGGGAGAAATCTAAGATTTCTCAGTTGTGAAGGCTCCTTCGAAATGACAGAGTATCGTTGACATGACAGTAGGCAGAATATACCTAATCCGGTACGCTGATGATTTTGTTATCGGATGCGCCAACAGGAAAGATGCACAGAAGATGTGAGAAATGTTGCCGGATCGGTTGAAGCAGTTTGGTTTGGAGCTATCCCCAAGTGGCTCAACAGGCGAAGTCAGCGGAAGAGTTTCAACTGGGAAGAATTCAAGGAGAGACTCAAGCGTTATCACTTACCAAGACCCGGAATAGTGAAGGGTTACACTTGGATTTATGCCGCAGGTGTGTGAACCTGCTTGAAGAGCCGGATGCGGGAAATCCGCAAGTCCGGTTCTGTGAGGGGCTGGAGCCAACGGATGTATGGTTGAGATAATGTGGCACCGCCGGGAAACCAGGCGGCAAACGGAGAAAACAAATATCAACCTAAATATTGGGAGAAACCGGTCTACTCGACTCAATTTTTCAATGTCTCGTTTGCAGGGGCGCTGCTGATCGGCTTTGTCCAGTGCTTCTCCATGGTGCCGGGCGTTTCGCGTGCTGCCGCCACGGGGTATGATCTGCTGAAGACCTCCTCACATTTTAACAACGGGCAGTGGACGCTCCTCATAAGCGGCGGCCTGGTCGCCTTCGTCTCCGCCATGGTTGCAGTAAAAGCGTTTATCGCCTTCGTTTCGCGGTACGGCTTCAGGCACTTCGGATATTACCGGATCGTTCTGGGTTTGTTCTTCCTTGCCGCTTCCGCTGCGTTGGGCACCAGCCTGTAGCCGGATTCCCTGTGGTAGACCCAATTGATGTCCCGATAGAGGGACACTCCTGTGAAGGAACAGATCTTCACCCTTGCTACAACTCAGTAAAGGGCAATGCGGGGTCACGCCCGAACCCAGGGGAAGATGAATGTCTTCTGCATGAAGCACGTATCCATCCAGCGCCTTGTCCCCGAAATCTCCCCGGAATGCCTTGATGCTCTGAGCCATGGCAGGTCGGGGAGTAGACGATAGCTTCACCTCTATCGGGACTAATCTGTAGTTGGACTCGACCACAATGTCCACTTCCATGCCGGACGATGTCCTCCAGAAATACATCTGGGGCTCTATGCCTCGGCTTATAATCGTTTTGAAGATTTCTGTGACCACGGCAGTTTCAAATATGGTGCCACCCATGGGTCCAGAAGCCGCATGCTCCGGATCCTTGAGTCCGGATAGATAACAGAGCGTTCCGACATCCGTAAAATAGATCTTCGACGTCTTTACGAGCCGCTTTCCTACATTTACAAAATACGGCCGCAGCACAAATCCTCTTTTATCCTTTAACCAGTGCACTGATCAGTCCGAGTTTTCGCATCGGCGCCATACCCAGAAATGCCTGTACCTGTTTGGCATCCCGGAAACGATCCCTTCATGATGCCGCACTGTATCGCGGCGACGGCAGCATGCATACGGTCGGAGGCCTGATCGAAGCATTTTGCTCCTTCTTCTTCCCCACCGATAAGAGTGCCGCTGACTCCTGCCAG
>JAQULO010000149.1 GCA_028718565.1 Syntrophales bacterium | reverse complement strand
AGGAAGAACGTCTTCCTGGCGTGAGAAAGGGCCTTTTCCTCAGGCATCCCAACGCGCATGGAAAGGTACGGCGATGTACTGCTCTTCAGGTAGAACCTCTTGTAGGCGTTCAGGCGCTTCACCTTGTCAACCCCGACGGCCGTGAACACCCCTTCTTCGCTGTCAGTAGTCATGTGCCCGATCATATGGGGTGAGTCGATCACCCCTGCGTATCTTTGTGATTCCTGGGACCGGTAGATCCGGATATGCCTGTGGTCATATATCCCAAACACGGAACCTTCCGGTAACCTTGTCCAGGTAAATGCCTTACCGTAATGTTCAAGGTCAATGGCAACCGCAATGACGCCCCTGAAGTGTTTCCTGTTATCAAAAATAGGATACGCAAAATGGATCACCGGCCGACGTATGATCTGTCCCACAGCATATTCCCCGGCGGAAAAGTCTTTTGTTCTCAGCACATCCTGAAAATATTTTCTGTGTTTAAGGTTCATCGGTTTCGTCGGAATAGCAGAAGAAGAGAGCCTTCCCTTGGCATCGACAACAAAGATGTTCCCGTATAACAGATTCTGCTTGCCCAGTTCTCTGAGCAGATTGTTGCTCGCGGCAACATTCATTCTGTATATGTCGGGGATCTTGACCAATGTCATGAGGAATTGGCGGGCGCTTTCCACTGTACGTTCATGCTCATAGGCAAGACTGTGCAGAGCCTGCAGCGCGTTATTCTCGGCCGCCCCTATGTCTCGATGCTGAAGATCCAGCCCCGTATAGATAATAATCCCGAGAGCGGGAAGCACGGATATCAAAACCAGGAAGATCAGATGAGCCCGGATCGATGCGAGCCACGAATATTTCAACACCCCACCCTAAACATTCACGTCGTGTCTAAAGAAACATACAATTATAGCAGAAAAACGGATCGGAGTAGCATTTATTTCCTGTGAAAGATTTGACAGGCCTTTATTTTCCCGTTATCATCTTTTCCGGAGAGTTCCACACGCGACAAATGGACAACGGGCCGAAGATAGCCATAGGCATTATGGACCGGCAGGTCGGCGTTTCCGGCCGCCTGGACGGCGCTTTTCACGGGGACGGGTTCGGCCGCATATCAGGAGGGTTTTCAGCAAAGACATCCGGCGGGACTATCACGCTCTATGATGAAGACAACCAGACTATCGCCCGGTCCCCATCCATCAGACTCAGATCGGGCAGCGACTCCACGTTTACGCTCTCTCACGTGACCATTGGCATTAGTTTCCACTGGGAAAGGACCGAGAACCAGACCTTTCACGGAGATATTGTTCTCCGTTCCCGGGACGATGGAACGATGGCCGTCATCAACGAGATCTCCCTGGAAGATTATCTGAGAAGCGTCATCTCCTCCGAGATACGCAGTACCGCTCCCCTCGAATTGCTGAAGACACACGCGATCATGTCGCGCAGCTGGCTCCTCTCAGCCCTCGATCGCAAACGAGATGCAGGAAAAAGATCCGCAACAGCAGCCGGGGCTGCGGCGAGCGAGGATGAGGTCGTGCGCTGGTATGAACAGGAAGACCATGATATCTATGATGTATGTGCCGATGACCATTGCCAGCGTTATCAGGGTATAACGAAGATCGCTTCGGGAGACACGGAGACAGCCATCCGGGAAACGGCCGGAACAGTCATCACATACCGGAACAAAGTGTGCGATGCCAGGTACTATAAGGCATGCGGGGGCATCACCGAAAACTTCGCCACAGCCTGGGATGACAGAGAGATTCCATACCTCACGGGTATCTCCGACGCGTCGGTCACCTACCAACCTGTCAGGACTGAGGAGGAGGCAATCGGATGGATCCTTTCGAAACCTGAGGCATACTGCAACACAGACGATACGGACCTCCTCTCGAAGCTCCTTCCCGATTTTGACCGCGAGACAAAGGATTTTTTCCGCTGGAAGGTTGAATATACCCGTGAAGAGCTTGAGGAGATCCTCCTGGAAAAATCGGGCTTCGATTTCGGAACCCTTATAGGGATCACACCCCTGCGTCGCGGCCCTTCAGGCCGGATCTCCAGACTGAAGGTCGCCGGATCAAAACGCACCGTGATCGTAGGCAAGGAGCTCGAGATAAGGCGCTGGCTCTCGAGGAGCCACTTACAGAGCAGCGCGTTTATAGTAACAGCCAAGGGCAACCCCCGCGGCGGGGTGGAACGGTTCATCTTCCACGGCGCCGGCTGGGGTCACGGCGTCGGGCTCTGTCAGATCGGCGCAGCGGTGATGGCAAGCAAAGGCTTCGATGCCGGGCAGATCCTGACTCACTATTTTCCCGGCGTAGAATTACGGAGGTTATACTGAGTCCACCCTATGGCAACAAAGGACCGCGTGTTTTTCTCCGTTTCCTGCGATCCCTGCGAGAGGCAGATTTGGCTGCGGCAATTTCGCAGGAGAATATAAGGCGGTGTCGATGAGGCGACGATTCAAGACCGCATTCATCCTGGGCGCAGGTTTGGGAGTGAGGCTTCGCCCGCTGACGGACAAGTGTCCGAAACCGCTCCTCCCGATAGGGGGACGGCCGGTCATCACCTATGCCATGGACCATCTCCTCGAAGCAGGCGTTGATCGCTTTATCGTCAACACCCACCACCTGTCGGAGGCGTATGAGCGCGCCTTTCCTGAAAACCGGTGGCGTGGTGTATCCATAACCTTTCGTCGCGAACCGGTCCTCCTGAACACAGCCGGAGGACTGAAGAATATCGAGGACCTTCTCGGCGATGATGAGGCTATCTTATGCTACAACGGTGACCTGATCGCTGATCTTCCTCTCCGGAAGCTCATTGAGGAGCATGAAGCGAACCGGCCGGAGGTCACCATGGCGCTTCGCAGCAGCGGACCGCTTCTCAACGTGAATATCGGCCTCAACGGCGAGATCTGCGACCTCCGCCACAGGCTGGGGAATACGGGGGTGCAAAGCTGCCAGTTTACCGGCATATATGCCGTGGAAATATCATTACTCCGGTTCATCGAGGCCGGTAAGGTCGAATCCGTTATCCCCGTATTCCTCGGAAGGATCCAAAAAAAACCGGGGTCTGTCCGTGGGGTAATCATAGACGGCGGGGAGTGGCATGAC
>JAQULO010000148.1 GCA_028718565.1 Syntrophales bacterium | reverse complement strand
ATATACTGCTTTTTTTTGTCATGGCCGAGTCCCTGCTTTTTGTGCATGTCGAGACGACGGTCTTGGAGGGGGCACTATTTTTCTCGAGATGCGCCGGGTGGAGGACGCCGTCCTCACCACACGGAAAGATTCGGGAGAAGGGTATTGTTTGACAATAGGGCTCATGGACGGTATTTTTAATTTAGCACCGATTTTCGCAGAGCTATTTGACATAACATTTTCGGTTGGCCCTAAACGAGGGCAGTTAGAAATAATACAATAAATAAGGCATGTTACATCTTTTACCGATTTCGGCGGTCACTGAAAATGTTATATCGAATGACGGTTGGCTAATAGATTTGCCACGGTTATAATTTAAAACTATCGAAGGTATATTCACAGGAATTTACCACCCATGCATGCTAAAGTAGCTATAAATACAAGGGAATATTTTCCATCGCCCCATTTGGTCGCCCTCAATGCCTTCCTGACCATTTGGTATTTTAACAAGATATTTCTTGACAATCTAACCGTCATTTTATATAACATTTCCATGCGAGACGCCACCTACTTTACCAGACCGATCCATGAATGGCAGAAACGATACGAAGCCCTCCGATCCTCCTTTGTGGATCGCCTGCCGGCAGAAGCCGTGGCGGAACGCTTCGGATATTCCGCCGGATATGTTCGCCTGTTGAGACATCAGTTCACCACCGGTAAACTCGACTTCTCCGAGCCTATTCCAGAAGGAGCATCTTCCCGTTATCGGGTGACCGCAGAGACCCGCCGTAAAATCCGCGCCTGGCGAGAGAAAGAACTCTCGGCGGGAGAGATTGCCCAACTGCTTTCCGATGAGGGGCTGGACATCTCCGTCCGGACAGTGGAACGAGTCCTGGCGGAAGAGGGATTCCCCAAGCTGCCCCGTCGCACCCGTCTGAAGATCGGGCTGACCGTAAAGGGGGCGGAGGTTCCGCAGAAGACAAAAGGCATCGCTATCGGAGAGATGGAAGGGCGACATTTTAGCTGTGAATCGGCGGGAGTCTTTCTGTTCGCCCCGTTTCTGGAAAAGTTTCAGGTGCCGGAACTGGTCCATTCTGCCGGTCTGCCGGGGACCAAGGTCATTCCGGCAGTCAGTTATTTTCTGTCCTTTCTGGCCCTGAAGCTCATCGGCACAGAGCGGTACGCCCACATGGGAGACCATGCCTTCGATCCCGGCCTGGGCCTGTTTGCCGGTCTCAACGTCTTGCCCAAGTGTACAGCTATGTCCGTCTATTCCTATTCTCTGGACGAGGTTCATATCCTGAAACTCCAGCAGGCCTTTGTGAAGAAAGCCGCTCACTTGGGACTGTATGACGGCAGCATCATCAATCTGGACTTCCACACCATTCCCCATTACGGGGAGGAATCCGTTCTCCAGGAACACTGGGCCGGGGCCAGGGGAAAGCGGATGAAAGGGGCCTTGACCCTCTTTGCCCAGGATGCCTCCTCCAAACTGATCCTCTATACGGCCGCTGACATCATGAAGGAAGAGGCCAATGAGCAGGTTATGAATGTCCTGTCCTTCTGGAAGAAGATTCAAAAGGGTGTCGCCTCCACCTTTGTCTTCGACTCTAAGTTCACCACTTATGAACACCTGTCTCTCTTAAACAGCCAGGGGGTTCGGTTTATTACACTCCGACGGCGGGGCAAGAAACTGGTCAGGAACCTGGAGAAACTTAGTCCCTGGGAGAAGATCCACATCCCCCACGACAAACGGAAGTATCCCGATCCTTATATCCATCAATCCCTCGTTGAGCTTAAGGATTATGAAGGACAACTCCGGCAGATCATCATCCGGGGCAACGGGCATGAAGAACCGGCCTTCCTGATCACCAACGATCTTACGGCGCCGGCAGAACGTATCGTCAGTGACTACGCCCGGAGGTGGCGGGTGGAGAATGTCATCTCCGAGGCAGTCAAGTTCTTCAATCTCAACGCCCTGTCTTCCCCCATCCTGGTGAAGGTGCACTTCGATGTTCTCACAACCATGATCGCCGACACCCTTTACAGCATGCTGGCCCACAAGCTCAGGGGCTTCGAGCAGTGTGACGCCCAAAAAATCTATCGTCATTTTATCAGGGGCAAGGCCGACGTGGAGATCACCGGTGGTGAAGTGCGGGTAACCTATTCCCGCAGAGCCCATAACCCGATCCTCAGGGACGTACCATGGCAGCGTCTGCCACAAACGATCTCTTGGCTCGACGGCGCTAAACTGAAGCTGAAGTTCCAGTGATGGATGCATTAAATTTATATCTCAAAATGACGGTTAAAACTCTGCGAAAATCGGTGATTAGCATTGACCTGCTCAACGGCCAGTGCCGCTATCTCCGAATAAGTCCAGCCTAGAGATTTCCGGCAGTCATGGACATGAACTCTTTTCAAGTCGATGAATAGTTTACCCACATTCGGCATAAGTTCATTTTTTTCAGACAGTTCAAGGGCGCCTTTCTTTTGATCAACCGCGCCCAATAGCGGCTGTGTTGCGGTGCAGAGGATAACTGTGCTCCCGCAGTGATCAACCAGGAAATTGACCGCATTATTGAAGAGATGGACGCATTTTATCGGCAGCGTCTGAATTTCATCAAAAACAATGACAACATTCGCTAACTGATGCATCCGCCTTGCACCACGGGTCCCGCCTCCGAATAGAGTCTCGAGTAGTTGAACCATCGTAGTGAAGACAACAGGTGCGTCCCAATTCTCGGTCAGAAGCTTTTCTTTCCAGCTTTGGATATCGGCGCCGATGTTTGAATGGTGCTCCAGAACAATTCTGCCGGCATCTCCAGGACATTCTTCCGGTTCAAGGATTTCCCGGACGACCTGTGCATTTTGATCAATAATTGACGTAAACGGGATGATGTAGATAATTCTATCCATGCCGTATTCTTTTGCATGGTGCAAAGCAAAGCGAAGACTCGCGAGCGTTTTGCCTCCGCCCGTCGGCACTGTCAGGGTGAACAATCCTCCTGGCTGCTTTGCGGCATCAAGGCAATGCGCAGATACTTCTTTGCGAATTTCATCCACATGGTTCTTTGTCCTGAATCCTCTATACTCGTTTTCAAACCGGTCAATCAATTCACTCCACGACCGGTAATTCCCTTGCTGGCGATGTCGTGCG
>JAQULO010000147.1 GCA_028718565.1 Syntrophales bacterium | reverse complement strand
TGGCCTTTATCTCATTAAAGATGGAATTACATTGGAGATCAAACCCTGTAGGAAAAGTGCGTAAAAACCTGCCATTCTTCAGAGAATTGGCCTATAAAAAATTTACACATAAAAGTTGACAGTACCGAGGGGAGAGGGAGTCTCCTTGCGAGCTACAGCCGCCGCCTTTTTGGGGGGCGGTGCTGCGGGTTCTTTTTGGGTGGTAGGGGCAGGTTCTTCTTCAGAAGCCAAGGACTTTGCCACTTTTTGCTGAAGTTGCTTGGCTTTTTCCGTAACGGTTCTAAGGGCACTTTCGCTCGCAGCACACCCCGCCAGTATGCCAACCAGCAAGCAAACGATGGCCATCACCAATGTGTTTTTCTTCATAGTTGATCGGGAGTTCCTTCTGAGTACTTGAAATGAGGGCTCCTTTTCAGGTGTTTGGAGTATAGGGGAAGTTGTTCTTATATGTCAAGACAATTTAAGGTCAAGATAACTGTTTTCAATACGTAATCAATACTCTTAACCTGACATTAATGTCGAGGACTTGTGAAAGGGGAAAGTCAGCTTTAGTATCTCTTTAAATACAAATTACGCGTCAACCGGACAACCCATACGTAGCATCTGTTCAATGGCGGTAGCGTTTCTCATGCCAGGCTTGAGGTCTTCTGGCAATCAGTATCTCGATTTTCACTAGAGTTCCCGGCCGGATTGGTGAATCCGGGGTCCCCTCCAGGTCAGGAAGCCTGTATGGCGCTGGTGTGCTGAATGGGAGAGGGTTCTGGGAATTTCGATACACGTGTCTCACCTTGCGGTACCAGCAAAAATGTAATACAAACACAGCACACAAACCGGTTTGGTAAATCGGGTACTACAGGAGTTTGATAGTCATGACGGTCTCACGGAAAATTGAAGGGTTCATGTCAAGATCTTCCTGGATACGGAGGATGTTTGAGGAAGGAATAAAGCTGAAAGAGAAGTACGGTGTGGAAAATGTATTCGACTTCAGCCTTGGTAATCCGAACGTTGATCCCCCCGACAGGTTCCGGGAGCTCCTGGCGGAGATTGTGGGGGAGTGCGAGTGCACACCGGGCGCCCATATGTACATGCCGAATGTGGGGTACGCTGACACAAGGGCTGAGATCGCGGCCTATCTCTCACGCGAGCATTCGGTGGCGCTGTCCGCAGACCATATCATCATGACCTGCGGCGCTGGGGGGGCGCTCAATGTCGTCTTTAAGACTCTCTTCGATCCGGGAGATGAGATCATTATCCCGAAGCCCTTCTTTGCCGAGTACACCTTCTACGTGGATAACCATGACGGCGTGCCCATCTTCGTTGAGACGAATGAGGATTTTTCCCTAAACCTGGACGCTATCGGGAGGGCCGTTACCGACAGGACAAAGGTGATTATGATTAATTCACCTAATAACCCGACCGGGAAGGTATACGATCAGGCGTCTATCGACGGGCTTTCGGCGCTTATCGAAGGTAAGCAGCGGCAGTACGGCACAGAGATCTACCTTGTTTCCGATGAGCCGTACAATACGATAGCCTACGATGGAATCACGGTTCCAAATATCCTGAAGGCCTGTAAAAACAGCTTGATGGTAACATCGTATTCCAAGAGTCTGTCCGTGCCGGGTGAGAGGATCGGTTATATCGCCATCGGTCCTCAAATGGCGGATATTGAGAGACTCATCGGAGGGCTGACGCTTTCCAACAGAATACTCGGTTTTGTGAACGCACCGGCGCTCATGCAGCGGGTTGTCGCGCGGATGCAGGGGATATATGTTGATGTCGAACACTACAGGAGGAAACGCGATCTGCTCTGCGATGGGCTGTGGCAGGCGGGGCTGGAGTTTGAAAGGCCCCAGGGAGCCTTCTACCTCTTCCCCCGAACGCCGATAGAAGACGATGTGAAATTTGTCCGTGCTCTTCAGGAGAAAAATATTCTTGTTGTGCCGGGGAGCGGATTCGGAGGTCCCGGGCATATCCGTATTTCTTACTGTGTTGACGATGCTACGATTATAAACTCGATGGACGGGTTTACGGCAGTGATAAAACAGTACCGCTAGGTGAGCAGGGAGAGAGCTATATGAAAGAACAGCGACCGTGGGGAGACTATGAGGTCCTTTCAGAGGGACCGGGACATAAGGTAAAGAGGATCGTTGTCGAATCCGGCAAACGTTTGAGCCTTCAGAGGCACGGCAACCGTGCTGAACACTGGTATATGCTGAGTGGAGAGGCCATTGTTACCATCGATAGAGAGGATCAGCGATTAAAGAGCGGGCAGTCGGTGGATATTCCCAGGGAGACACTTCATCGTATGAAGAATCCGGGGAAAGAGCCCGTTATGTTCATAGAGATTCAGACAGGCGATTACTTCGGAGAAGACGATATTGAGCGGCTTGAGGATGACTTCGGGCGGATGTAGCCGAAGGGGATTCATGGTTGTATGCAGGTGATTGATATGGAGGCCGCGTGAAGGTTACCATACTCGGATCGGGGACCTGCGTCCCATACCTCAGGCGCAGTTCCTGCTCCGTGCTCGTTGAGACCGGCGAGGCGAAACTCATCTTCGACATGGGGGGCGGCACGATGAGGCGCCTCCTTGAGGCGGGCGTTACAATAGGACAGATATCCCATATCTTTTTCAGTCACCTTCACCCGGATCACACCGGCGAACTGTCCAGCTTTCTCTTCGCGAGCAAGTATCCTGATGGACGCCGGAGGCGTGGCAGTCTCCAGATTACGGCCGCCGAGGGATTCGTGGCCTTTTATGAAAGACTGGAGAAAGTGTATGGACAGTGGATCGAGATGGAGGAGGGGATCATCGATATCTTTGAGATGAGCAATGCGCGGTCGGACTCTATGCAACTCGATTTCTCTGATCTAAACACCCTTCCTATGACGCATACCGAAAGCAGTATCGGCTACCGGCTGACAATGCCCGATACTACCTCCATCGTGTATACCGGAGACACCGGCTACTGCAAAAACGCGGTACGGCTCGCAATGAACGCCGATCTGCTCATCTGTGAGTGCGCGCTCCCGGATGAGATGAAGGCCCCCGGTCATCTGACCCCCTCCCTCGCGGGGCGGATCGCCTCAGAAGCGCATGTTAAAAACCTCCTCCTCACACATTTCTACCCCGAGTGCGACGAGGTC
>JAQULO010000146.1 GCA_028718565.1 Syntrophales bacterium | reverse complement strand
TGATCTCCTCGACATGGGAATGCTCATCAGAAAGGGAAGCACCTATTTTTTTCTGACAGGGATACTTACCTTTGTGTACGCCCTGTCCATCTACCTGTCTAACATACTGTTCATGGGGTACGGAAACACCCATCCTTTGATTGTTTCTTTTGCTTCCGCCATCCTGGTGGTTGTGCTGTTCAATCCCGCGCGGATCAAAGTTCAGCGGCTCGTCGACAGAGTCTTTTTTAGGGGGAGATACGATTACCGTGAGACCCTGAGGCAGATGAGCGGCGCCATGGCGTCTTTCCTGAGGGTGGAAGAGATTACGGGATTTCTGTTGGACTCCATTCCATCGGCCCTGAAGACGAGCAGCATGAGCGTGGCGACCTACAGCCAAGAGAGCGAATCGCTGAAACTGTATTCCGGCCGGCAGGGGCGACCCGGGAAGGGGTTGAAAATCTCCATGGAGAGCAGCATGCCGATAGCAACCTTCTTTGAGGGGTACCGGAAAACGCTGGGGCGATCCGCAGCTGATAGGATCAGCATCCCTGAGAAGATATCCGGTCTGTTTGATGCAACCGGTGCCGCCATTCTGATACCGATGATCTCCCGGGACAGACTGACGGGGATTATGGCCCTGGGCGAGAAACGATCCGGTGAGCTGTTTGTGCACGAGGATATCGAGCTCTTGGAGACCATCGCCAGCCAGAGTGCAACTGCCTTAGAAAATGCCCGTAATTACGAAAAAATCGAGGGTATGAATATCAAGCTGGAGGAAAAGGTAAAACAGAGGACAAAAGATCTCGTAGCGGCACTTGAAGAGAAGGAACGGACGCAGCAGCAGTTGATCCGGTCGGAGAGCCTCGCCTCCATAGGGCAACTGGTGGCGGGTGCGGCGCACGAGCTCAACAATCCCCTTGCCAGTTCGTCGAGCCTTATCCAGATATGTGCCGAAACGATCGGGCAGTGGAAAGACGTACAGAAAACGGATCGCGATGAGTTGATAGAGGACCTGAAGTTTTCTCTCAAGGAACTCAATCGGGCCGCCGACATCGTCAAGAGCCTCCTGGGCCTTTCACGGCAGACACAGACCTACGTCGAACCGGTCAATGTCAATATACTGGTGGATGATGCCCTGAGGGTCTTGCGCAGCCGGTACAAGAATTTTGAAATAGTCATTGAAAAGGATCTGGGCAGAGACCTCCCAGAGATCGAGGGGAACTTTGCGAACCTGGGGCAGGTGGCCATCAATATCATAAACAATGCAATTCAGGCCCAGCCGGACGGAAAGGGCACGATAACGCTGGTGACGCGCTACAAAGAAGATAGGGATGCCGTCCGTATTGAGTGTCGCGACACGGGGAGCGGCATGTCGCCCGAAGAGGTCAGAGATGCCTTCAAGCCCTTTTTTACGACCAAAAATCCTGGCGAGGGCACGGGACTCGGGCTGTATATCGCTCATGAGATCGTCAAAAAACATGGCGGGGATATCGGCATACAGAGCGAGAAGGGGAGGGGGACCGTGGTGTCCGTGGAACTTTCCTGTAGGAGGAGGGAGTCATGATAAACCTTTTAGTGGTTGATGACGAAGAGGGCGTAAGGAGATCCCTGAAAAAGGTCCTTGAAAGAGATGGCTACCGCGTACTCCTGGCTGAGGACGGCAGCCGGGCTATCGGCATCGTAGGTGATAATCCGCACGGTATAGAGACCGTCATGTCGGATTACAGGATGCCGGGGATTGACGGGCTGGAAACCCTGATCGAGATAGGAAAAATCAATCCGGAGATGACGCGGATTATGCTGACAGGATACGCCACCATGGAAAGCGCCATCGAATCGGTCAATGCGGGGATAGACGGGTTTATCACAAAACCCTTTTCCAATATTGAACTGAGGGCGAAGGTCAGGGAGTGCACCCTCAAAAAAAGGTTGAAGCAGTTTGTCTCCGAACAGGTCTTCGCTGAGATATCGAAAGGAAAGGAGGCGGATTTGGGCCTGAAGAAGCAAAAGGCCACGGTCCTCTTCAGTGATATACGGGGCTTCACCGCATTATCGGAAAAACTGAGCGTTGAAGAGCTGTGCGAGGTGCTCAACGTGCAATATTTTTCACCCATGGACGCGATCATATGCGAACACAACGGGACCCTGGACAAACACGTGGGGGACAGCATCATGGGTGTATTCGGGGCCCCGGTGACCTTTGAGGATGATGCCATGCGGGCGGTTGCATGCGCGGCCGGGATAATGGACGAGATCGGTAAGATAAACAGCGAGCTCTCTGAAGCCAGGCGGAAGATTTCCATCGGTATCGGGATCAGTACCGGAGAGGTTATGGCAGGCATATTCGGCTCTTCCAGAAAGAAAGAGTATACCGTGATGGGCCCGACCGTCAACGTGGCGGCGAGGCTCGAAAGCCTTGCGGTGACGGGACAGATCCTCATCTGCGGTGATACCTACCGTGAGGTACGGGACCACGTGCAAGCCGAAGATATAGGTCCGATCACGCTGAAAGGAATCGAGAGAAAAATAGACGTATACAATATCCGGGGATTGAAAGAGAATACTCCTTGACATTTTTCGCGTATTGGCTTAGAAACAGCACCACATCCGACAAGCGGTACAGACACGTGCTTGAAGGATGCCTCAGAATAGACATGACGCGGGGTGGAGCAGTCAGGTAGCTCGTTGGGCTCATAACCCAAAGGTCGTCGGTTCGAATCCGGCCCCCGCTACCAAATAATTACAAGGGGTTGCAAGAAATTTGCAGCCCCTTTGCCTTTTCTTGGGCTGACTTACCCCACACTATACCCCCCAGGCAAGGGCGTATTTGGGGCGGTTAACTTTGTGTTAGAATTTTAAGGTTTCCGCTCTATATTTGTGTATACGAAACGAGTAAAGAGGTTTGGGGATCACGGGGTGGAATTATGTTTAAAAAAACAACCATCTGCATTATGGCTGATTTTGGCAATGGACCCTATGCGTGGGTACGGGAAGCCGTGTCGTCTAAGCCCCTTGTTGGCTCTAATATTGCGGATGTAATATGCGGATTTCCTGATGAGTTTGATGTTTCTGAAGAGCTTGAGAAACAATTTGCTGACTGGGCAATCAAATTTGAAAACAATTCAGTAATTTCCGGTTAGGAAATTGCATATAAGATTGAAGAATAGTTATGAAAAACAAATCTTTGTGCCATTATTTCACTTGACAGAGGGCAAATAGTGTGGGTGCTCCCTGATATTATCTGTAATA
>JAQULO010000145.1 GCA_028718565.1 Syntrophales bacterium | reverse complement strand
TCAAACTGGAACTCCCCAAAATCCACCTGCGACTGATACCCCGGCTCCGTCTCAAACCGCATGTAGGCAATCCGCTGACGTTCTTCCTTGATCTCGTGCACCGCTCTCTTGACGATCTCATAGCTCCCGGAAAAACCCATCGAGCGCAGGTGATCGTATATCCAAGTGGCCTTATACCCCATGTCTTCTTCAAGCCATGCAGCAATGTTGCCCTGAAACGGATCCAACAAACTCGTACGCTGTACCGCGTTCCGCGCTCGCTCCGAATATCCCGGCCCCTCAATATACTTCTTCACCGTGTTGCGACTGATCCCCAGCTTCTTGGCAATATGCCGCTGGCTTAACCCTTTTCGCTGTAATACCAGTATGTCCAAAACGGTCTCCTTTTTTTCAATGTGCCACCTCTCTCACGCTGAGATAAAAACCAAACCATACTCCGTTCTCTCAGCAAATCCACCTCCAAAGTGGCTCACTTTCTCACGACCATTTTTGGCTCAATTTATCACGACCGGAAACACCTGCATCATGGAGAACCGTCGACATCCGGAGCAGGGCTTCCGTTCCCCCGGCTTCGACAGCGGTAGGCAAACGATTCGGAGATAGTTTAGTTATTGCATCCATTTACGTCATACCTGCTTTGGGGTCGTGTGCCTACGTATTTAAGGGTTCATTTGGATGTCTTGCATACGCTTTGGTGGCGATATCTTCAGTAGTTTAAAAGTGTTGAGTTGTTCTTTGGTCGGTTCGGTGGTCTGTAGAACACGCCCATCTTTTGAAAAAAATTCTATCCGATGAAGGCGCCCCATTTGAGTCCTAATCTTGTCCCACGTAAGGCCTGTTTTCCGCTCCGCAATGCGCACCAGCATCAGCGCCAGGAAACACAAAAACACATGTGCCTCAATACGCTCATCCTTCCGGTGATAGACGGGCCTCAGATCAAGGGTGGTTTTCATGGTGCGGAAAGCCCTCTCCACCTCCAGGAGCTGTTTGTAGCCCAGGGCGATGTCTTCCGGGGTCAGGGTGTCGTCGCTGGTGGAGATGATGTATTTTCCGTCCAGGTGCGCTTCCTCCCGGATCTTTCCACGGTCGATCTTGATGCTTCCATCCTTGAGTTGTCTGAGGTATCTCCCCATCGTCCGATGTGCCAGAAGCGCGCAGACACTCTTCTTATGTGCTTTCCCCTTCTGATCTCCAAGCTCTTTGAGGGATTTTTCAATCCCGGCGAGGATCTTCTCCCGCGTGGCTTTGTCCTTTTTGGCTTCCTCAGGATTGTGAACCAGGATAAATCGTCGGCGTTTCTCCCCGCCGCCGATAATCACTTCCTTGATCTCCACGTTCTCCCGGATCTTGAGGTATCTTCCCCGTTTGGCCAAAACTTCTTTGTGAACCGCCTGGTTGTCACGAAGTTTCTCTCCGATGATATACTGGCCGCCGGCCTTCTGCAGAATAAGCCGATTCTCCTCCGAGTTCATCCCGCGATCCATTACCCAGACGCACCGGGAAAGCTTCCAGCCGAGAAGATCGTTCTTGACCGTCTCCACGGTTGCCATATCCGATGTGTTCCCCGGAAGAGTCCAGCATTTGACGGGGATGCCTTCTTTCGTTACAGCCAAGCCGATGACAATCTGAGGAAGATCGGAACGATGATCCTTGGAATGGCCATATTGCCGAAGACCATCCTCATCTTCCTCGTCCCGCTCGAAGTAGGTGCTGGTGGTGTCGAAAAAGATCAGATCCACCTCCAGGTTCAGAAGATCCGCGACGGCAAAATAGACTTCCTTGTGGATGATTTCCCGGTACTCCAGCAAAACATCCATCGCCCGGTAGAGATGCTGAAGATTGATCGGTTCAGGATTCCCCAGAGCGACGTCATCTCTGACCCACTCTTCAACACCTCGTTTGGAGTCCGGCGCGAGCGCCCGATTGGCCGCCATGGCAAACGCCGCCCATTCAACCGGGGACGTAAAGGATCTTTCCTTCAGGCAATCCTTCAGAACGGCATGAAGTCCCAGCGTCTCCCACAGGGAACGCAGAAGGTAGGCGCCACCCATCGGAACACTCTTGAGAAAGGTCAAGGGAACGATTTCCCCTTCGGAGACGGCCCGCGTCTGAGCAGCGTCTTCCGGGGAGAGAAAACGGCAGAGGCTTCGGGTCAGTCTCTTGATGGCGGCCACATCCAGATCGTCGGATCGGCCGAAGGTGTGCAGGACGTTCGCCTTGGGCTGACCCGATTGGGGGTCGCGGACATTATGGGCGAGTTGGACGTAGGTCACGGTGGAGCCGTCTTTGTTTTTCCGGGATATTGTTCGTACGTACATGTCTACCCAGATAGCATGTACTACCAACCCTGTCAAGAATTATATTCATATTCGCATGCCTACACGTTTTTCAGTTTTCCGGAGGCCCACCCACGGTTTTTCAATGACTTACGTCATTCCAAAGGCTCAAAAATGCCTACAACTGTCGAACGTGGGGTTTAAAAACGAACGGTTATTTCATCATTTTCCTTGACAACGGGCCGGCAGTGTGGGCGCGCCTTGATATTGCTTGTAATATCAGGGGGTTAGAAATATGCCCCGCACCTTTGACCCGCTGAAACGTACCAGAAACAATGGATTGTCTTTTCGCAAACTGTACAAACCCATTCGCGCCGCCGTACCCACCATGGCGCCGCTTGCATCACGAGGGAACAGACCATTGCAGATGAGCTTTGAAGAGCATCTGAAGGCGCTCATATACTTTCATCTCCAGGAGCACACCTCGGCACAACATCTGCTGCAGGCGCTTGAAGAAGATGCCTTTGCCCGCAGCGAGATAGCTCCCAAAGGAGGCATCAAAAAGAGCAGCTTCTCCGAGGCCACCAATACCCGAGGGCTTGAACAGTTCCTCCACATCTTCGAGCATGTGCAAAAGCAGGCGTCCCGCGTGTTACCGGACTGTCATCCCGGACTTGGCAAGCTTATCGCTATCGACGGATCATTCATCGATGCGACCCTCTCCATGCACTGGGCTGATTACCGAAAAAAGACACGGAAGGCCAAAACACATCTCGGGTTCGATCTGAATCACGGGATCCCCCGAAAGATCTTTTTCACCAACGGCAAAGGGGCTGAACGACCTTTTGTGGACCGGATCCTCTCTCCCGGAGAGACCGGTGTGATGGATCGCGGGTATCAGTGTCATGAACGGTTCGATCAGTGGCAGGAGGAAACGGTGCTTTTTATCTGCCGTATCAGGGCAAAAACCAAAAAGAC
>JAQULO010000144.1 GCA_028718565.1 Syntrophales bacterium | reverse complement strand
GAGAAGGAAGAGAGAGAATAAAATCATCCGTAAATATGTCAATCCGGTCAAAGAGCCGCCGTTTTTCATCCGATTTATCGGAAGGCTTTTCTTTGGCTGGAACACACGAAAAGAGAGGTGAATCTATATGGAACACGCTAAATGGTTAGAGGAAAGAAGAAAGGGTATAGGGGGAAGTGATATTGCTGCCATTATGGGGCTTTCTCCCTGGAAAACGGCATTTCGTGTGTATCAGGAGAAGCGCGGGGAGATACAAGATTGGTCTGGAAACGAATCTACGGACTGGGGCCAACGGCTTGAACCAATGATCCGTCAATGGTATTCCGACAGAACCGGGCGACCTGTTCGGGTTCCTGAAAAGATTCTCGTATCTGAAAAACACCCCTTCCTCTTCGCGTCTCTCGACGGTTTTACCGATGACAAGCGAATTGTGGAGATTAAGACCGCACGATCCGGCAAGGGGTGGGGTGAACCTGGAACAGATGAAATCCCCCCATACTACACTTTGCAGGTCCAGCACTACATGATCGTGACAGGGTTCGAGGTATCGGACATACCCGTTTCAATCTCGGGCGCGCCTCCTGAACTGTACGAGGTCCCGGCAGACAGGGAATTACAGGAAATGATTGTTGAGGCCGCCGTCGCATTTTGGAAGCAGGTAGAGGCAGGGATCCCCCCGGAGCCGACTTGTTATGCCGACGCAATAGCGAGGTTTGGGAAGTCGAAAGCGGAGGGGGTAATAATCGCCTCCGAGGATATCGTCAACGACATTGTCAGGCTCAAGGGCATAAAGGCAATGCAAGAAGACCTCAAGACACAGGAAGAGGAGTTAAAGGGCCGTGTCATCATGGCCCTTGGCGAGAATGGGAACGTTCTTTCCGATCCGGAAGGCAACGTCCTTGTTACATGGAAGATGTCGAAGGAAAGGACATATTTTGATACCAAGGCGTTTCAGGAGGAACATCCTAAACTATACGAACAATATCTCAGGAACGGCGAGGGATCGCGCCGGTTTCTGATTAAGTAAAAACGGAAAGGAGAAAAATCATGGAAGCACAGTTTTTGCAAGATCATTCACCAATCGTAACGACGCCGAAGCAGGCCCAGGCCCTTGTGGAAGTGGAGCAACAGAGGGCAATGGCGGAGGTCCAGAGTGCAATTATCGTAGCCAAGCGGTTCCCCCGTAACAGGATAGAGGCAAGGGACCGGATATTGACAGCCTGTCAACAGCCGAAGCTTGCGGAACAAGCCCTGTACTCATACGCAAGGGGAGGTAGTGATATCACTGGCCCGTCAATCCGGCTCGCCGAAGCTGCTGCCCAGGGTTGGGGAAATATCCAGTTCGGTATCAGGGAATTGGAGCAGAGGGGCGGCGAGTCCACCGTTGAAGCGTTCGCGTGGGACATGGAGACGAACGTCAGGCAGACAAAAACGTTTCAGGTAAAGCACGAACGACACACAAGGAAGGGAAAGTATGCCCTAGAAGATCCACGCGACATTTACGAGACGATCGCGAACCAGGGGGCGAGAAGGCTCCGGGCCTGTATCCTCGGAATAATCCCCGCTGACGTGATCGACGACGCCGTGGCTCAATGTGAGCAGACACTAAACGCAAAAGCCGACACGTCAGCCGAAGCCTTGAAAAAACTGGTCGATGCCTTCGAGAAACACGGAGTTTCAAAAGCACAGATCGAGAAGCGGATACAAAGGCGGCTCGATGCTATCACCCCAGCACAAATTATCAATCTCAGGAAAATCTATAACAGCCTCAAAGATAACATGTCAAGTCCCGCTGATTGGTTCGAGCCGGACGGGGAAGTTTCTGAGGGCGACATAGGCAAAGGGACTGAAGGGGTCAAGGAAAAGCTCAAAGCCAAGAAGGACAACGGCGAGGTAAGGAAAACCGTAGGTCTCTTTGACTGCCCTGATACCGGAGAGAAGATAAACGCTGGGAAGTGCGAGGGTTGCGGGAAGAGAGAAGGATGCCCAGCATGGGAGTAACACGCCCGGCCTAGTCGGGCACACAGCCGGGGAGGGGTTCTCCCTCCCTCCCCTCCCCGGTATACTATGGAGGAAAAATAATGTGCATATGGACTGAGGATTGGCGAGAAAATTGGCACACAGAGTGCGGGCATAAATTTCTTTTTGAATCCGGCGACCCAGCCGAAAATGAGTTTGTTTTTTGCCCGTATTGTGGGGAAGAAATAGACGTAGAGCATAGCCCAGAATAGGCGGGGCCACCATGAAAGAGCGAGGCATAATATGGTGGATCACAAAAGACGGAGATGATTATGCTCGTGAATTTTTCGATCGACACTATTCGAGACGGAGATACCAAGATGGGAGAAGGCCCAAAAAGTTCGTTGGCCCAGGCGAATACATCCTTCTCAGGACGTGGGAATGTGATGCTTTATTCTGTTGGAAAAAATTTATGGATGGCTGCATTGATGAGAGAACTGGCGAACGACAAATCGGGATCAACTGTTCTATCTTCCGCAACGAGAGTAAATACCAGAGTTCGGAGCTTATCCGACAGGCTGACGCCATCGCTGATTTCTGCTGGCCTGGTGAGAGGCATTATACCTACGTTAATGCGGAAAAAATCAAATCAACAAATCCTGGATTCTGTTTTATCCGGGCAGGATGGCAACGATGTGGGCGAACAAAGGGGGGATTAGTTGTTTTGGAGAAGGTATCACCATAAAATACTGCGAAGGGAGGAGGATCACCATGGAATACTGTGAAGATTGTAAGTGGTTTAAGTATGGCTGGGTGGTGGGAAAGGAATATGGCCGCTGCAGGCATCCTGGAGCAGAAGCGACAACTAAGGCCCTTGTCTCCAGAAAACACGCTCCTTTCGCAGCCTTGGAACGGGAGTATGGACATTGTGGAAAAGAAGCGAAGTTGTTCGAGCCTCGTGGGCATGGTTTTTGGCATTAAGGGGGAGAAATCATGGAAATTAAATACTCGTGCGACTATTGCGATGCTGTTTTCTGCACTGAAACCCCGTGCCGCGATCACGAGGCGGGCTGTTCATTAAATCCGAGCAACAAAACATGTGATACGTGCAGGTTCTACAGCATCACATATTATGAAGACACAGAGCAGATCATTACAAGGTGTATGATACGAGAATTCGACCCCTTTATGCGCAACTGTGACACATGGGAATTGCTGACGCGCGATGGTGGGAGAAAAAAAGCGAAAGCGAAAGAGGTAAAATCCTAGTTCTATCATAACCTGCCTGGCCTAGTCGGTCGGGCACAGC
>JAQULO010000143.1 GCA_028718565.1 Syntrophales bacterium | reverse complement strand
GTGAGAGCGTGGGGGATTGGTATCTTCTCGTGAGATTTACTACTCCCGAAGGGACAAATCTGGAGGGAGTGACTTATCGTCCCACGGGCAAAGGGGGTGTGGCGAAGCACCCGAGAAAGCAGCCGTCTACCGGTCGGATCGAGAGCGGACAGGGGAAAATCTATCAGATAGTCGAAGGGTTCTCCACGGCGGTGAGCTACGGACATACGCAGGAGAATTATCCGGATGTGAGGGGCGGCGCCGAGGGGTGGTGGGAGTACCATCGTGAAGGTGGGGAAGTCTCTTGGGACACCGCGGTGTGCGCCAAGAAAAGGGATACCGTTTTTGTGTTCTGGGGACAGACGGGAGAGGATCCCGGGAAGGCCGAATTGCGCGTCAACAATATCCGTGCAATAACTTTTGATACCGGCATCCAGGAGAATGGAGAATGGAGCGGGGATGGGATGACGCTTGTGGCTCTGTTTCGCGGCATCAGTGCCGGAAACTGTGCGCTATATTTTTTAAAGGTCCCTAAAAACGCCGTTGTTGCAGGCGAGCCATGCCAGATCGAGGTAAGGCATATCTCCGGTGGCCAGGGGTCATGGTTTATGATTAAGAATTATAAGGATAACATTATCCGTGAGGCTGTGACCGAGTCAAAGCTACCACCTTCCATAAGAGGGGAAGTTAGGTGAAAGGGTAAAACCAGTGACTGTTGTTCTGGTCATACTGCTTTCCTTAGCTCCGGTAGTAATCGCGCAGCATTTTTACCAGACCGGAGCTCATACGCAGGCGGCCACAGCCCTTCTCATTCTATCACTGCTGGCCATGGCATGGGCGACCAGAAGGCCTGACACGCCGCCGGAGCCTTGCGCATCGCCACCGCCGCCACGCCCCCCCATATCCTCGCGCACCATCGGCGTTGCCATGCTCATGGTGGGACTGATAGCCTGTGCTGCAGCATCCTATAAACTCACGATGAACTGGGAAGGGCATCTCATGTCCTGGGCGCCGATATTTCTCTGTGGCCTTATTGCCTCTTCGATAGGAACAGATGTTGCCCAGGGTTATTTGCGCAGGCGCATCGCGGGCGCCGACAGCCGGCATGGTCAAATACAGAAGGTTGGCGAGGTGATTATCTTTATCATTATTCTCGCTGCTGCGATCTGGCTCAGGGCATATCGTCTCGATTGGTATCCTCCCCCGGATGGCATGACCTCCACGGAGGAACCTCAGTTCGGGGGTTCGTCATACATGATCCTCAAGGGAAGTTACCGCCCCTGGCTATGGATGCAGACGCTCTATCCCGGTGCCTTGACCTTTCACTTTCTTGGCCCCAGCCTTCTACACGCGAGAATCCACGGCGTGATCTATGGGGTTCTGACACTGATCCCATTCTACCTCCTCCTCAGAAGGTTGGCAGGGATCAAAGCCGCGCTCTTTGCTATGGCGCTCTTCGCGACATGCGTGTGGCACTTTACCTCCAGTCGTTACAACGATCAGGTGTATCATGGGGTCTTCTTCGTCACCGTCAGTATCGCTCTCCTTATCCATTCTTACCGGAGCCCGCGCCTCTCCCTTGCGCTGTGGCTCGGATTCTTCTCTGCCTTGGAGTTTTACGACTATGACGCTTTCAAGGCTACACCGGTCGCAGTAATTATCTTTTTCCTTTGCAGCTATGTTTCCAAGATTATTGCTCTTCTCTGCTCTAAGATGCCGGAAAGGTTCAACGCCATTGTCTGTCTTGTAAAGCAAGAATGGAAAAAGCAAGGCCTCATCATTCTTATGATGGTGCTTGTATCCGCCCCCTTTGTACACAAGGTCGCACAATCTCCTCACTGGTATTTTGACAGCATTAGTCGTGCCGTCGGAGGAACTGATGGCGCATCCTATTACGATATGTCCGATATGAGGAATTTTCTTGAGAAGAGATGGGAGAGGCTCACACGGATCGCAAAGGCGTTGAACTATAGAGCCAATTACGGAGATTACTGTGCAGTGGTTATCCCGACCGATCCCCTCCTTGATTTTACTGCCAGGGTCATTTTTCCGATTTCATTAACCTATGCGCTTCTGCATCCGCTGCGAAGGCATAACTGGTTTTTTCTGATGATGTTTTTTATGGTTGTCGGGGGTAATGTATTTACAAAGAACTTCGATCTCAGAAGATTTGCGGGTATTGTCCTCTACACATACGTTCTGATCGGTCTTTTCATAGGCAAGGTGTTTTTATGTCTCGATAGTGCATATCCTTCAAAGAGAGTGAGCCGGATGGTCTTCACGGTACTGATGGGGTGTGCCCTCGCCACGGGCATTGTCAACTACCGCTATGCCTTTCACCATGTCTATGTGTATTACGACACGCACTTTTTCAGAAATCAGTACACCATTCTCACAAAGCTCGTGAATAGATGTGTGCGAAGAGAAGATGCGCCGATTCTCATCACGCAATATCCGCTGAATTTTTTGCAGCCGAATGATTTCTACTGGCTCATCGATATGAGGAGCGATGGCGTGGCCTCGGGTGATGCCGTCTCCATCCCGGAGCTTCTCCGAAAGGCTCCGCCGTTTCGCGACACTGTCCTTATCTTCCAGAGGCCTTATGACTTCGACCTTTTGAGAGGATGGTTGAGATCGCTTTGTCCCAGCCTGCTTTTCCACCCCTTCGGTGACAGAAACGACCATCCTGCATACCATGCCCTGTTTTGTCGCATTACCCCGCGGCAACGGAAAGAGATTCTCGACAGAGTAAACAATGGGACGGGACTCATGGCCGAGTACAATTCCTTGGATGAAACTGCGGTGCTTCACACAATGAGGGTGGAGCCATTCATATCGCTGGAGTCAGTTCCCGATGTATGGAGGAAATACATCATTGATTCAGGGGGAAGGGGGTACAGGGCAACGTGGATCGGCACCATAGGGATTCCTCAATCGGGAAGTTACGCCTTTTCGCTCCACCCCCCAGACGGGGGAGGGATGTTGTATATTGACAGTAAAGCTATACCTTGGAGTTCGGACGTCAAACTCGAACGGGGAAATCATGCCATTCGTATTGAAGCAGAATATAAGCCACCTCGCGAAATGGGAATAAAATTACTCTGGAAGACACCCGAAAGCGGATCGTGGAATCCCGTGCCGCTGTGGAAGGTTGCCCGCCCCGCGAAGTGAGAATCCCCGGCGCCCCTATTATTTCCAGCATTCGATCACGGTCATGCGGCAGTGTCTTTTGAAGTAGGGCAATAGGGATAGGAGTTTCCTGTCGAGTGCATAAAGGAATTGGAAAGGTTTCCTGTATCTGTCCGCTTCG
>JAQULO010000142.1 GCA_028718565.1 Syntrophales bacterium | reverse complement strand
CGCTTGTTCCTGCGTGTTTGCCACTCCGCGTCCATCTCCTGCACGTGTCCCGAGTCGAGGAGCATTACCTCGCACAACTGTGCCGTGGGTGGGGAGGTGATAATCCGTCCGTGAAAACCGTCTTTGACAAGCTTGGGAATCCTGCCGCTGTGGTCGATATGCGCGTGGGTCAGCAGGAGGGTGTCTATCTCCCGGGGATCGAATCCCCAGTCCGCAGAATTGCGCCACTCGGTCTGTTTCCCCCCTTGGAATAGACCACAGTCCACCACTATCTTTTTGCCGCGGGAATCTTCGATGAGGTAGTTCGATCCCGTCACCGTCCCTGCGGCCCCCATGCAGGTTATCTTGATCATGTTCTGTTCCTTTCCTGTGTCAGAATTCTATATTGCTGGGTGTTCGGGGGAAGGGGATGACGTCCCGGATATTCGATATGCCGGTGATCAGCATAATCAGGCGCTCAAAACCCAAGCCGAACCCGCTGTGCGGAACGCTCGCAAATCTCCGGGAGTCCAGATACCACCAGTAGTTCTTTTTGAGCAGGCCGCTTTCATCCATCCTCGCCTCCAGGATGTCGAGGCGCTCTTCACGCTGGCTTCCTCCGATGATCTCCCCTATGCTCGGGACCAGCACATCCATTGCCGCGACGGTCTGGCCGTCTGGGTTTACCCGCATGTAAAAGGGTTTGATCGTGGCTGGGTAGTCGTAGACGATGACCGGTTTCTTGAAATGCTGTTCGGTCAGATAGTGCTCGTGTTCGGACTGGAGGTCCTTCCCGAAGGCTACGTCATAGTCGAACCGGTCTTTGACCGTGCTCAGTATATCCACCGCTTCCCGGTAGGAGAGTCGTATGAAGTCCGAAGAGACAATGTTTTCCAGCGTCGCCATCAGCCTCTTGTCGACAAAACGAGCGAAGAGATCGAGGTCGTCGCGGCATTCGTCCATCACGTAGGCTACCAGGTATTTCACCATCTCCTCGCCGAGGGCCATGTCCCCTTCCAGATCGCAGAACGCCATCTCCGGCTCCACCATCCAGAATTCGGCGGCATGCCGGCGAGTATTGGAGTTTTCGGCCCTGAAGGTGGGCCCGAAGGTGTAGACATCGCCCAGCGCCAGGGCGAAGAGCTCCGCCTCAAGCTGGCCCGACACGGTCAGGTTCGCCTGCTTCCCGAAAAAATCCAGGGAATAATCCACCGATCCGCCCGCCTTTGGGATGTTGTCCTGGTCGAGCGTGGTGACCCGGAACATCTCCCCGGCCCCCTCGCAGTCGGAGGCGGTGATGATGGGGGTGTGGACGTAGGTAAAGGCTCGTTCCCTGAAGAATCGGTGAATGGCGTACGACAGCTCCGACCTGATCCGGAATGCCGCTCCGTACTTGTTTGTCCGCGGCCTGAGGTGCGCTACGGACCGCAGAAACTCGTCGGTGTGACGCTTCTTCTGGAGTGGGTATGAGTCCGGGGCGATGCTGATGATCTCTACGTCGCCTGCCTGTATCTCCCATGCCTGACCTGAGCCCTGTGACGCAACCAGCCTTCCGGTGGCGGCCACCGCGCTGCCCGTCGACAGCTTCAGGATGTCGGCATAGTTGTTTAGACTCTGATCCGCGATGACCTGTACGTTCGCGCGGCATGATCCGTCGTTGACCTCGATAAAGGAGAATCCCTTTGAGTCGCGTCTGGTCCTGACCCACCCCTTGATCAGGATTGCATCCGAAGGAGAGTCTGATTTCAGCAGCTCGAGTATCTTTGTCCGTTTCATGGTACGCCCGTCCTTTTATGACAGGAACCCTCTGTTTTCCCGGCATGCGCCAACCCGGTCCCCGGGCCATATGGTTGAAAAGCGGCCTTGGATAACAATACGGGCGGACACTATCAAACCTCGGGATTTGTTGCAAGATAATAGCCGGGTTCGATTTCCCGGCCAGGCGCCTTTATCCATGAGCCCTGTCGGATCAGACCCGTGTCGGACCGAACCGATCCGATACGGGTTCAGAATGTATAGGATACCGAAATCGCTCCGTATTGCTGTTCTTTTTCCTGGGTCTTAAATTCTTTTGTCTGATAGACGTGGGAGTAGGTAATCTTGAAACGCTTAATGACAATTCCGATTCCTCCGGCGAAACAGGCAACAAAGTGTTCCTTGTCGACACTGTGGCTATCCCGGAACGTGTTTCCATCAAGGAGGATGTTCCGTGCCACGGCGGTTCCGTCGACGGCGAAGAAGAGATGAAAGCCGGCGCGGCGGAGAAGACGGAAAAGTCGCGGATCGGTGCTGTCCGTAGGGGCATTGCTGTCCGATCCGGGCCTGATGATATAGGTCCCGAAATCATTCGGAAGATTCCAGCCGAAGCGTATTTCCCCTCCCGCATTGGCGCCGGTGAAGGCGTTTCCGAGACCGCCACCCATGTGGGAAGTTAGGTCGAGACCAAGGCCGTGGCCGTATCCCGTTCGAAGCATTCGCCATTTTCTCTCAAAGAAGACGTTGAGGATCGGTTCATCGCGGAGCTGATGCTCCCAACCCTTGGGATCCTGCGCATTGATCCAGTGATGGATAGTTTTCTGACAATCCTCGGCATAGGAGTGACGGCCGACGATTCCCACGTCGAACTCAAGGGTGTCCATTTGCCGGTCGTTTTTGCTGTGGAACCCGACTGCCAGGTATGCAATGCCGGCATAGGGGTGGTCGTCTTCAATCAATTCGCTCCGTTCAGTTTCCTCCGGTGTGTATATGCTCTGTCCCAATGAAAAGGATACGGAGCGCTGATACCCCGGTTCATTTATGAAGGGCAGGCGTTCAATAATCGGGTAGCTCCATGTGGGGACGAGGGGGTTGTCCCGATAGTCTGAAAGATCCTGCGAGATCCATGAGAGTTTTGTTCCATGCGTGTACTGCCGATCCGTATTGTAGAATAGATCGTTCTCCATATACAGGGTGAAGGTGTGCATACGACGCGCCACATCGTCTTCCGCACAGGCCTGCCAAGGGAGGAGGACTATATAGCACAGAAGAAGGGTGAAAAAATGAGTTGCTTGTATGGCTCCATGCATGTTCATAGTGTGACAGTCCTGTTCCCTCACTTGTTTTTTCACGAAGAGCGGTTTTCCCTCTATTGCTGTTGCATCTCCGCTTCCGCGAGCTGATTTTCAGACGGCGTTTATGTATCACATTTTCTTCTTTTAGCATATCCGGCAGGGCCTACATTTTCCCCACCGCCCTGTCAAGTTCTGCCAGAGATATCAGGAGGGCGCTTACCCTTACCCACGGCAGGATCATATGGGGCACAGGGAGCCGCTGCACTCTTGAATGTCAATCCAAACACGCTGAGAAAGCGGATGGATAAGATGGGGGATTTCCTATAAGCGTGTGAGATACGTTTCTGGTCAGACTAAAGAATAAAAATAAAAGACCGATGCTATTTTGGTTTTTCTGTCCCCCAGTTGACTCATAATAAAATGTTACCGAAGGGGAAGCGATAGGAGGTAACGTTGACTCATAAAGAATGTTACCCATGTTTGTTATTTATGGAGAAAATCTTCCTCATTTTTTTATCCATAGTT
>JAQULO010000141.1:1223-3562 GCA_028718565.1 Syntrophales bacterium | reverse complement strand
CTGATACCAAAAATAAAGCAGCGATAAACAACACCAGGATCTTTTGATATTTCCTCATATCTTCCCCTCCTCAAGTCCGGTGACGGGCTATAAAAAGAGCACTCTACGCCCTCCCTCTACTCCTTTCTAGGCATTTCTTCAAGAAGAATGAAGAATAGGGAGGTGTCAATCAGGAAATGCCCTTTCGAAGGAGTCTTCACGACTGAGAATTTTTTTTACCGTCCAGCACGCAAGTCTTCTCTATTCGGGTTCGTCCGGTTCACAATTGATTCATTTTCTCTCTTTGCCATTTTTACTGCTTTCGCTCCGGTAGCAGTTATATCGTGCGTTCCTTCAAAACTGAAGTCTCACCGAAATCATAGCATATAGATCCACTCAACCATGAGTAACAAGGCATCCGCGATTGCGAAATCTACATTTGACATAAGATTGGCATGATGATATTTTTCTCAAGAATTATATGATTGTTATGTGTACGCACAACTGGGCACATGTAGACACATCTCTTCCGGCCAGCGGCCAGGGGGGCCTGTCTTAACCAACCGAATCGAACGGGGTGTTTGTCAGCACTATGAACGTGAAGGCACAAGAGGAGAAGGGTAAACCCGACTCTCCACCAAAATCCCGGGTCCTTATCGTTGGTTCCAACGCGTTACAGAACGAGCTCCTGGCGCGGTTCCTTGAAAAGGAGACGGGGATTTCGTGTACTTTCAGCTCCGAACTGGACGGGGAGGCCACCGCTGCCGGTCCGTCTTCTGCACACCTGATCCTCCTCGACTGCCGCAGTACCGACATTAGCCATCTCTGGGCGACGATCGGAAGTAGTGCGCCTCTCGGTCCAACCGGATGTCGCATTGCCCTCTTTAATCTTGACGTAAACAGCGGAGGTGAAAAGGAAATCATGGATCGTGGCATTCACGGCATCTTCTATACGGGCGAATCCGTGGACATGTTTCCCCGGGGTGTTAATGCCATGCTGGACGGTGAAATGTGGTATTCCAGAAAGGCACTCTCCAACCGCATTATGAGCCCCGGCAAAGGCAGCAAGGCAGCTCTTGCAGCCGCCAATATCCTGACTTCCAGGGAAAAAGAAATACTCATTAGAATAGCTTCCGGCACCAGCAACGAGGACATCGCAGAAGATCTTTCAATAAGCCCTCATACGGTCAGGACACACATCTACAATATCTACAAAAAGATTAACACGTCGAATCGCCTTCAGGCCATGCTGTGGGTTGCAAAATATCTCTGACATATCGGATACGCCATATCAGGGCACGAGGCATAAGGAATTAGCAACAGTATGAGGGGCGGCGTCTGTGTAGAATGTTTTTCGTATACCACGGCGCCAAAATGATGAGATTGGAATCATGCCCTTTTCGTATTGAATTCGGTCTTGGAAGTTGTTACAGTCGCCCCGAAGCGTGAGAAAAATGTTGCCACTTTAGACAAATGCCGATTGGGTCTGCTGATCTTTAACTAAAGGACGTACAATGCCTGAGTTCGGGAAAAGAAAACTGGAACGGTTTCCCCTGAAGCTGCCCGCCCGTATCTTTGTGGATGGTGAGGGAGGGGAAGAGGCGGCCTGCTTTGATGCGACCACCAGTGATATCTGCGCCGGCGGTGCCTTTTTTTATACCGACACACCACTTCCGGTGGGTACCGAGATGTATGTGGATTTGGTACTCCCTCTTGACGAGTTGAAAAAGATTGAGGGGAGGAGAGCGAACATCAAGGTTAGGGGGGCCGTGATTCGTACGGGGAAAAGAGGAATGGCGATAAGTTTTGACAAAAAATACAGAATTTCACCGATACCGGGATAGGGAAAGGGCGACGTAAGGGGGTGCTCCAGAGAAAGACAGCGGCATCTACTGAAAAAGTAGTAGTGGCGCCTTTTTCTACTACTTTTTGCGTAGAGAATAAGGCCCTGAGGATAAGTAAATATTAAGACCCCTTTCGTATTGACTCAGGATATATGAGTTGTTAGACTTCGAGCCAAGATCAGGGGTGAGCCCTGAAACCAAGAAGGACAGAACGCGGAGGTTTGTTATGAAAACGTTAAAAAAGATGGCTTGTATGGCGATGATGGTCGGTGTGGTTACTTTCCTGTTTGTCCCATCAGGGATGGCAACCCTTATAACGCAGACCGAAACCTTCTCCGGTGTCGGCACGTCGGGGTTGACCTTTGACCAGTTTGACAGCACCCTGGGCACGTTGAATTCGATTGAACTTACGTATAGCCTAACCTCCAGCGGCGGCTGGATCACCTTTGACAACGACACCACGTCCGTCCTGACGGGCGACGCCCAGTTCGGTGCTAAAGGATCTGTTACCGCTAC
>JAQULO010000141.1:0-1213 GCA_028718565.1 Syntrophales bacterium | reverse complement strand
TGGCTCTTTCAATTCAATATTCGCGACAAACACAGCCGTAACGACCGCAACGGGATTTACCCTCCAGGCTAATGATGGTGATACGGAGGTCGGCGGCACGGCGCAGATCAGCCTCGTGGGGATTGACTCATACACACTCACGGGGGGGAACGTCACCGCTCTCGATTCCGGATTCGTCAATTCGGCTGTCTGGGGACAGTACACGGGCCTGGGCACCTTTACCGTCACCCCGGATGTGACCACCTTTTCCTCCACGACCGTTACCCCGGCGCCGCAGAGCGGCCAGAACCCGCCGGGCCTTGATGGGTTCTTCACGGTTGCATACGACTACACCCCCACCGAGGGGCCACCCGTGCCCGAACCTGCGACGATGCTCCTCCTGGGGTTCGGTCTGGCCGGCCTTGCAGGACTGAGAAGTAAAAGGGCGCGAAAATAAGTGGGACCGTTGTATTCATATCATCACCAATAAACCTCCCATTCGTTAAATGCACTCAAATGGCGGGGCCGGTAGCGGCCCCGCCATTTTTTCATTGTTCATCACCCTCCCCTGTTCGTATCACATGCAAGCCGCGAGGCGGCCTCTCTGCGTAATCGGCAGGCGCTCACCCGGAAATGATGAAATAAAGGCACCTATTTGTTCACGCGCCGTCCGCTCTGCGCCATATCCATTTTGCGCAGGCGGATGCTTTTCGGCGTTACCTCAATCAGTTCGTCCTCCGAGATAAACTCGATGGACTGGTCGAGCGACATGCGGCGCGGGGGACGCAGAGTGACCGTGGCATCCGATGTGGCGCTACGCATGTTCGTCAGGTGCTTCTCCTTGGTGATATTGACATTCATATCACCGGGCCTGTTTCGTTCTCCGAGGATCATCCCCCCGTAGACCTCGGTCCCGATCTCAACGAAGAGCTCTCCTCTATCCTCCATGGCAAGGCTCGCATAGGGGGTGACCCTGCCGCTTCGGTCGGCAACCAGTGCCCCGTTCGCCCGCTGGGGAATCGGGCCGAACCACGGTTCGTACCCCTCAAAGATCGTATTCATGACACCCGCGCCCTTGGTGTCCGTCAGAAAGTGGTTTCGAAAACCGATCAGTCCGCGCGACGGTATGACAAACTCAAGCTTGGTACGGCCGCTCCCTTTGTTGATCAGGTTCGTCATCCGCCCCTTCCGCTTGGCGATCGTCTCCGTGATGGTGCCGATGAACTCTTCCGGG
>JAQULO010000140.1 GCA_028718565.1 Syntrophales bacterium | reverse complement strand
GTACACTCACTTCCAGTTTCATGGCGCTTTCTCCTTTTTATTTAGGTTTTGGGATAAACCCTTTTTTAAAGGAAAAGCGCCTTTTTCTACACCTTTTTAAATTTACACAAAATATATTACACTGCCGAACTGGGTCTCAGTTCTATTAAAATGCGAGATTATAACAAGGTTGGTCGGTTCAGCAGTTCAACGATCGCTAGCAGGTTTGGTGGTTGGAATATAGCGTTAAGTAAAGCCGGATTACAAGAAGGTAGACAACAGAGCGTAACAGAAGAGGAGTTAATCTCCGACATTAAGCGTGTCGCCCAAGAGGTGGCCCCTCTTAAACTGACACAAAAACTGTATAACGAAAAAGGCAAATATACTTCACAGACAGTTACAGAGCGACTTGGTTGGAACAAAGCACTCAAAGAACTTAATCTGGCTATTCAGGGCTATTCAGGGGACAGGCTATTCAGGGGACATAACACGTGTTTCTTGTCCATGGTCGTTTAAAAGTGAGCCACTTGAGAAGTGAAGTTGCTGAGGGAAAAGGGTATGAGAGGGTTTTTATCTCAGTGTAAGCGAGGTGGCGCATTGAAAAAAAGAGCCCATTTTGGACATATTATGGGTGTACCTTCTCAGAATTTCATCGTGAATAGACGCGGGGATGACGGTTCCTCCTCGACAGAGAGGCGGTTGATTCTACTGCATCGGTACTATCTTGAAAGTCTCCTGGTGGAAGTCGTTGTCTGTTTCTACCATGACCTTTCGGGCCAGTTTTTTTTCCAGTTTTTTCAGGAGATTGTTTTCGTCTTCCAGAAGGAGTTGTGCCACCTCCGGATGGACAAGCACGCAGAATGTTTCCGCGGTATCGTACGCCGCCTTCCTCTCCACCTCTCTGAATATCTCGTAGCAGACGCTTGCCTTGGATTTAACCTTTCCCATGCCTGAGCAGTGAGGGCATGTCTCGCACATGGTGTCGCTCAGGCTCTTTTTTCTCCTCTGGCGCGTCATTTCGATGAGGCCAAGCCCCGATATCTTTTGTATGTTGGTCTTGCTCCGATCCTTTTCCATCTCCGCATTGAGGGCGTCAAACACCTTCTCGCGGTTTGTCTCCAGCTCCATGTCTATGAAATCTATGATTATGATTCCACCTATGTTACGCACGGGGAGTTGATAGGCTATCTCCTTTACGGCCTCCATGTTTGTTTTGAGGATGGTCTCCTCCATGTTTTTCTTGCCCACATATTTCCCGGTGTTCACATCTATCGTGCACAGGGCCTCCGTCTCTTCTATGACGATGTATCCCCCCGACTTCAGCCATACCTTTCTGTGAAGCATCTTGCTTATGTCCAGCTCGATGCCGAAATGATCGAAGATGGGTCCCGTGTTCCGGTACAGATCAACCAAGTAGGTCATGTATGGCATGAAACTGTTTATGAAATCGATTGCCTTTTTATACTCTTCCTCTGAATCAATGACGATCCTTTCCACGTCTTCCGTGTAGAGATCGCGGATCGCGCGGAGTGTCATGCACAGTTCTCTGTGCACAAGCCCCGGTGCGCCCGTGCGCTGTTCATTTTGCTTGATGGTGTTCCACAGTTTGCAGAGATAATCGAAATCGCCCTTAATCTCGGCCTCCTGTTTTCCTTCACTTGCGGTCCGCGCAATGAAGCCGTACTCCTCGGGATGCAGCCGCTCTATGATCTCCCTGAGCCTTTCCCTCTCCCCCCCGTCGGCAATCCTTCTTGACACGCCGATGTGGTGTGAGGTCGGCATCAAGACAAGGGTTCTCCCCGGCAGCGATATGTCCATGGTTACCCGTGCGCCCTTGGTCCCTATCGGCTCCTTTGATACCTGAACGAGGATCTCCTGCCCTTCCTTCAATTTGTCCCCCATGGGACGGGTATAGTTTCTTGGGGCATATTCTATGGGGCTGTCCTCTCCGTTGGTGAAGAGGTCTATCTCTTCGGATATTTCATGGTCGGCGTCCGCAACGTACAGGAACGCGGTGCGTTCAAGGCCTATGTCCACAAAGGCGGCCTGGATGCCCGGAACGATGCGAACCACCTTCCCCTTATATATGTTTCCGGCTATAGACCGTCCGTCGATCCTTTCCACATACAGATTCGAGAGCTTGCGATCCTCAAGTATGGCGATCCGTGTCTCGTATTCTGTGCAGTTAAATATGATTTCCTTTGACATCCTGTTTTCTTTCCTTGTACGTCTATAAAGTCTCGAGCGCCCTACCGGACACTCTTGTCAAAATTCTTAAAGGGTGCGCTTTTACAACGAACCTGCGTCTTGATAATTCGAGTCCCCCTCGCGGTTTCTTCGTCGTAGCCGACGACCTGTGTAAGTATCTCCAGGGGTTTGACCCCGCCGGACGGATCGAACCGTGTCGATACCGAAAGCAATGACTCTTCTGTGTCGAAGGTAAGGGATATTACCATTTGGCGTATGTCCTTTTCGGCGGCCGCTCCCTTCCTGTCTCTGGACACCATAAAGGTGTCTGCGCTGAGAAAGGCCTGTATCCTCTCGGCCGGAGCCGGTCCGGGGGACAGGGTGGGCGCAGACGGCAGATGGATCTTATAGTCGAACCCCTCAATGAGATTGGAAAGAGAGGCGGTATCGGGATAGATCAGCCCGGCGTTCAGGATTTCCAGCCCCGAGGGGAGGCAGCGGTTCACCCTGAGGACAAACTCCTCCGGGGAGCCCCTGTACCCCCGAAGCTGAATATCAGCGTATTCGCAGAGGCTTTCTATCCCTACCGGGAGGGCGTAGGGGAAGGATATCTTGGGGTGGGGATGAAACCCCTCCGAGAAGGCGAAGAAAAACCCGCTTATGTTTATAGCGCGAACGACAGAGGAGGACAGCTCCAGGTGCGACAGCAGTCCGGCTTTCCCCCGCTTGGCAAATTGTATCCTGAGTCGTGTGACCACGCTGTCAAGAAAAGATGCCCTTCGTTTCGGTGGGGATGCGACAGCAAGTGGTTTTTCGGCGGTGATCATGTGCAGACCTTCCGAGCATACCCCGCACGTATGACACCCGGCTGACCGGCAATCTCCGGTCAGCTGTGCTCCAAGGGATTTTTCATATTCTTCTGCTAGAAAGGTCTTGTCCACGCCGCAGTCGATCGTATCCCAGGGGAGGGGGTCGTCCGTATTTTTTTCCGCGAGATACCCGGCCACGTTTATCTCCGTTTCCTCTATGGCCTGCCGCCAGGGATCAAACCGAAACTGGTCGCTCCAGCCGTCGAAGCGGCATCCCGCATGGAAGACCCGTGCCAGGATATCACTCGTCCTTTCGTCTCCCCGTGCCAGAAGGCCCTCGAGAAAACTCATCTCAGGGTCGTGCCACTTGAGCTTCAGGTTCTTGTGCCGTATATGTTTTTTAAAGAATTCCTGTTTTTCCCGTGTTTCGTCGATCGTTATCTGCCGGTGCCACTGGAAGGGGGTGAAGGGCTTTGGCACGAAGGTGGAGATGCTTATGGTAACCTGCCGCCGGGTTTGCCCCTCTCTTAGGACTTTATAGGCGAGGTCAAAGATCCCTTCGATGTCTTCCTTCGGTTCCGAGGGCAGTCCGATCATGAAGTAGAGT
>JAQULO010000139.1 GCA_028718565.1 Syntrophales bacterium | reverse complement strand
ATAAAGGGGGGAATATCTCTTGCCTATTCTCAGCCAGTAATCATAGTCCATGGTGTATTCGAGACTGAGATCGAGCGGTCCTGTTTCCTGGAAAACCCTTTTCGTAAAAAAACGGCCGGCTGAGAGATAAAATCCTTTGATAACAGGCGTCTTAACGAATAGCGCCTGCTCTCAAACATCTTATATCGCGTTATCAACTTGCGTATCTCACGATCGTTCTCATCAATGTTCCGGCAATTGCCGAAATACCATTCAAATTCATGCTTCCTGTGTATCTCGGCCACTTCGGACAGCGCGCCGGGTTCATAGGTGTCATCCGAGTTCAGCCATGCAAGAATGTCCCCTGATGCCATGGCAAAGCCCTTGTTTATGGCATCGGATTGACCCCGATCTCTTCCGGAGAGCAGCGTAAGCCTGCCTTTATATTTTTCGATGATATCCAGGGTGCCATCGGTTGAGCCTCCATCAACGATGATATGCTCCAGTTCAAAATCCCCGTGCTGGCTCAGGACGCTCTGGATGGTCCGCTCCATGAATTCCCCCTGGTTCAGGGAGGGTGTGACTACCGATATCTTCATAAATACCTAAACCTATTCCTACAATCAAGACGCAACGAAAAAACGACAACCATCAAGCATTGAAAATATCTTAACAGCCCTGCTATCCTGATGTCACGGTTTTAAATTCGTTATCAGCACCGCCACCCCCGGATCCCTGCAGTCATCGGATACCCCTTCCTCTTGGGGATTCCATGCCCTGCTTACCCGGAATGTCAAAGCCTTTGGGCCTTTAACTTCTTCAGCTTTTATCATCACTACTTTTTTCCATCTTCAGGAGACCAACCTCCTGGACAAGGGTCTTCACCCGCTCGGTCAGCCCGGACATGGCTATGGAAAAGTGTATCAATATCGATATGATGGCAATTATGAGAATAAGAAAGATGGCCGCTGGGGCGTAGGCTATTCCAAGAAAGGACGCGATGATGTCGAGGCTCTTCCGCCATACCGATAAGAAGAGAAAGACAAAACCGAAGAAGAGCCAGAGGAGCGAAAATTCCTCCTTCAGTTTCTTTCTGCTGATGAGGAAAAGCACAGCGGCAATAAAGACAACGCTCCCTATGATCGCGACATACTGAATTATGTGTATATTGACACCTTCGGCCATCTCGCGTTATTCCTTTATCTCCCTGGGCCGCGTACAGCACACGATGAGCGCCAGGAGTACCTTTATCATGTAATAGAGGGACCCTGCCCCCGATATCGAAGAACGCCCCCCCGCTCGCTCCCGCATCTGTACGGGAACTTCCTTCATTCTGAAACCGTTTTTCCCCAGGATAAGGACCGCTTCGGGCTCCGGGTAATCCATAGGGTAGTTGCGGGCAAGAAATCCTATAGCTTTCCGGTTGTACGCCCTGAACCCGGATGTGTTGTCCGTGATTCTCTGACCGACCAGAAGCAGATTGACGATCTCGAACACCTTTATCCCCAGACGCCGTAAGAGGGCGGGACGATACCCTCCACCATTTTCACAGAATCTTGAACCGATAACGACATCGGCACGGTTATCCTTCACCGGTGCAAGTATCTTATCTATCTCCGAGGCAATGTGCTGGCCATCGCCGTCGAACTGGAAGGCGATATCGTAATTCCCCCGCTTAGCGAACCTGAATCCGGTCTGCACCGCACCCCCGATGCCCAAGTTGCAGGGAAGGTTCACGACTTGAGCGATTCCCGAGGAGCGTGCAACATCACCCGTCCGATCGCCTGAACCATCGTTGACAACCAGAATATCTATCAGGGGGTTCGAGTCCCTTATCGATTTGATAACGTTCTCGACATTCTCCTCTTCATTGAATGATGGGACTATGGCAAGTATCTTCACACTACCATCGCTTTCGCAGTGTCACCGACACCGTCGCGGGATCACCCTTTATGAGGTCATACGTTCCGGGCGTCTCGTAATTCCTATCCATCAGATTCCTGACTGAAAGCTCCAGTTCCAGGCCGCTTCTCGCCATATCCAAGACGGTTGCACATACATCCGCGAGCCACACACCGGGGACAGACACGACAGCCCCGCTCCTGGGATAGATGAGATCTCTTGAGGAAAAATAACCGATTTTCGCATAGATAGTAGCTTTTCCAAAAGGCCGCCACGTCCCCATCAGGTTGAATATTGTTTGGGGCCCGGCGTCATACGGATAGTTGAGATTTTCATAGATAAATATCCATGGTTTGGGAGGTGGTCCACCCTCTACATGGTCAAGATAATGGTACGTCTCGTCAGGGCCGCTGTTATCAACCAAGGTAAGATTGGCGGAAAGATCGAGACTGTCAACCGGAGACAGACGCCCCTGAAACTCCAGACCCAGGATATCCTGGCTGTTGGGACGGGAAAGACCGGCGTAGGGGTCCTCCATCATATGGTCGTCGATCCAGCTCGCAAAACCGCACAGACTGAGACCTACTCTTTTCGAAGGGTTCCACGCAATCTGGGCATTGAGGGTCTTGATCTTCTCCAGTTCCGGTTTCTCTTCATCCAGCAACTGCTTTGCGAAAGGTGTCCGGTAGGCAGTCCCGTACAGGAGCTTCAGTACCCACTGTGAATTGAAGGACCACACGGCACCGGCATTGTAGCTCAGATGATCCTTGTACTCGTCATGATCGTCATTCCTTAGCCCTACCCACAGATCGACATTGCCGATTTTATGGTCGTACTGACAGAAAAGGGACAAGAGCCTTGTATTGTAATCTTCTTCGCTTATCCTGGGCAAAAAGGTCTCATTGTCCGATCCAAGGTAATCGGGAAGATAGCTATCCCATATGGGGGCATCGTGGATATCTTTTTTCCTGTAAGAGGCGCCCCCGGTAAAGAGGCTCCGCCCCGCAAGAAAAGAGCGGTCATATATAATTTCTCCGTATGTTGTGCGTTCTCTTTGTTTGAAGGTGATATCTATCGTTTCGTATTCGGGGTTTATCCAGCTGTAGGACCCCGTGAAGCGCAAGGCCGAAGACCGGTCCAAGTCTTTTTTGGCCTCCATCTTTATAAACCCGAAGGGAGCACGCCGACTCTCGCGCCATGTAAGTTCCTCGTTCTTTTCGGTAATGGCCGACATGGCATAGGGCCTCTTGTAATCCGAAACCACCCCGGACAGGGTAAACCAGTCTCCCAATGAAAAGTTCCCGGATGCTTGAGCATAACGCGATGTGCCCGGCTCTTCCATTCCGTACCTGTCTTCGGGCGCGACGGGCGGGGCATTACCGTCCCCCCAGAATCGCACGAGGGTACATGTACTATTTTCCGTCTCCTCACTTCCACTCACGGATAGGAGTGCATTCCACGGTCCCGCGTCGTGCCCCAGGTTAAGGAAAAAACCTCGCCGGTCTCCGGAGCTGCTATGAGAAGCACTTGCCCCGGTCTCCGCCCCGTTGAGGTCCTTGCCCGTCATGGGCACCACGTTTACGATCCCGGCAAAGGCATCGGGGCCCCAGAGCACCGATCCGGGACCTCGAATAATCTCGATACGTTTAACCGTAGCAAGGGAAAGCTCATCGTCCAAGGGATGGAGAGACTTGCTGATATCGGAGCCGAGGGGGACGGTATCATATAAAAACAGTACCGATTCCGGGAT
>JAQULO010000138.1 GCA_028718565.1 Syntrophales bacterium | reverse complement strand
TGTCCTGATTAAACCTGTGAATTTTTCCTCCGTTTCCGCGTACTGTACCAAATCGGTCGCGAAAGTAAAATAAAATGTCTTAATACCCTCATCTTCTATCAGAAACTCACAGAGGTGCTTGTCATATGTGCCTGAGCCCAGGGGCCTGCATTCAGCGGTTCCCTCAATATTTGCAAGCAGTACGATTATCCGGTCGCCTTGTCTGTATCTTCCATGGTAGCGACTGGGCCCGGCTCTCAAGCCAATAATTGCTTTTGGGGGCTCGCCCTTATCCCTTGACGTGAGCCCGGGGGTCGGGGAGTCGAAACTGGTGTAGATTTCCTTGATCGTAATAATCTTGTCTGAAACCCGGCCTTTTAGCAATTTTTCTACGCTCAAGGTAACGGCCACTTCTTTTTTTGCCTCTCCGCCATTTACATATCCGCTTTCCCCGATTCTGCCAATCTTTCCTACGACAATTAGATCGGCTTCCGAAGTAAGCCTTCTCAATTGGGGAAGAGTTAAAGGCGGCGGAGGGGGTTGCATAGGGTATCCCGTTTCAGCAACAAATAAAAATACAACACAGGCCATCAGCACTAATTTCGCCCACGTTGTTTTCCGGTTTCTAATGTATAAAAACAAGCGCATGCAACAACCCTGATCGTCAAGACACAACTGCCGGATACCTGATAACATAATTTCCAAAAGAATGCCATGTCCTACAGACGCTCAACCACAGGCAGCAACTGTAGCTGTTTCCGTTTATCTCAGACCTTCTGCTATAGGCCTGAAACGTTGACCCCGGATCGATCCCCGGCTTTTCTTGAGCAGACAACACTTTTCAGTCCCCGAGTAGCAGGAGTGGTAGCCAGGGCAAGGCTGTAACTGCGGGCGCGCCCACCGCCCAGATCTCTACGTCGTCGATGTTCCAGCCGCAGTACTGCCAGCTATCGTCAGTGGTACCCATGGTCCAACGAAGGTACACCGCGGAGTGGCCATCGGCGACGCCGGAGATATCGAATTGCTGCAAACTCCATGAGGAATCCGCGACAGTGGAGGAATTCTGCCAGACAGTGGTCCAGGTGCTTCCATCGTTGCTGACGCGTACGTACGCATGGTCATAGGAGGGATGTTCCACTCCCAGCCAGCGCCGGAACTTTAACGTGACCCGCGACCTTCCCGTGCAGTTGATGGCCCCGGTCGTGAGATGCCGCTCAGGAAGGTTGGCCTCGTAGTCGCCTGAAAGGTTATATCCGTAAACAGTGCTGCCCGTATAGTCGCCCGTCGGGTCCGGGCTGCCGTGCTCTCCACCACCACCGGTCGGCTGACCCCAAGCCCACTGACCCTCGGTGGTCCAGCCCGGATCAGAGTCCATGTTCCACGAGTACTGAAGGGAAGGTACGCCCACCGTGAGCGTTACGCCGCGGGTGGTATCACCAGTGTGATCGGTTGTGTTGGTAAAGTAAATCGTGTCTGTGTAGGTGCCATTCGACAGCGAGTCGGCATTGGGGTTAATCGACACGGTGACACCCGTCGTGGCATGGCCCGCCAGAGAGCCTCCCCCATTACCAATCGACACCCAGGATGCGCTTTTGCTTACGCTGTAATTGATCGCCGTATCGTTCCGGTTCTCGAGTGTATAGTCGATGCCGGCGGGACTGAACGGACCACCCGCGTTGCCCTCCGAGGAGAGAACGCCTGGGGTAACTGTCAGGCCGGTAGGATCTTCCAGATATAAATAGGTGGCCTCACAGGCAACGCTTGCCGAGGTGTATTTTATCCTCATATAGCCGCTTTCACCCCAGCTTGTACCCCAGCTATTGCGCAGAATCCAGTATCCGTCACCCCCGTTGTCGTCCCATCCAACGAGTGCGATGGCGTGATTGGTCGGTGTATAATAACACGGGTTGGAAGAACAGGAGGTGCTGGAATCCTCGTAGATTCCTCCGCTGTAGCCCTGAAAGGCATCTACAACATACACGGCAGCGTCTACGGCGCCATAGGTCATGATGGCGGTTTTTATGGCTTCGATATCATTACAGCTAATCCGGCCCCAGGACTGAAAGACGGTTGTCGGGTCGCCCGAATGAGTGCAGGAGCCGGGGTCGGAGGTTGTATAGGGGAAAGCGGCCTCACTTGTAACCCCATTCACCGTGAGGGCCTCAAGTTCATAGTAGTCGTAATCGGCTCCATCACAGCCGGAGAAGTGTTCGCTGTATTCCGGCAATCTTCCAAGGCACCATATTATATAAGACTCTGAAAAATCGGCACAGTTGCCGTCGTATAGGCCATAGACCCGATTGTAGGCTCCTTCCGCCGCGGCACAGGCCGCAAAGGCATAGCAGGATCCGCAACCGCCCTGATCCCGGACGGGGCCGATGTAGGAGTGCCCGTTATAATTTCTCCAGTCAAAAGATGAAGGCAAGGCTTTTCCAAGGTGCCTGACTAAGGGACCCATATCTTTAGAGATAACCTTTCTGGGAAAAAGAGGAGCGTGGCGGCTCAAAAAATTCTCTTTCTCTTCGGCGGACATATCGAAGACCCAATTGTGATCTACCTTAAAATTGTACCCATTGTGTTTTATTTTGGCCCTGATCTCTTCAAGGGTATCTCCTTTTTCAAATCTCAATATATCAACAGGCCCGGCAAAGGCGGCGGCCAGGAGAAAAGAAAGAGAGGCATAAAGCACAATCAGCGTGAACAATATTTTTTTCTGCATTTTCATTTTTTGCCTTATTCCTGATGGTTTCGTAGAAAATCAAAAATGCTCTCTCTCGACGCGAGAGGGTTGGAGTGAGGGTGAATGCGAAGCCATTTACGTTTACCTCACCATCCCCTTAATCCCCGCCAGGGGAAAGGGGAAACAACTTTTTACAACTTCATCATTCCCGGTTTTCAAAATAATCGGCCAGGTCAATAGTCGGAAAGTCAAAAATAATGGGCGTGCAAGTCCCCCTGGTGATAACCTTCAGATAACAATCGAACCTCTTGCCCTCTGCAATACCATATTTTTGCAGGAATCTGGGTCCCGGGTACCATGAGTTTTGCAGCAACAGCAAAGGTTCTCCTCCTTCAATCCGGCCATGTCTTTCCTGAATTGCCTCATTGGGATGAAATGTAAATTTGACCTCGTATTTTTCGTAAGCAGGACCCCCATAATTATCAGGCAGTTCTTTCCTGTGAATGGAAATAATCGTTGCCTGGCCTTTGTAAGCCTCATAATCGCACGGGCCGCCGACAACACGCCTCGAGGAAGATTCTTCCATTCCCGCCCATGAAGATCCACCCCAAAGGAGCATAACAGCGATCAATACATACGAACATCGTACACGGCCCATGATGTTGTCCTCATCCCGTTCAAACCGTATCTTCCACACCTCGCGGCGTTCTTAGTTTTTCACAAAGTCACGCATACGCTACAATGCCTTAAAGAAACCGTCAATCGTCAATTAACATCATCAAGCAACAAGCGGCAAGCAGAGTTTCATTGACCTTGTCATCATATAGCGGGGTATTCTGCAAAGGATTTTCATGAAAAAGCATCGGTTCCCGGTGATCCTGTTTTCAGTCTGACACCAGTCTTCCGTCACGGCCTTAAAGTCGCCTTCGTAGATATCGGAATCCAGTTGACTCATAATAAAATGTTACCGAAGGGGAAGCGATAGGAGGTAACGTTGACTCATAAAGAATGTTACCCATGTTTGTTATTTATGGAGAAAATCTTCCTCATTTTTTTATCCATAGTTT
>JAQULO010000137.1 GCA_028718565.1 Syntrophales bacterium | reverse complement strand
CCCTCACGCTTGGGAAAACCGGAGGAGTTTGCCCTGATGGCACGAAACATTATTGAAAACCCCTATATCAACGGCGAAGTGATACGCCTTGATGCCGCCATCCGGATGGCGGCAAAATAATCTTACATAAAAAAAGGAAAATTGGAGAAACCTATGAACAACGACGACATAGTAATTGTCAGTGGCGTAAGGACGCCTTTCAGCAAACTTGATTCCGCCATGGCGGCTGTTCCCAGTATCGATCTGGCAGTCATCGTGATGAAGGAAGTCATCCGGCGGGTAGGCGTCAAGCCGGAAGAGGTGGACGAATTCAATTACGGTAGTTGTATGCCGGGGGAAATTGCCTTGGATGGAGGTGTGCCTGCGCGGCAGATCGGTATCCTGGCCGGGTTCCCCCCGGAACTTATGTCCGTTAGCATCGATCGAGCCTGCTGCTCATCCCTGACCGCCGTACGGCAGGGAATTGCCTCCATCAGGTGCGGCGACGCGGATATCGTCATAGCCGGGGGCGCGGATAATATGCCCCGCGTGCCGCGTATTGTTCCAGATCTGAGAACGGGTGTGCGGCTTGGCAACATAGTGATGATTGACCCTCTGTTTGCACTTGGTCCCCCGCGCTTCTCTCCTGTGGCCAGAGATGCTGGCGAAGTTGCCGTGGAGAACGGTGTTACGCGGGAAATGCAGGATGCCTGGGCAGTAAGAAGCCAGGAACTCTACGCCAAAGCCGCTGCGGAAGGCCTTTTCAAGGAAGAGCTGATTCCCGTTGTCATTCCCCAGAAGAAAGGGGATCCCATTGTGATCGACCGGGATGAGGCTCCTCGCAAGACGAGCATGGAGGCCCTTGCCAGACTGAATCCGGTGTATGGGAGCCCGACAGTAACGGCGGGTAATGCGCCTCCGCTGAGTGCGGGCGCTAGTGCGGTGCTGATCATGACGCGTAAGAAGGCAAAGGAGAAGGGCTTGAAACCGTTGGCGACGATTGTGGCCTCTGTAGGTTGTGCGATGGATCCATATCGAATGTCGGAGATTCCGGCTTTTTCGATCGAAAAAGCCTTCAAGAAGACCGGAATGAACGTCGATCAGATGGATATGATTGAAATCAATGAAGCCTTCGCTGCGGTCACCCTGACATCAACGAAGCTTCTGGCGAAAGGCGATGCGAAGAAGTGGGAGGAAATAAAAGCGAAGACGAACATCCACGGCGGCGCGATTGCCTTGGGTCACCCCGTAAGTGCCAGTGCGGCCCGGATCACCATGCACTTGGCCTATGAACTGCAACGGCGCGGCGGTGGCTACGGTTTGGGAGCGATCTGCGGCGGTCTTTCAATGGGAGAGGCGATTATTCTGAAGGTATAAGTTGGAAAAAGCCCCTCCGCATCCATTACCGGATGTGGAGGGGCTTTAACGGTAAGAAGAACGAAAAAAGGGGGATAAAAGGATGACAACATCGTTGAAGGTTACAGATGCTACGTGGGAAACACCAGACACTTTTGTGCAATGTTTTTTAAATTCGGTCAGGGACTACCCGGATTATACGGTGTTTAGCACCTTGGATGGAGAAAAAATCCTGACGTACAGAGAATTTTATGATCGGGTTAAGGCCTTTGCCGCCGGACTTTACCGTCTCGGTGTCCGCCGGGGCGACACGGTCGCTTTGATGTTCAAACCTCGTCATCAGTACATGATCGCCGACCTCGCGGCCTTATGCGTCGGTGCCACTCCGTTTTCGCTCTATCCGACGCTTCCTGCGGAAAAGATCAAGGCCCAGTTGGAGAATGCGGACTGCCGGATAGCCGTTTGCGAGCAGCAATATCAGGCGCAAATGACGGATACGCAGGAGATATACCCCGAATTGGAGCATATCGTTTTGTTGGAAGGCGGTGGACCCGCGGGCACGATCGACTGGGCCAAGGTGGAAGCCCCTGATCCGGCGGATAATAAATTTGACTTTGAGGCGTCGTGTGCCGCTGTAAAGCCCGATGATCTCATAACCATCATTTACACATCGGGCACGACCGGTGACGCAAAAGGTTGCGAGCTTACCCACATCAATGAGATGAACTACATCACTAGAAACAGAGCTTGGTGGCCTACAGGGTTTCTCCCTGGGAGACGGGTCCTCGCATGGCTGCCGGCTGCTGCGGTGGGGGAGCGAGCACCTAATTACTACAATGCCATTACTTGCGCTTGTCAGATTGCGTTTTGTGAGGATGCCGCCAAATGTGTTGACGCAGTCCGCAGGTTTAAACCCGAAATGTGGTTTGGACCCCCGCGCGTATGGGAGAAGTGTAAGGAGGCCCTTGAGGCGAACTGGCGCAAGCTCCCCGCTGACGAGTATAAAAAGATAGAAGAGGGATTGTATGCGGGTGTGGAGAGAATCCGCTTGATTCAGGCGGGTAAGCCGGTTCCGGCCGATGTGGAAGAGAAGCTTGCGGAGGCTGATCGTAGCTTTTTTGCGAAGGCCCGGGAGGCCATGGGCTTTGACGCGGAAGATCCCTTATGGGCTACGGGCGGCGCTGTTACTCCCGTGCCGATATCTGAATTCTTTTATGCGATCGGAGTGCCTATTGTGCAGTGTTATGCAATGTCGGAAACCGGCGGGGTTGGTGCAGTGCCTCCGAGAGGTATGCCTCGCCTTGATTCAGTCGGAAGGGCGGTAGGCGAATGCGAGATAAAACTGGCTTCAGACGGCGAGATTCTTATAAAAACCGCTTCCCTTATGCGGGGATATCGTAAAAACCCGAGTCTGACGGCTCAGGTGATTGAGGCGGACGGATGGTACCATACGGGCGACGTCGGAACGATGGACGCCGATGGTTGGCTCAGGATTGTCGATCGGAAGAAGGACATTATGATCAATTCGATGGGCAAGAACATGGCGCCCCAACACTTGGAGCATGAGCTGACCAACGCCGGTCCGTTTATCAGCCAGGCCATGGTGATCGGCGAAGCCAGGAGTTACGTTACGGCCCTGGTTACGCTCGATTCACTATTTGTAAAAAGCTGGGCGGAAAAGCAGGGTCTGGACACCACGGATTTTGCGGCGTTGGTCCGTAATCCGAAAATAATAGCCGAAGTGCAGAAGGAAGTTGACAAGGCCAATGAAAAGCTGGCCCGTATCGAGCAGACCAAAAAGTTCTACATCGTCGGCAGCGAGTGGTTGCCCGGCATGGAAGAAGTGACCCCGACCATGAAGATAAAACGACCGGTTGTTCTCAAGAAGTATGCGGCGGAAATTGATGCTATGTACAAGAAATGAGACAAATAGGGTGTTGGACGTGTGAAAAGTCAAAAAGCCCTTAAATTCGCCACACCGGTGAAAACAGGAGCCCGGTCATTTCAAAATGTTCTGGACACGGGCCTTCGCCGGTGTGACGGCGGAAAGGATTTTTTTCCGAAGTAGTCAAGGATGGAAAATATTTAGAGCCGGCGAAAGGGGATCGTAATAGGATCCTACGTACCGATTGAAAAAGAGAAACTGATATGAGTGCAACGCATATTGTCCTTGGTCTTGTTGCTTTTGCTCCATTTCCGGGGAGCTACGGGAGTTCTGGCGTTTGATATCTTGATTGTCCGGTATTCATGCGTGATTTGGGCTCCCCATAGAATATGCAAAGACTGACAGATTCGATGATCTCTTGACGACGAGCAGAAATGTTTTGACTATACTACAAAACGAGGAGGAAAGAAGAAGATGGAATACACAGATATCCTTTACGAGAAGAAAGACGGTATTGCGAAGATCACGATTAACCGAGCGGACAAGTTTAATGCATTCAGGGCGCGCACATGGA
>JAQULO010000136.1 GCA_028718565.1 Syntrophales bacterium | reverse complement strand
TGAGTCCCTTTACCGCCTTGAGCAGTTCTTCCGTGGGGAAAGGTCTCCAGAGCTTCAGCTTGAGCAGCCCTGCCTTCACTCCCTTGTCGCGCAACTCATCGATGGCAACCTCGGCGGTGTCCCCCATGGAACCCATGGTCAGCATAGCGACCTCGGCGCCTTCCATCCGGTACGCGCCTATCGGCTCATATTTACGCCCGAACTGTTCCTCCCATTCCTTCCAGATATCCAGTATTACCTGCTTGGAATTTATCAGGACCTGGTCCTTGACCATCATGGCTTCATTGAATATATCCGGCATCGCCAGGGCGCCCATAGAGACGATGTTGTCCGGATGAACCGCGGCGTATGGTTTGTACGCCGGGAGGAATCGGTCAACTTCCTTCTGGTTCGGCATCATCATGGGCTCGACCACGTGCGTCAGCTGAAAACCGTCCAGGTTGACATGGACCGGCAGCATAACGTCACGGTGCTCGGCAATCCTGAACGCCTGGATCAACATGTCCACTGATTCCTGGCCGTCCGCCGCAAACATGGAGATCCAGCCGGTATCCCTCTGTGACATGATATCGCTGTGATCGTTCCATATATTGATAGGACCGGACAGAGCCCGGTTCCCAATCGCCATCACGATGGGGAGGCGCATGGCCGGCACGATCGGAACGATTTCGGCCATATATAAAAGTCCCTGTGAACTCGTTGCCGTAAAGGCGCGCGCGCCGGCGCCGGATGCACCGCAGCAGGCGCTCAGGGCGGAATGCTCGGATTCAACACAGATAAAGTCGGCATCGAGTTTTCCTTCCGCTACGATATCCGACAAGTGCTCCGGTATATGAGTATTCGGTGTGATAGGATAGGCGGCCACAACATCCGGTCTGCACAGGGCAACCGCTTCAGCCGCAGCGAGCGCTATCTCCATACCAATTCTTTCAGACATAACCTATCCCTCCTCCACCATCTTTATGGCGCCAGGCCAGCATTCATGGGCGCAGATTCCGCACCCCTTGCAGTAATCAAGATCCGCCATGAAGTGTCCATCGGCATCCTGGGAAATACAACCTTCCGGGCAGAAGATATAGCAGACACCGCACTTGATGCACCGGCTGGTGTCGTATATGGGTCTCTGCGCCCGCCAAGTTCCCGTGTGGTACTCCCGCGTGCTCCCAGGTCTGAACACCATGCATCCCGGGGTAAGCTCCTGCCACTTCTCCGGCCATTTTTTCTCTTTTTCCATAATACAATCAACCTCAAGATGTTTGTGAACTACTTGGCTATTTTGAGCTCATTATAAGCCCGTTCCATCGCGTTTATGTTTTTCTGGGCTATCCTTCCAAACCGATTCTTCAACGGCTCCCTCACCGATTCAATCTTTACCAGCCCGGTCGCCTTGACGGCCGCCCCGATCATGGTGGTATTGGTTATCGGGACACCCATCTCTTCCCGCGCTATCCTCGACGCATCAACCGTACCGACGGTCCCCTTGAACCCTGTCGCCTTCTTTACCTCTTCCGGCGATTTGACGGTATTGACAATAAGAACACCGTCGGGTTTCAACCCGTCGGCGACGTTCACCAAGCTCATCAGGCTCGAGTCAAGAACAATGACGACATCGGGGTTATAAATACCCGATCTGACACGGATCTTCTTGTCGTCGATGCGGTTGAACGCCGCCACCGGCGCCCCTCTTCTCTCCGGGCCAAAACTGGGGAACCCCTGAGCATACTGTCCCTCTCCAATAGCGGCAAGCGCGAGGGTCTCTACCGATGTCACCGCTCCCTGACCGCCTCTTCCATGCCATCTTATCTCTACCATAAGGAAACTCTCCCTTGTACGAATTCAGAAAATTCACACTCTAAATAATAAAATCTTTTCTGTCAACCTCTCTTTTTAAAAAAATGGAGAGCCTTAAAGATAACCGTTGGGTACGGCCTCTTCGTACAGGTCCCTCCCTGACGCGTCATCTATGACAATCAGCGGGAAATCTTCTATCTCCAGCTGCATGATTGCCTCGGGGCCAAGGTCCCCGTAGGCAATAACTTCCGCCTTTTTTACGCATGCGGACATCAAGGCCGCGACACCCCCCATGGCACCGAAGTAGACGGCTTTATAGCGCACGATGGCGTCCCTGACCGCAGGCGAGCGTTTTCCCTTCCCTATCATTCCCCTGATCCCCGCCTCCATCAGGGTAGGGGCGTATTCGTCCATCCGATAGCTGGTCGTCGGCCCGATGGAGCCTATGACTCGACCGGGGCGGGGCGGGGTAGGGGCCGCGTAAAAGATTGTCTCGCCATCCAGTCGCACGGGGAGCGTTTTCCCTTCGGCTATTAGGCGCGAAAGCCTCTTGTGAGCCGTATCCCTGCCGGTAATGATGCTTCCGCTCAGGAGCACCCTGTCGCCGGCGCTCAGCCCCTCACAGACCTTGGCAGTTATGGGAGTACGGATTCTTTGAAGATTTTTCATGGCAGCTCAGATGACCGCTTCCCCGTGGCGCGCCACGTGGCACTGTATATTGACCGTTACCGGGAGGCTGGCGATGTGGCAGGGCATCATCTCCACATGTACGCCGAGGGCGGTGGTTCTTCCCCCGTACCCTTGGGGGCCGATGCCGAGAGAATTTATCTCCGTGAGCGCTTCCCTTTCAAGCTCTGACAGCCGGGTGTCGGAACTGTTCGGTTCCCCCACGCGGCGCGAGAGGGCCTTCTTTGCAAGGAGCGCCGATTTTTCAATTGATCCCCCGATGCCCACGCCGACCAGTATCGGCGGGCAGGGATTCGGCCCGGCCTTTCTCACCATGTCGACGATGTGTTTCTTTATGCCTTCCAGACCCGCTGACGGGAGCAGCATGACGGAGCTGCTCATGTTCTCGCTCCCGCCCCCCTTTGGCATGGCGATAATGCGTATCGTATCCCCCGGAACGATCTCTGTGTGAATGACTGCGGGGGTATTGTCTCCGGTGTTTGCCCTTGAGATCGGGTCGCAGATGGACTTTCTCAGAAAACCGTCCCGGTAAGCCCTGCGGACACCCTCCTGGACGGCCTCACTGAAATTCCCCCCGGTTACATGGACATCCTGCCCCACCTCCACAAATACAACCGCGAGGCCGGTATCCTGGCAGAGGGGCAGCGACTCATTCTTAGCGACCTTCGCGTTCTCAATAATCTTCTCCAGGGCATAGCGGCCGAGCTCTGTATCTTCGGATTGTGCGGCCCTTTGTACGGCGGACAAGACATCGTCCCCGAGATCGGTGCTTACCCTGATGAAGAGGTCCCGTACCGTATCTATGATCCTGTCACAGGGTATCTCTCTGATGATATTCATGAGGCGGTTTTACATTCCCCGACGGAACTCGATGGCCTTCGTCATGGTCATCTTGTCCACGTATTTTAGATCGCCCCCGATCGGGATACCGAAGGCTATCCTGGTGATGGTGACATCTTTTCCCTGCAATAGCTTGGTGACAAGGAGGGCGGTCGATTCTCCCTGGACGCTGGGATTGGTAGCCAGGATAACCTCCCTGACGTTATTTGCAGCTATCCGCTCCACCAGTTCCCGAAGTCTCAGAGACTCGGGGCCGATCCCGTCGGCGGGGGAGAGCACGCCGTGAAGAACGTGGTACATACCCCTGAAACTACCGCTTTCCTCTATGGCGACGAGGGAGTCCGGATCTTCAACCACGCAGATGACATCCCTGTCCCGCGCGGAATCGCCGCAGATTTCGCAGACATCGCCTTCCGTCAGGTTGAAGCAGATGGAGCAGAAGCGTATCTTCCTCTTGACCTCCATGATGCTCTCGGCAAGCCTCGCCGCATCTCTTTCGGATGTATACAGTATGAATGTCGCCAGCCGTGTAGCCGTCTTTTCGCCTATCCCGGGGAACCGGGACAGCTCTTGTATGAGACGCCGAATAGGGGCCGCATAACCTGTCATGTTTTAAAACCCCTCACTGCAAAAATTTTCAGATCTTTCTTCCATTTGAAGAGACAAAGCAATCACCGTTTACGGCTTACAGTTACCCGTTCCCGGTTGAAAAAACCGTGAACCG
>JAQULO010000135.1 GCA_028718565.1 Syntrophales bacterium | reverse complement strand
AACATACCTAAAAAGTACCTCTTAATAATTAGCCTGGCGCTGATTTACACTCTTCTCCTGAGCCGGACCGGGGCAGCTCTAACAGAAGATGAGAAAAACAACGTCTCTGTCTATAATCAAGTCGCCCCCAGCGTAGTCAACGTCTCCAGCGTGGTCATGGAGCTGGATTTCTTTCTCAACCCGGTACCCAAACAGGGTTCCGGTTCAGGGATAATTATTGATGACCGTGGGTATGTCCTTACCAATCATCACGTAATTATGGAGGCGCAATCCGTACAGGTAACCCTGTCTGATGGGAGTTCTTATCCGGCCAAACTCATTGGTTCAGATCCAGACAGTGACTTGGCGGTGATAAAGATTGCTGCTCCAAAAAGTAAACTGAAGTCTATCCGTTTAGGTGATTCAGATAAGCTTCGGGTAGGACAAAAGGTTTTGGCTATCGGGAACCCCTTTGGGCTGAAAGAGACATTGACCACGGGCATTATCAGCTCGATAGGACGGTCCATAAGGGCGCCGAGCGGCCTCTTAATCGAAGACATGATTCAGACCGATGCCTCCATCAATCCGGGAAATTCTGGAGGCCCCCTCCTTAACTCTGACGGCGAGCTGATCGGCATAAATAGCGCGATATTTACCCCGTCTGGTGGGAGCGTAGGCATTGGTTTTGCCATCCCAGTCAATACAGCTAGGAAGGTATTTCCCCAACTCATGGCCCGGGGCTACGTGGAATACCCTTGGCTGGGCGCTGGCCTCCAGACACTGCGGCCCTCTCTGGCCGAGGCCCTTAAGTTACCCGTCCGCTACGGGGTAATGCTTGCGGAAGTGGTCAAGGATGGACCGGCCGACCGGGCCGGGCTCCGTGGCGCCACCAGACAGGTCCGTCTCGGGAACACCATTGTGGCTATAGGCGGTGACATTATCCTGCAAATCGATGGGAAAAAGGTGGCGTCGGGCGATGTACTAATTCGCTATCTCCGGGAGAAGAAACCGGGGGACAGGGTGCTTCTTACCGTGTTGCGTGGCAGCAAGACCATCAATGTGCCGCTTACCCTTGGTAAGAGGCCGCGCCGGGGATAGGAAGACCGGCCCCCATTCAGGCCTGATCGTTTTTGAGATTCCCCTGCTATTTCCTTACCAACAAGGACAATTGAATGCTCAGCATAATTAAATCTTTTTTCAAAAAAGAAATAGCTATTGGAAGGGGGGTCCAATCCAGGGAGGCCACCTATACCGATAAAGTTCAGGTGGCAACCTGCGCCCTTCTGCTGGAGATGGCGCATGCCGATAATGAGTTCAGCACAGAGGAGAAAGAGCAGATTATTAAAACGATAAAAAGGCATTTCAGCCTTTCGAAAGAAGCAACCGATAAACTGATAGAACTTTCTGAAAGGGAGCGCAAGGCAAGCATTGACCTGTGGCAATTTGCCCAATTAATAAGAAACAATTATTCGGTTGAGCAAAAAATGGAACTGATTAAGTTGACCTGGAAGGTAATCTATGTTGACGGCATCCTAAACAAACATGAAGACTACCTGGTGCATAAGCTGGCTAAACTGCTCGGTTTAGACCACAAACAGCTTATTTATGCCAAGATGGAGGTCCTTCGAAAATCGAGCTCCTAAATAAGATACCTGTTTCCCCTAGTGCTTAATTTCTCATAATTTCGTTCCAGGTGATATTATGCCCAGAAACATAAAGATAGCATCTCTGCTCACAGGAAAATACTGTGACCAGGAGGTCTGCGCAAGGGGATGGGTAAGGACCAGGCGTGACTCCAAGGGGCTTTCCTTCATCAACTTGAACGATGGCTCCAATCAGGCCGGGATACAGATCGTTGCGGAGGCCGGGCTGGAAAACTACGGGGAAGCGCTAAAACTCAATGTCGGGGCCTCCGTCGAAGTCCTCGGAAAACTCGTACCCTCCCCAGCCAAGGGACAACCCTACGAGATCCAGGCCAAGGCCCTCCGGATATTCGGAAATGCATCAGGAGAAGAATACCCCCTCCAGAAGAAAGGCCATACGCTGGAATTCCTCCGTGAGATTGCTCACCTGCGCCCGCGCACCAACACTTTTGGCAGCGTGTTTCGGGTCCGCAACACCCTGGCACATGCCGTCCACACCTTTTTCCAGGAACGCGGATTCATGTATGTCCATACCCCGATAATCACCGCCAGTGATGCGGAAGGGGCCGGGGAAATGTTCCGCGTAACCACCCTGGACCTGGATCGTCCTCCCAGGACGGAGACGGGCGTGGTGGACTTTTCCCATGATTTCTTTGGTAGAGAAGTGAGCCTGACCGTTTCGGGGCAACTTGAGGGGGAAATCTTTGCGACGGCCTTCAGCGAGGTCTATACCTTCGGTCCCACCTTTCGTGCCGAAAACTCAAATACCTCCCGCCACCTGGCTGAGTTCTGGATGGTGGAACCGGAGATGGCGTTTTATGACCTGGGCGACACCATAGATCTGGCCGAGGCCTTCCTGAAGTATCTCATCAGCCGGTGTCTGGAGGACCGCGCCGAAGACCTGGCCTTCCTGCAAAAATACTACAATAAGGAACTGACCACTACCTTGGATCATATCGTCCATTCTCCGTTCCAAAGGGTTTCGTACACGGATGCCGTTGAGATTCTCGAAAAATCCGGTCAATCATTCGAGCTTCCGGTGAGTTGGGGAACCGACCTGCATTCGGAACACGAACGGTTTCTGACCGAACAGCACTTCAAATCGCCGGTTGTTGTCGTGGACTATCCAAGGGAGATCAAGGCCTTCTACATGCGACAAAATGACGACGACAGAACGGTGGCGGCCATGGACGTACTCTTCCCGAAGCTGGGCGAGGTGCTCGGCGGGTCACAGAGAGAGGAACGCTATGACCGCTTGCTGGCAAGGCTGAAGGAGCTGAACCTGAATGAAAAGAACTATTGGTGGTATCTCGACCTGCGACGGTTTGGAACCGTTCCCCATGCCGGATTTGGTCTCGGATTGGAGAGATTTGTTCAGTTCGTAACCGGCATGGGCAACATTCGTGACGTGATTCCGTTTCCTCGTGTTCCGAAAAATGCATCCTTTTAGGGAAATCGCCGACATGCCCGCGGCGGTGACGAGGAAGATTGATGTGAGGGGAGTGCATGGTTATTCCTTGATTTGTTTCAGTGCGGGCGCTGTGGTGAGTACCTGCATCTGGCGGATAGCGATTGCGTTAAGGCGTTTGAGGCGCTCCCCTTGTGACAGCCCCATATGAATGAGTTCGGCGTTCATGCCCTCGATATTGGCCAGCACGAGCAGTTGCTCGACGGTGGCGTATTCCCGCATATTGCCTTCGAGGTCGGGGTTGGCGTCCCGCCACTGTTTGGCGGTCTGGCCGAACAGGGCGACATTTAAGAGATCGGCCTCGTTGGCATAGGTGATGGCCGCTTGAGCGGCGGTGACGACCGCGGGAATGAGGTGAGTTTTGATCGCATCGGTATGAATGCGGTAGTTGAGCTTGGAAAGGGTGCGATTCAGGTTCCAAGCGAGTGACAGGCGGCGATTTTCGTCTTCCTTGAGACGCTGGAATTCCTTTATGAGGTAGAGTTTGAACTCGACCGATATCCAGGAGGCGAATTCAAAGGCGATGTCTTTATGGGCGTAGGTGCCGCCGTAACGCCCCGACTTGGAGACCAGCCCGATGGCATTGGTGGCATTTATCCATTGTCTTGGTGTCAATACAAAGCTGTTGAGCCCTGCCCTGTTTTTAAACCCCTCGAATTCGAGGGGTTTAAAAACGACGTTATTCAACCGCTCCCATACGCCTAAAAACTCAATGGTATTGCGGTTTCTCATCCAGTTCTGGATGACATGATCCGATCGATTTGGTTCTTTGTGCTTCGCGATGTCCGTCAGGGAAATATAGTCATCGATGCCTTGGTTGAAGATAGTGACGGCGGTTCCCTGAACTTCGATGCTGGATTTTCTGGTTTTGCTCACGAATCCTCCTATGCGGCGAACTGGTTCAAGGAGACGTAGTCCTTGCCGTATTCACCAAACAAAACAAGAAAAGCATATTTACATGACCGTTGTT
>JAQULO010000134.1 GCA_028718565.1 Syntrophales bacterium | reverse complement strand
CGCAACGGGGTGAAGCCCCACAACGAGGGAGGTTAAGAATGGCTTTTGATCCAAACGATCCCGACACTAAAGCGGCGCTGAAGGCGGCCATTGATGAGGCGGTGGCCGGTCTCCAAACCAAGAACACGGAACTGCTGGCCAAGCTCAAGAAGGCGCAGAAGGACGCGACCATTGACCCCGCAGACCACGCGGCACTTCAGGCCGAACTTGACGATGTGCAAACCAAACTCGCAACGGCCCTGAAGGATGCAAAGACCGCCAAGGCAGAGGCAGAGACGGCAAAGAAGGCGCTTGAAGGAGAAGCCGTTTTTGTCTCAAAGCTGCTGGTGGATAATGGCCTCAATGACGCTCTGCTGAAGGCAGGCGTAAAGCCCGAAATGACGAAGGCGGTTAAAGCCCTTCTGTCCGGGCAGGTTACTTTGAAAACTGAAGGGGAAAACCGAATAGCCCTCATGGGTGACAAGCCGCTAAGCGACGCAGTTATCGAGTGGGCGAAATCGGATGAAGGTAAGCACTTTGTGGCAGCGCCTGCTAATCAGGGCGGTGGGGCTACAGGTGGAAAGACGGGCGCTGATGGCGTCAAGACTATGGCGAGGGCCGCTTTTGATTCGTTAGCTCCAGATGCAAAGATGGAGTTTACAAAGGGCGGCGGGAAATTAACAGATTAAAAACTAGGGCTCTCCTCGAAGTCCGGTCAGACTGACAGGGGCGCAAAAGAAAGAATTAACGGCGGCAGTTAGGTGCCTAACCACCTTATTGTCGCCGTTTTTCTTTGCCCTAAATAACCAAAAAGGAGAACTTTATCATGCCTAGTTCAGCAAACACACTCACGAATTTGATTCCTGATCTTTATGCAGCTTTGGACGTTGTGTCCAGAGAGTTGGTCGGATTTATTCCGTCCGTAACCATTGACCCGCAGACCTCCCGCGCTGCTATCGGCCAGACGGTGTACTCACACGTTGCACCGGCAGCAACCGCGGGTGATATTGCCCCGGATGTGACCCCCCCGGATGACGGGCATCAGACCATCGGTAATGTGTCGTTGGCAATCACCAAAGCCCGCCGGGTGCCGATCCGTTGGCAGGGTGAAGAGTCGTTGCAGATGAACAACGGCGGCCCTGGTGTGAAGAACATCATCCGTGACCAGTTCGCGCAGGCAATGCGCACGTTGGTGAACGAGATCGAGCTTGATCTCGGCAATCTGTATAAATACGGCTCCCGCGCCGCAGTTCCGAACGACACCACTTTATTTAAAACCAATCTGGCTGATGCTGCCAATGTCCGCAAGATTCTGGCCGACAACGGCGCACCGCTGAATGACCTGTCTTTGGTCGTTGGAACCACAGAGGGTGCTGCTCTCAGAACCCTGACGCAGCTTTCCAAAGTCAATGAAGCAGGCGGCGACTCTCTGTTACGGCAGGGCGTTCTTTTGGATCTTTACGGAATGCCTGTCCGTGAATCCGCGCAGGTTCAGACTCCGGCAGTAGGAACTGAAGATGGCGGAACCCTGGACGCCACTAATTACGCTGTCGGAGCCACTTCTTTGACTCTGGCCTCCGCCGGATCAGGCACCATCCTGGCCGGCGACTTGATGACCATCGCCAACACCGGCGACACCACGACTCAATATGTTGTGTTGACGGGCGACGATGATATTTCCGGCGGTGGAACGGTTGTCATCGCGGCTCCCGGTCTGCTGAAAGCAATTACAGATGACACCCTGGCCGTGGCTATTCGTCCATCCGGTAGTCGTTGTATGGCTTTTGCCCGCTCTGCAATCGTGCTGGCAACCCGTATGCCCGCGCTGCCCGCAGAAGGCGATATGGCGTCCGACAGAACCACGATCACCGATCCTCGCAGCGGCCTGAGCTTTGAAGTTGCCGTTTATAAGCAGTATCGGCAGGTGCAGTTTGAAGTGTCGATTGCTTGGGGCGTGAAGGCGGTTAAACCTGAGCATATCGCAATCCTGGCGGGTGCTTAATCACTATAGGGGGCGGTCAGCATGGCCGCTCCCCTTCTTAACAAGTAATAAAGAACCCGTGGAGGCAGATAATGGAAGAGCGGAAATTAGTTAAAATTAAAAGCGACAATCCGGCGCACCCGAAAGGGTATTATATCCAATTCGCAGACCGCGTAAAACCGGGCGACGTTGAATATAAAGAGGCAGCCAATGAAGAACCGGCGGAGCCGATTAAACAAAAAAGAAAGAGGAAATAAACTATGAACGCAAACGAAAAACAGACGATAACTCTCCCCGCCGGGAATGTTCTGACCATCACCGCAGCGGCGGGGGTGACAGGACTCGTTGTGCGCCTCCCACAATCTCCCGGCGGCGGAGACGCTCAATCTGTTACAGCGATAGCAGGGGCGAACTTAACATTTGGCCCGTATGCCTTGCCTGAACGCTTTGAGATAAGCTGCACGGCGGGGACTTTGACCATTGCGACGGCCTTCCCGGATCCCGCGACACTCGCCACTGATATTGAGGTTGCGGCTGTTGTGGCGGCTCTCTTAACGGGCACGCTTTCCGGGAGCGATACAGCCCATGCCCCCACGGTCAAAGCCGTTTTTGACGCCCTGGCCCTCAAGGCCCCCCTTGCGAGCCCGTCTTTCACCGGGGCCACGTCTTTCGCTGCGGTCGGCCTGCCTAAGAAAACACCGGTCAATGCCACCGGAACCACGCTGACCCTGCCCGTTGCGGACCTTGCCATTCTCGAAGTCGGGGACACCATCGTTTTCGAGGAAGTGACCTGCACCAAAGCGGCACAAGCCGGGGAGGGTGAATTCAATAGCGCGGCGGAACTCGCGACCCTCTTGAATGCTCTTGAAGGCTGGACAGGGGCAGAAAAAGCGGGCGTTGTGACAGCGACATCGGATGCTCTCGGGGTCGCGCAGAATGGGAAGGCCGCGACCATTACTCACCGTGGCACTTCAACGAGCGGCGGATCGGCAGTTGGAAAAGCGTGGGGTGTTCTTTCCGAAGCCGATCTGGCCCAGCTTGCCCTGGGCGATAGGGTGATCTTTGACGAGGCAACCTTCACGAAAGCAGCGGACACAAGCGTCCCCGCGAATACGTTCGCCGATACGGCAGGTTTGATTTCGTGCCTTGACGACATGACGAATTGGACGGCGGCAATCACAAACGTAGTAGATATCAAGATCGAAGCAGCCGAGAACGGGGAGGAGTATAACGACAAGATCTGCAACCTGATTTACGTGAGAACGTCTGCCGGTGCCGCTAACGGCACGGTTGGTGTAGCTAATGAAATATGCGCCGATACTGATTATATTTATCATAGCGTCGGAGCATCCACGGCAGCAACGGCGAACTGGCGGCGAATTGCCAGAGGATCAGCTTATTAATGAAGGAGCTAAGAAATGAGTCTGATTTGTGAGGATGGGAGCGGGAAATCGGATAGTGAAAGCTATATCTCTGTAGCCGACGCATCAACATACTTTTCCAATCGCGGTGTGACGGCTTGGGCTGCCCTGGATACCGGCGAAGCTACGGCCGTTCGGGAAGCCGCTCTCAGGAAAGCGACTGATTACATGACCGCAGTTTACCGGGACCGTTGGGAAGGGGTGAGATACACAGAAGATCAAGCCCTTGACTGGCCTCGTTCCGGCGTGGTGCGTGATAGCTGGGCGGTTGGATATGATGAGGTTCCTACAGAAGTAGCTCGCGCCTGCGCAGAACTCGCCCTGAAAGCGGCCTCCGCGGATCTTCAACCTGATCTTACACAGGGCGTTGTTCGGGAAAAGGTCGGGCCTATTGAGACGGAATATGACCGGTATTCCCCTCAGGCTACCCGGTACTCGTTCATTGACAATATGCTGGCCCCGTTCCTTAAATCAAGGGGCGGGTGCTCAGTACCATTGGTGAGGGCATAAATGGCCTTTGACTACAGCAAGACCTCCAAGACCGCTAACCGGCTCGTTAAGAATTTCGGGCAGGCCCTGACGCTCACGCACGTAGTCGCCGGCACCTATGTTCCGGGGGCAGGGATCACGAACACGACCACTACGCAATACGGGTACGGGGCAATAGTGAATTGGGATTCAAGGCAGATAGACGGCTCTTTAATCCTGGCAACTGATAAGAAGCTGCTCCTTTCCCCCCTGAATAGAGCGGGAACGGCTCTGACGGCTCCGGTCCTTGAGGATAAGGTCACAGACGCGGCGGGGAAGGTCTACA
>JAQULO010000133.1 GCA_028718565.1 Syntrophales bacterium | reverse complement strand
GATTGAAACGCCATAGCTTGTGACACGCGGCTTAGTTCTTCAAGTGTCAATCCAAAATTGAATCAACATCTCAAACCTGACTCTGCCTCTCTATTTACTCAACTTCGGATTGACGCTTATTCGAAATCCATAGGTCACCAAAATTAATAAAGCCCGTTTCGATAAAAACGGGCTTTATTTTTGGCTCCCCAGCGCGGACTCGAACCACGGACAAGATGGTTAACAGCCATCTGCTCTACCGACTGAGCTACTGGGGAATATCTGTATTTAACAAAATAAAAATGGGCTTCTATCAGAGTTTGTACTCTGTTACAATAACGAAGTTTAAAAATTCTACCTACAGTCAACACAGGTGGCCAGTTCGCCAAACGGTACACCGATGGTCCTGCTGATGTATTTGAGCTGGTCTTCCGGTGCGAATAACCGTCCGCACACCGGGCAGGGGACCATCTTGAAGACCTTGTCCCAGATGATCCTACGGTCACCGTCGGTCTCCATCTTCACGTAGCCGGTGGGGCACACGTAGGCGCAGGAACCGCATCCTATGCAGACATTCGGGTCGAAGATAATCTCCGGTTTGTCGATATCCCGGCCGCGTCCCCTGTCCTGGAAGGTCAGCGCGCTCACGCCCACAACCTCGCGGCATGTCCTTACGCACAGTCCGCACAGTATACAGTCATGACCTTTGGCCTCCTCGGGAGACACATCCACACCCAGTTTCCGGGCGATCTCTTTGACTGCCTGAGTCTCGGGGTACTTATAATAGAGGAGCTGCGCGGCCGACTTTCTGCTCTCCTTTGCCACCTCGGAGCTGGCTGCGACCTCCATGTCACTCTCAACGGGGGTATTACACGACGTTGCAAGCTGCCACTTTCCATTGGTCTTGACTTCCACACTGCACAGGCGGCAGGCCCCGAAGGGGGTGAGTTCCTTATGATGGCACAGCGTGGGGATATCTATCTTCAATGCCCGGACATTGTCCAGTATGGTCGAACCCTCTTGCGCCTTGACCTTTTTTCCATCTATTACGATATTAAGCATTCTTATCACCTTACCCGCTCTTTGTTATACAGTCTTTTCCCAGACCACAACCCGATAACACCTAAGGCAGCGCTGAGCTTCTTTCATAGCATCGGCGGCGATAAATCCGCCTTCAACCTCTCCAAAACCCCCGACCCTCTTGTTCGGATCAAGGAAGGCAACCTCGGTCGCAGGGCCCTTAACCACAAGCCCCTGTCCCCTCTGCTTTGCCAGTTCGACGCCTGCAAACGATACCTTTTCGGCCGGGTTGTTCCCCCGGAGGTAAGAATCTATTCCCTCCGCAGCGCGATTTCCCATGTCCAAGGCCTCGATCAGGGTTGCCGGTCCCGTGACGCAATCTCCACCGGCAAAGACCCCTTCCATCTCGGTTGCCAGGGTTACCGGGTCTGCCTGTATGGTACCCCAGGCGGTCGTACCGACCTTTTTATCCATCGCAGGAAGCTCGGGGCGCTGACCGATAGCTGCTATGATCATGTCTGTCTTCACAGTGAACTCGGAGCCCTTCACCGGGACGGGTCGTTTCCTTCCGCTCTCATCGGGGTTGCCCAGCTTCATCTTGATACACTCCGCGCCGGTGACCTTCCCGTCCTTCGCGATGATTTTGACGGGAACGGCCAGGAACCTGATGGAGACGCCTTCTTCCGTGGCACCCTCTATCTCCTCGTTGCTTGCCGGCATTTCAGCCAGTGACCGCCGGTAGATGATCTCAACCTTCTTAAACCCGAGCCTCACGCAGCTGCGGGCGCAGTCCAGGGCGACATTTCCGCCCCCGACGATCATGACCTTGCCGGCCGACTGTATCTTCGTGCCGAGGTTCATATCCCTGAGAAATTTGACTCCGTCGACGAATCCTTCGTATCCTTCATCCTCGCCTTCAACGCCGATCCGGTTTCCCTGGTGGGCGCCGACCGCGACAAACAGGGCGCTGTAGCCCTCTTGTTTGAGATCTTTTATGGTGAGCTTTTCTATCTTTGTGTTCAGCTTGATCTCCACGCCCATCCTCTTGATAAGATCAATCTCGTGGGTGAGAACATCTGCGGGGAGACGATAGTCGGGTATCCCTACTGCGGCCATCCCTCCGGCGTGCGGGAGTGATTCAAAGATCGTGACGCCGTACCCCTTCAGACGGAGCTGGCACGCGGCGGCAAGGCCTGCCGGGCCCGCGCCGATGATCGCGACCTTTTCTTCCTTCTGCTGCGCGGGGGCGCCAAACGGTTTTGCACCCTGCGCCAGATCGAAGTCCGCGGCCGCTCTTTTGAGCAGTCGGATCGAGAGGGATTCATCGATGTTCTTACGCACGCAGGCGTCCTCACAGGGATGGGTGCAGGTGCGTCCGATAACGCCGGGGAGAACACAGTCCCGGCGGATCAGTTTGAGCGATTCTTCAAACCGGTTGTTTTTGATCAATTCTATGTAGCCGGGGATATCAAGCCCTGCCGGACAGGCATCCATACAGGGCGCCGTCACCTCGGACCGATACTCCTTGCCGTTCAGTTTTTTCTCGCCACTGATCAGGGCGGCAAAATCGGCCTTATAGTATTTCACCGCGTCAAGCACGGGGAAGAGGGCCGACTGGCCGAAACTGCACTTGCTGTTCGCTGACACCTGCTTGACGATACCCTGCATCTCGGAAAGGTCTGCCTTGCTTCCTTTCCCGTCGGCCATCTGTCCGATGATATCCAGGAGCCTGTCGATTCCGATCATGCAGACGGAACATTCGCCGCACGAAACCTTGCGTGCCTCTCTCAAATAGTTGAAGGTAAGGGATGGTATGTCGGCCTTGGAATCTTTTGCCACGAGGCCGCTCCATCCCATCATGGTCGCTACCTCACCGCCGGGCGCGGGAAGATTGACAGCAACGGTCTTTGCCGCCTTTTCATCCCGGTTATCCACGACCTTGCCGTTCCAACTGCTAAATGCAACTTTATTCATTCTCAAGCACCTTATCCTGTGTAGTGTAAGCACTAAGAACACCGGGCATTATCGCCCCCGTGTCTTTAACCTGCCCTCTTTATCCCTTTAATTCGGACCAGGAGTGCAGATTCTCAACCTTGTTGAGCAATTTATTATACTCCAGGGTTACCCTGTCCTGTATCTTCTGTACGTAATCGGGTGTAAGATGGCGAAATCGGCCCTGGCTCTTCAGATAGTCTTCCACAGGCCTCAGTTTCTCCGGTGTGGGAGTCGACATCGTATACTTCCCGTCTTCTATCTCGTACAACGGGAAGACCCCCGTTTCGACGGCCAGCCGTCCTGCCTTGATGCAGTCCTCGGTCGGAACCTTCCAGCCCGTCGGGCAAACCGACAGGCAGTGGATGTAGCTCGGACCTTTAACCTCCCGTGCCTTCTTGACCTTGTTCATAAAGTCAAGGGGATAGCTGTGACAGGCCGTAGCGACGTAAGACACGTTATGGGAAGCGATTATCTCGGCAATATTCTTCTTCCACTCGTTCTTGCCCTGGCTTGCAGCGCCAGCCGGGTTTGTGGTCGTCGAAGCGCCCATCGGCGTGGCGCCGGATCGCTGTATCCCGGTATTCATGTATCCCTCGTTGTCGAAACAGACATAGAGAACATCGTGTCCCCGTTCCATTGTGCCTGAAAGGGCCTGGAAGCCGATATCAAAGGTGCCGCCATCTCCACCGATGCAGACGGTCTTTATCCTTCGATCCGCTATCTTCCCCTTGCGTCGCAGTACCTTGAGTGCGGCCTCAACCCCCGCACCGACTGAGGCGGCATTGGGAAACGCAACGTGAATCCAGGGAAGGTTCCATGCCGTTGTGGGATACATAACCGATATTACTTCCATGCATCCCGTGGCGTTTACGATCACGGTATCTTCGCCCAGAGCCTTGCACATCAGGCGGATGGCTAACGCCTCCCCGCATCCTGAACAGGCACGGTGTCCGGAGCCGAAGTACTCTTTCTGGTCCACCAGCCGTGGAGCATATAAATCAAAGTTTTCTACAGTATTCATGATCCCCTCACTCCGTATATTTCGTACGCTTTTGCGGGTTTCTTATTCTGCGCGCCGATCGCCTGTTCCATCATCTTTACAAAATCGGCAACGACAACATCACGGCCGCCAAGCCCGATAATATTATTCGTTATCACGGGGCGCTCCTTCTGGTCGTACAGGGCCGCTTTGACTTCCGAGCAGACAGGGCCATTAGGGCCACCGAAAGATAC
>JAQULO010000132.1 GCA_028718565.1 Syntrophales bacterium | reverse complement strand
CAATGGAGAAGATGGGCTATGCCGCCATGAACCTGGGGAGCGAGGATTTTTCTTTTGGGCCCGATTTTGTAAAAAAGAACTCCGCCAAGGTCACTTTCCCGATAGTCACGTCAAACATTGTCTACAAGAAGGACCAGTCCCCGTTTGGCCGCACATATGCTGTCGTAAAAATAAAAGATGTCAACGTGGGTATCCTTGGGATAGTCTCCGAAGATGCGTTTGAAAATGTAAAACTATCCGATACGCTTGAGACACTTGAGATTATTCCTCCTGAAAAGGCCCTTTCGAATTTGATTTCTGTGGTCAAAAAGGAGGCCGATATTATTGTTCTGCTTTCCCAGTGCGGTCTTGAAGACACTCGCTCGATCATCGACACGCTGGACGGGGTTGGTCTGGCCATTGTTGGTGAGGGGACATCCGGAAAAGGTTCGGGAAAAGAGGCTCCGTGCGGCAGTGATTTGAAGGGCCCGGAAGAGGGCCATGACAGTATCGGAAAAACACTGTTGCTTCAGACCGCCCAACAGGGTCATAGCTTGGGAGTCGCCCGGTTGACTCTGAATGAGGCCGGTCGGATCGTGGAGCAACAGGTCAAAATGATACCTGTCGATACATCGACGGCTAAAAATCAGGAGATTATCGCTATCACCGGAGAAGAGATACATAAGAAAATAAGTGAGATCAGTAAGGAGGCGGCGAAGGAGGCCGAAGCCAAAGCGGCTCAGAATCGCCTGGAGATGGAGAAGGAGATGGAAAAAATGCGCAATCTGTCCCCTGAGGAATATATCCGATTGGAACTTGAGAAACGATCCAAGGGTAAGGGTGAAAAAGAATGAAGGCACAAGTTCTAAAGTCGCTTGTATGTTTGTATCTGTTGTTGATGGTTGTTTCCTGTGCGCATTTTCCCGCCGGTCTTACAGGCGAGGATAGTTTGAGAAAACAGGTCCGGTTGGCGTGGGATGCTAAAGTCAGGAATGACTGGGGCGCCCTCTACGACGTATGTGCCACGGCTTTCAGAAACGAATTTCCCCGAGACAACTTTGTCAGACGGTGCAATCTTCAGGTAGAGGAGTTTTCCATCAAGGAGATCGAGATGGTAAAACCCGGCGAAAAAGCCCTCGCGACAATCAATTATAAAGCTAATCAGATGGGATTTGTCTTTGATATGACCGCCGAAGAGGAATGGATTTTGGAAGAGGGGATCTGGCGTCTGAACCTTAGCCCCTCCATTATGAGACTTCCCTTCATGGACCAAAAATAATCTTTTCGTGACGTGTCGGCTTGTCCGGAAAGCGCGGCCATGGCGAAAGGACGGGTTGGAACAGGTGATGGAAAAGATTGCCGGCCGGCATCCGGCTCAGGTGCCGGCCTGGGACTATGCCGGCCTTTCCTTGGTAACTTCACCGTATCAAATGATGTCGCGCCTGCCTTATTCACTCAGGACATCGGCGGCACCACCTATATAACCTATTCATCGGTCAGGGAGGTTTGTCGGTTCTCAGCTCAACGCCTCTTATGATGTTATGACGCTGGATGGGGCGACCGGGATGTGATAGAAACGGAGATGAGACCAATCTGTTCCCCCGCCACTACAGGGGGAAGGGTGAAGAGAGCTAAATTCGGAGGTGTCATGAGAAAAGTAGATCGTGCATTTTTCCAAACAGTTCGTATTGGTTTTATGATCCTGCTGCTGTCCCTGGCGGTCCCTTCATGGGGGGTAGAGGAAAATGGAGCGGAAATAGAGCAAGCGGTCAGCCGGAGCAGGCGTATCATTGACTCTATCAAGGCCCGAGATGTTCCTACCGGTTTATTGTATGATAGAGTCACTCCCCTTTCCGAAATTCATTATTTTGACGGAAGGGCGGGATCAAAAACGCTTGACCTGAAACGCTGGAAACAGATTCTTTTTGAATTGCGGCAAAGTTCGATCGAAAGGCCTTTTTTGCCGGCCCTTGAATCCGTCGATACACTCGCAAAACAAAGGTACCGTGCCAAGGGCATCCTCCCTATCGCCGTCCTTGATCTGAAATACAACACGATAAAGAAAGGAATTTCGGAGAAGGAAGTATCCGGACCCAGAAATGAGGCTGAGTTTCAACCAAGAGAATTTTCAGTGTCCGATTTTGATGAAAATCGGGTTTTTGCCGCCTCTCTTTTGGATTCGGCAACCCGGAGGGGGGCGAACGTTACCTTTGTCCTTGACCCGTCATGTTACTTCTCGAACCGAGATCAAACCGCCGGCTTAATCGAGATAGATTTTGATGATGGACAGGGTCCAAGAAAAGTGGCCTTTGACGAGGAGATCCCCGTCCGTTACGCGACGACCGGAAAGAAAATTATCAGCCTGACAGCCGCTGATGACGATGGAAACAAACTGGAGAGTCGCTTTACTCTTGCAGTTATCTCTTTGAGCACTCCTGACCCTCAAGAGATCTGGAATATCCAGAGTGACATCGCCTATGAAGGAGGGACGGCCTCGGGACGGGCATACATTTATCGCGCCGATGGTCACGCTGTTTTAGAAAATCCCGTCATTGTCACAGACGGCTTTGATATGTTCAACTCCAGGGGCTGGGATGAGTTCTATGAATTAATGAACCAGGAAAATATGCTTGAAAATCTGAGAACCCAGGGCCACGATCTGGTGTTTCTCGATTTTGACGATTCCATGGACTATATGCAGCGAAACGCCTTTGTACTGACACGGCTGATTGAACGGGTAAATGCTGAGAAGTCCGGGAATACACCTCTTGTAATTGTCGGGCCCTCCATGGGCGGCCTTGTGGTCAGATACGCACTGGCGTACATGGAGAAGAACGGGATCGAGCACAATACCAGAACATTCATTTCCTTTGATGTACCCAACCAAGGTGTCAATATTCCTCTGGGGTTACAGCACTGGGTCTCTTTTTTCTCAGTCCATAGCGCGGAAGCGGTCGAGATGCTTAACATGCTCAAGGCTCCGGCAGCCCGGCAGATGCTTGTATATCATTCTTTGCAGACCAGCGGCTTGCAGGCCGCCTGTGATCCCAAACGAAATGTTTTTGTTGATGAACTATCCGAGTTGGGAGACTATCCTAACAATGTACGGAAAGTTGCCATTGCCAATGGCAGCGGATATGGTCTGGGCCTGCCCTTCAATCCGGGAGACCAGTTGATTGAATATGAATACAGCCGATGGGTTGACTACGGCTTTACCAAAGTTTTCCTCGAAATTACCGGCAATGTCTGGTCTGTTCCCGATGATACTCCTGAAACCATGATCTTTGAAGGAAAGGTTTTGAACCATAATGGTGTTATCACTGTTGCCGGAACACGGCCTTTTGATAATGCTCCCGGAGGTACGCGAAGCACCAACCAGGAGCTGGCCGATACGGACCCGGGTTATGGTGATATTTTCACCGAACGGCCGGATCATTGCTTTATACCAACAATCAGCGCTCTCGACATCGATACGTCGGACCTGTTTTATAATATCGCCGCTGACAGAGGGATTGCTGATAAAACGCCCTTTGATGAAATTTATTTTACGGTTGAAAATCAAGAGCATGTGCGTATTACCCCGGAAAATGCCGAGTGGTTCATCAAGGAAATTAATTACGGGAGCTCCTTTATCATCGATCACCATTGTACGGACATCTCAAAAATTCCGGACGCGTGGATTCAGAAGGCGAAAAGCGATCTTCGAATCGGGTATTCTCATACCTCCCACGGCAGTCAGCTTGTCGCCGGAATATCGGCTTTCAAGGGAAGCGAGGGATCGAAATACGATTACACCTATTCCGATTGGGGAGCGAGTCCCGGTTTTTTTCTGAATGATTACTGGGCGTGTGATTATGCAGACGATCTTGGCCATACGGGTGATTTGAGCTGGTACAACGCAACATTGACCATGCTTGAGAAGCCGGATAATGACAGAAATGTGGTTATGTGGTCCTGGTGCGACGGAGTCGGCGACAATACCGAAGAGGGCATCGATGCATACCTTGACGCCATGAATCAGCTCGAACAGAGCCACCCCGATATAACCTTCGTATATATGACCGGACACTTGGAGGGAACCGGAGCGGGCGGAAACCTGCATCGGATGAACGGACGTATTCGCAATTATTGCAGGGATAACAACAAGATATTGTTCGATTTTGCCGATATTGAAAGCTACAGTCCCGACGGAACGATCAATTACATGCAGCTCATGGCTAATGATAATTGTGATTACGACAGTAACAATGACGGAACAAAGGATAAAAACTGGGCTGGCTACTGGATTGCCGCCAACCCGGACAGCGAACTAACCCAGGCTGCCGTCGATTGTGATGACTGCGCACATTCCCAACGATTGAATTGC
>JAQULO010000131.1 GCA_028718565.1 Syntrophales bacterium | reverse complement strand
GATAAAGGAACTTGGCAGAAGGTGACATGCATCAATTCGAACTGCGTGCCCGTCGGCGTGGCTTTAACACGATCGCCGGCGTCGATGAGGCCGGGAGGGGTCCCCTCGCAGGTCCTGTTGTTGCGGCGGCAGTAGTTTTCCCTTCGGATTACACGAACGGGGAGATCAGAGACTCAAAGAAGCTGACTCCCCGGAAAAGGGAGTCCCTGTACACCATCATACGAAATGACGCCATCTCCGTTGGTCTGGGCATTATGGAGGCCTCGGCCATAGACCGAATCAATATCCTCCAGGCAACACTGTCGGCGATGAAGATGGCCATCTCGAACCTCTCCCTCCGGCCCGATTACATCCTCATAGACGGACTAAACACCATTGATCTTCCTGTCGAGCAGGAAACGATTGTCAGGGGAGATTCCCTGAGTATTTCCGTGGCGGCGGCCTCCATCATAGCAAAGGTATCAAGAGACCATATCATGGACAGGTATCACGTCTTGTACCCCCAGTATAACTTCCTAAAAAATAAGGGGTATGGCACACAGGAACATCGGGAGGCGGTAAAAGAATATGGCCGATGCAAGATCCACAGGAGGTCCTTCAAGATCAGATAACAGGGGAAAGGGCATACAAGGGGAAGATATGGCGGTCGCCTGCCTGAAAAAGGAGGGGTACCGGATCGTCGAGAGAAATTACCGGTGTCTCTATGGAGAGGTCGACATCATCGCCATGGACAAGAAAGATGTGGTTTTTGTCGAGGTCAAGGGGAGAAAATCGGACACCTTCGGCTCACCAGAAGAGGCCATCGGCCAAGCCAAGCAGAAAAAGATCTCGAAGGTGGCGCTCCACTATCTACAGGAGAGGAGGCTTACCGACCACAATGCGAGGTTCGATGTGGTGGCCATACTGTTCATGCCGCAGGGCAACCGGGTAAAACTGATACGAAACGCCTTCGACCTGAGTTTGTAATCGCGGACCGTTATGCAAAAAGGAACCCTGTACATCGTTGCCACCCCCATCGGCAACCTGGAGGACATAACCCTCCGTGCCATCCGCATCCTCAGAGAAGTCGGCCTGATCGCGGCGGAAGACACGCGCAGGACGAGAATACTCCTTGACGCCTACGGGATCGACACGCCCATGACCAGCCTACACGACCGCAATGAACGGGAAAAGAGCGCCCACTTGATAACCAGGCTACAGGAGGGGACCGATATCGCCTACGTCTCCGACGCGGGGACTCCCGGAATATCCGATCCCGGACACCTCTTCGTTAGGCAGGCCATCGCAGGATCCATCGCGGTCGTCCCCATCCCGGGTCCGGTCGCCGCGGTTGCCGCGTTGAACGTCTCCGGCCTCCCCATGGACAGTTTCGCCTTCTTTGCATTCCTCCCCTCCCGCCGCGGAAAGAGAAGACACCTCCTCGAATCCGTCAGGGAGGAAACAAAGACCATGGTGTTCTACGAATCCCCCAACCGACTCGTCTCCGCCCTTGAGGATATAGCTGATATCCTCGGAGACCGGCAGATCGCCGTGTCGAGAGAGCTGACGAAGATATACGAAGAGACGCTACGCGGCACCGTGGGTGAGGTCATCGAATCTCTCCGGGGCAAAAAGGTAAAGGGGGAGATCACACTGGTCGTCTCCGGGACCGCGACCGCCCGCCCGGATGTATCCCCCGAAGAAATTCGGGCACGGTTTCAGGAGGCACGCAAAGACTCTACATCCTCCACCCGGGATATCATTAGTGCCCTCTCGGAGGAGATGGATATGCCGAGAAAAGAAATATACCGGCACGTTCTCGACTTCATACGGAAAGAGTCGGACGATAAATCATCCTGATATTTCACGCGAAAGATACATCGAGTAATCCTCAATCGGAAAAACCGGAGGCCCGCCATGGACAACAGAGACCTGCTTCTCTCTATCGATAACGGGACACAGAGCCTGAAGGCCCTGCTCTTTGATCCGAAGGGAGGGCTGGTAGCGCGCCAGCAGGTCATCTTTGAGCCCTACTACGCGGAACAACCCGGATGGGCTGAACAGGATCCCGCCGTCTTCTGGCAGGCCCTCTGCCGGGCCTGTCAGGGGTTATGGAAACAGGGGGAATACCGGGAGCGCATTGCCGGCGTTTCGATCACCACACAAAGAAGCACCATAGTGAACGTCGACAGAAACGGAGCCCCCCTTCGTCCGGCCATGATATGGCTGGATCAGCGCAAGACATACGGACTGCCTCCCCTTGGTGGTCTCTGGGGCCTGCTGTTCAGGCTTGCCCGCGTCAGCGATACGATCTCCTATATTCAGGCTGAGGCGGAGGCAAACTGGATCCGCACCTATCAGCCCGACATATGGAAAAAGACGCACAGATATCTCCTCCTCTCCGGATACCTTACCTATCTCCTCACGGGAGAGTTCGTGGATTCCATCGGGTGCCAGGTGGCCATGATACCCTTCGACTACAAACACCTGCGCTGGGCCTCCGGCTGGGACTGGAAGTGGAAGGTCGTCCCCATGGAGCGCGAACTACTTCCAGAGCTCGTACCCCCGGGACAACCGATGGGGAGCATCACCCGAAAGGCTGCCGCCGAAACGGGAATCCCCGAAGGACTGCCACTTATAGCGGCGGCCACGGACAAGGCATGCGAGGTGATCGGTTTGGGAAGTCTCGATCCCTCCATCGGCTGCCTGAGTTACGGCACAACCGCCACCATCAATGTCACCAGCAGGAAGTACGTGGAACCGATTCCCCTCCTCCCCCCCTACCCTTCCGCTGTGCCGGATTATCATACCATAGAGGTTCAGATCTACCGCGGGTTTTGGATGGTGAGCTGGTTCAAGAAGGAATTCGGCTACCGGGAGCAGCAGGAGGCGTACCGTCAGGGGGTAACAACGGAAACCCTCTTTGACAAAATGGTTGGAGATATTCCTCCCGGCTCCATGGGACTGGTGTTACAGCCTTACTGGACCCCGGGATTAAAGCTTCCCGGACCTGAAGCAAAGGGGGCCATAATTGGGTTCGGCGACGTGCACACAAAGGGGCATGTCTACCGGGCCATCCTGGAGGGACTGGGCTACGCACTCAGGGAGGGAAAGGAGCGGATAGAAAAGCGAACGCATATTCCCATAACCAGTCTCCGCGTATCCGGCGGCGGTTCACAGAGCAAACACGCTATGCAGTTGACAGCCGACATCTTCGGATTGCCGACGGCCCGGCCGCATGTCCATGAGACATCGGGTCTCGGGGCAGCGATAGATACCGCCGTGGGCCTCGGCCTGCATGCCGATTTCGAATCGGCGGTCAGGGCAATGACGCACGTCGGCGATGTATTCGAACCGAACCGGGAGAACCGGGAACTGTATCAACGACTCTACCGCGATGTCTATGAAAAGATGTACAAGCATCTGAAGCCTCTCTATGAAAGCATCAGGGAGATCACCGGCTATCCTCAATGAGACGATGCTCGAAAGGGCAGCCCAGCCCGGTGGCCGACCCCAAAGATTGTACGGAACAAGGCCGGCGTCGCCCATAATAACAACTCTTTCGATAGTGTTTATCGCATGTTGGTTAAAAAATCTTTTGTTAAGATAAAAAATATGATAGGCGGGCGAGGTGCCGCTCACGGCAAACAATCCCGTGCATGGTGAACGCTGAAAAGCCAGTACGAGTTGATTCCTTGCGTTCCCCGCAACTGACCAGGAACCGGCGATCGGTACCGTATCGAAAAAGGTAAGAGAGAAGGTTTCGATCCATATGTACAAATCCTACTACGGCTTCAAAGAGAACCCCTTTCAGATAACACCCGATCCGGCCCATCTTTTCATGAGCAGAAGCCATGCGGATACGTACATGCATCTCGAATACGCACTTACGAAAGACAGGGGCTTCGTGGTCGTCACGGGAAAGATCGGCTCAGGCAAAACGTCTCTTATCAGTCTTCTCACCAGAGAACTTGGAACGCAACTCAAGGTCGGGGTCCTGAGCCCGAAGATCGGACAGACCGGACGGTTTATGGAGATGATCTGCCGTCAATTTGGGTTGGACGTAACAGACGTCGACACGGCAGAAATACTGTGGACACTTCGCGATTTTCTCATCAGAGAACGAAGCGCCGGAAGTAGAAAGGTACTCATCGTGGACGAGGCCCATAATCTGACGGACACAATCATAGAAGAGCTAAGGATGCTCGCAAATCTGGAAACGGGGGGGCATTACCTGGTTCAAATTATCCTGGTGGGTCGTCCAGAACTGAAGCAGAAGCTTCAGCGAAACATGGTAAAGCAATTTGTTCATAGGGTGACAGTCCACTGTCACTTGGGGGGGCTGGGCAAAGATGAGGTTGGGCAGTATATCCGCCACCG
>JAQULO010000130.1 GCA_028718565.1 Syntrophales bacterium | reverse complement strand
GAAACGATCCCTTCATGATGCCGCACTGTATCGCGGCGACGGCAGCATGCATACGGTCGGAGGCCTGATCGAAGCATTTTGCTCCTTCTTCTTCCCCACCGATAAGAGTGCCGCTGACTCCTGCCAGCTTTAGATCTACAGCCGGGCAGGCAATTAGAGCTGCTTCATAAGCACCCCTGGCGACACCGGTGCCGAAAGCCCCCACGGCGGGTCTGGTTACCCCGACAGCATACTGGATGGAGATAAATATCTTGCTGCCGTTGACGATATATCCCCCCTTGACCTTTTGAGCGTAACAGCTCACGCGTCCCTTGTCGATCAACTCGACTTCCTCAACATCCTTAAAAGAAAAAAGAGATGAAGGCGATTTTGAAAAAATTTAGTGTGTTTTGCGCGGGTGTGGCGGCATTCACGATGCTTGCGGTTCCGGCTATGGCCGGGGAACTCGTCATGGGTCTGATCCCCGCCGAGAACAACGAAGAAATGATCAAGCAGTTCGAGCCGATGCGGGCCTATCTTGAATCAAAAACCGGCCAAAAAGTCAAAGTGTTTACCGCCACCGATTATGTCGGCGTTATCGAGGCAATGCGCAAGAAGCGGGTCGATATCGCGTGGTTTGGTCCTCTTACCTTGCCGAGCAGGAAGCGGGCGCGGAGGCGTTTGCGGCTGGTATCCGCAAGGGCAGTAACTCCCACACCTATAAGAGCATTTTTGTCGTTCTGGCGACAGTGCCATCAGTGCTATTCAGGACCTGAAGGGGGAAAGCGTGGCCTTTGTCGATCCCGCTTCCACTTCAGGGTGGCTTATGCCCACATTCATGGTGAAAAAGGCTACCGGCATGATGCCTCAGGACTTCTTCGGCAAATTCACCTACTCGGGCTCCCATGACGCCGCAGAACTGGCCGTCAAGAACAAAACCGTTGATGCCGCTGCCGACAACGACATCACATACGGCAAGATGTTGAAAAAAGGATTGATCACCAAAGGAACGAACCGTGTTCTGCTGGAATCCGATCCTTTGCCCGGCTCTCCTCTCGTCTATCGCAAGGCTCTTCCCGAGGATCTGAAAGCCAGGATCCGGGGGGCGGTCCTCAATGCTCACAAGGATATTCAGGTCACCGGATATGGTGAGTTGAGCCATTATGTCGCCGTGTCTCCCAAAGACTACCAGGTCGTACGCGATATGGTGCGGGAGCTTGGGTTGCGGAAAAAAGATATGCTCAAGTAATTCCACTAATTCCACAACAATTTCTTCAAAGGAGACGAACAAATGGCCAGCATTTCCCTGCAAGGGGTTATCAAGGAATTCAAAAATGGTTTTCAGGCATTGCGCGGTGTGTAACCGTTGACTTCAAGCCCGGCAGCCTGACGGCTATCATCGGCCCTTCAGGGGCGGGTAAATCCACCATGCTCCGGATGATCAAAGGACTGGAGCTGCCGACAAGCGGCGAGGTGAAAGTGGCGGATCGGGTCGTCAACCGATTGAATCTGAGAGATGTTCGCGGCGACGTGGGGATCATTTTCCAGCATTACAATCTCGTGAGCCGCCTGTCCGTCATGACCAACATCCTGGCCGGAAGAGTGAAATACCGCTCCTGGGTGGGAAGCATGTTGTATCTCTTTCTCAAAAGCGACATGGATCATGCTTTTCAGGCACTCGACCGGGTAGGTCTGCTTGATCGCGCCTGGGATCGGGCCGACAGGCTTTCCGGCGGGCAGCAACAGCGCGTGGGGATTGCCCGGGCGTTGGCGCAACAGCCCCGTATTCTGCTGGCCGATGAGCCGGTCGCAAGTCTTGATCCGGTGACCAGCGAGGAAATCATGCAACTCCTGCGGGAAATTTGTGACCGCGACGGCATAACCGTTGTTGTCAATCTGCATCAGGTGGACCTGGTCAAACGTTTTGCCTCTCGCGTCATCGGACTGAATACGGGACAAATCGTTTTTGACGGTCACACCAATGAACTTGATCAACACACTCTTGACCAAATCTATCACACCAAGAAGGAAGCCAACAATGAACAACAGCCTGCCCTTTTGCTGGCCCACGCGTAACGGGCTTCCATCTTTTGCGGTCGTGATTGCTTTCGCCGCCGTCAGCGGTTTGTTGACATGGGCTGCTCCCATTGCGGAAATCGACCCTCTGCGTCTGATGGCGTGTTTCCGATGATAGCCACAAACAGCGCAACATTCAGTGATGATAATCGTCTTTTCTTTCCGTGATGCTTCTTGATATCGCTTATAAAGAACTTCAAAATACTCCTCTTTCGACTGGGGACCCATATCTGTAAACCTCCGTTTCCGATTCTTCTTTCGGTAACATCGATTTATGAGTCAACGTATCTTTTTTACTACTCCCTTTGGCTAAAATTTTATTGACAAAATCATTTTATTGTGGTTCGCTTTTTTATGTGAAGAAGGGTTTTCATTTCAACTCACTTATAAGGTAAGTGGAAGATAATGAAAAGCCTGCTTATATTAAATCTTAACCATCTTAACCACTTGCAATGGCCGCAAGTGGGGCGGCTGGCAAAGCGTAAACCTTGACGACTTTTTACGAAGTCATCAACCTTAAATTAAGATGCACAACAAATTAAGATGCACAACCGGAAAGGAGAGAGTTATGAACAGAAAGGTCAGATGTGTGGGCATGTTAGCCATAGCGTTGCTATTCATAAGTACTGCCATATGCAGTGCGGCGATACAGCCTGCGGCGCAGGCGAATAGCTCATGGAACAGCCAAATCAGGATAGGTGCCATGGTGGGAAGCGGCGGAGCGGCGACCGATTTCTTCACGGAATTTTTCATTCCCCTGTGGGCCAATCAGAAGAGCCTCTTTTATTTCAATCCCCATTTTCGATTAGATGACAATGACGGCAACGAGATGAACGTCGGATTCGGCGGGAGAACCCTTATAGCCAACGACAAGCTCATCCTTGGCCTCAATGCATTCTATGACAGGATGAAGAGCGAGCACGACGAAGAATACAATCAGTTCGGTATCGGCGTCGAGGCCCTCAGCAAATGGCTGGATTTCCGGGCGAACTACTACCAGCCTTTCGGTACCACAGAGCGCTTCGTTCCTGCTTTGGACGAGTATAAATTCGGCTCCACATCGCTCCTGCAGTACAGAGGAGTTGAGGAAGCCCTAAAGGGTGTTGATATTGAAGCGGGCGTTTTGGTTCCCTTCATCTCTGACTTTCTGGAAACAAGAATATCCGGCGGTTACTTCTGGTATTTCTCCGACTACACGGACGACATCGATGGCTGGAAGGCCCGTGTTGAGCTGAAGCCGAACAAGTTAATAACATTGATGGCCGAGGCGAGTCACGACAATCTTCGCGGCGACAATCAATTCTACGGCGGCTATCTTGACATTCCCTTCTCCCTTGAGGATCTCTTTAAGGGACGCAACCCGTTTGTAGGCATCAAGGACGCTCTCGCCCTCGGCAAAGGAGCGCGAAGTGTTCCGGAGAGGATGACGGAGCGCGTCGTCCGGGATCGCCATATCACGTCACCGGTCTTCACCTCGAAGAAAAAGCCGGTTAAGGCGCCAGGCATCAATGAAATGATTTACGTGGACGGGGACAATGCGACGGCCGGTACGGGAACCCTGTCGGATCCCTACCAGACGATCGCCCAGGCGCTTGCCGATGACAGGTATAATGCGGGAACATGGGTGTACGTGTTCGACGCTAACCCATACCACGAGAACAACCTGGCCATGGAGTCCAATACGGTGCTTTGGGGCCAGGGGTACAGGCATCCTATCTTCCGCCTCGGCGGTGGCACAAAGCCTATCATTGACGGGGGGGCTAGTGACATCATCATCCTCAGTGGTGTGAACGAGGTCATGGGATTGCAGATACAGAACGGTAACAATGGTCTTGTCAACAGTCCCGACGGGGGTGCTACTCTCAACAACGTGACGCGCGCCAGCATCCATGATAACATTATCCAGGGCAACCTGCAGAATGCCATTTACATCGGCAACACCGGCACCGCCGCCTTTACGGGCGCGAACGTCGTCCATAATCTCGCCTTTAATATCAGCAACAACCAGATTCTGTACAACGGCGGCTACGGCGCATATATCGCGAACGATTTGATCGGCGATGCCAGCGTCACCGGCTCCATCGCCAACACCTTTGCCGGCAACACGATTACGGGCAACAGTGACGACGGCGTGTACATTTATAACTATGCGAAGGCGCCGTCCATCCAGCTTCCGATTACCAACAGGTTTACCGGCAACACGATCAACGACAACAATGGCTACGGTGTTAACTTGTACAACGATCTTTATGCATATAACGAGACCGAGCCGGAAACGGGCAACATGGCGGCTTCCATTGCAAACTCGCCCATCATC
>JAQULO010000129.1 GCA_028718565.1 Syntrophales bacterium | reverse complement strand
CTATAGATTAAACAATAGTTTCGGATATATAGCTATAACAAGATGCCAAAATGCGTTGAAAAAAGCAAGCAAAAAATGCCACATTCTCCAATTATTCTAGAAACTTATTGTTTACGGATGGACACTATCTAGTTACGATGATGTTGATTTTCGCATTAAACAGGTGCTTGGGGTTAAAGAGAGCGAATGGATACTTGTTGAAGATATGTTTGATTATGCGCTCCCTGACTTTGGGGCAAAAAACGACACTTCAGCTTATGCCAATACAAGAGAACCAAGCAGTTGGGCTAACGAATCCATTCTGGAAAGCTATTGCCATTCCTTCCTTAAAGTCCTGCGGGCCGGGTTCGGTGAAAATATAAGTGTGTCGGCCACAATATTTCAGGAAAAAGACACATCTCTGCCTGTCCGGATGGTGGCTGTTCATTTTGGCAGTCTTGCCCGAGATGATGTCCAGTATGAGCCGATTACCAATCCCGATTTAATGGCCCGCCTTCAGGAGTTAAATACAAAGTTCATGGACATATCCAAATCAAAAGGGGGTATTTTCTATCAACGGGTCGTCAGGGTGTATGATTCAGCTAGAATCGACGGAAGGATTGTACCTACGGTATACCTGATAAAGCCGGACCAAGTTCGCTACTGGATCCGATCCATGGCGTTTCGCGATGCGGACGACGTTGCCGCAGATGCCGTCCAGTGGCAGAAACATGAACTTCCCGAGGTTGATCTGGATAAGGAGCCGATTCGTGGATAGACGGCTGACTATCGGTGAGGCTCGTTGGCCGGAAACGCCGGAGTTTTTAACCGTCGCCAAATGTTGGAACCGGAATGCGTCAACCATAATGCTCGAATTTGTCTGGAAAGGTTATGAACTCCTTTGTACCGAGGTCTTATCAGAAGTTGATGTGAATTTAGCCGATGAGCAACTCGAAAGAAACATAACGCTCTATCTCGTCCCAAGAATCCGCCGTCATATGAGTGGATACGAGCCATTCGATGTTGAACACGAAGTTGATGAATTTGAAACCAGAGTATCACCTTCGGCACAACCTCCCCGTTATGACATTGCATTCATTCTGAGAAACAATCAAAGAATTATGTGGCCTCTGGAGGCCAAGGTTCTCAGAACCGACGGAGCCGTCGGGCCATACGTGGGTGAAGTCACTGAAAACTTCCTGACATGCCGTTATGCTCCATTCTCAAGCGAAGGTGCGATGCTCGGATATTTGCTGGCAGGACAGTCTGTAAATGTTTTTAGAAACATTGAGGAAAAAGTTCCTTGTAGCCTGGAGAACCATCCGGGTTTTACCTCGCATAACCACAAAAAATCCAACCATAATCGTAAAGTCCCCGCAGGCAAACAATATCCCAATAACTTCCGGTGCCATCACTTGATTATGCCATTGTAATTTTACCCGATAATGCTGAATGTTTTGCCTTTAATGCTTCCCTATACCTTGACAGAGGGCCGATATATCCATATAAGTATCCAGAGCTCTCATTGCTGCAGAGGGGGCTGTCCTATGCTGGTAAAGGGGGTATAGAGATGAGAAAAAGCACATCTTTATCTGTACTTGTTTCGGTGGGCCTTGTCTTCCTTGTGTCTTCATGTACATGCACGCGGGATGTTGTCCAGACACCTGTCGTGCTAGAGCAGTCCGTTGTCCCGGATGAAGCCGGGCCGGCAGAAGGAAACGCTCCTCTCGCTAGGGAACACTTCGTCAAGAGCGGTGAGTGTCTCTGGTGGATTGCGGAATACGAGGACACGTACAACGACCCCTTCATGTGGCCGCTGATCTATAACACTAACAAGGACAGGATCGATAATCCCGACCGTATCTACCCGGAGCAGATACTCCGCATTCCGAGGAGCGGATATACCCTGAATGATATCCGGGAGGCGCGGCGTCGGGCCGGAGCTCCCCCTCCGTACACCCCCCCGGCGGGCTCCCTGCTCCCCCTCGATTAGACACCCCCAGAGAGGGCGCGCGAGTTCCCTCTCTTTGTACCCCCGAGACACTTCAGTTCTCCCCTGGTACAAAAGGGTGGCTTCTCCCTTGGAAAGGCTTGACACCGACATCTCAACTGCGTTAGGGTTCCGGCCTGGCTTGGCGGACGGTTATCTGCCGGTTATCAGGAAGGAGTTTGTTATGGGATTATCAAAGGGAACGCTGACCTTCACAAGATATCGCGTCACCGGGGAGATGCCGGCTGCGCTTGCGGAGTTTATGGACAGCCAGATCAAGCTCTTCGCTTTCAGGGAGCTGTCGGCCGGAACGGACGAGAAGGCCTTGGGGTGGACCAGCCTTGACAACGTGCTGGATACTGATTTCGAATACGCGAACTACTCGCTGGGCGACTATTATGTCTTCTCCCTCCGTATCGACCGCCGGGCGGTGCCCCCAGCCCTCCTGAAACTGCGGGTGCTGAAGGCTGAAAAGGAGTTCCGGGAGGAAAAGGGCCTGAAAAAGCTCTACAAGGGACAGCGCGAAGATATCAGAGAAACCGTCAAACTGGGACTGCTGAGCAGGGCTCAGCCTGTCCCTTCATTCCAGGAAATCTGCTGGTCGGTCTCAGGGAAGTGGCTGCTGTTCGGAACCCTCACGGAGAAGGTGAACGATGATTTCAAGGAACTGTTCAAACGGTCGTTCAACCTCTCCCTCCTACCTTTTCTGCCCTGGGATGCGGACTCCCTGCCCAACGGTCTCCCGCTCCCCGGAAGGGAATTTCTCACGTGGCTCTGGTTCAAGAGCGAGGAGCGCGGCGGCAGCATTATGATCCCTGGAACGGGGGACTCAGAGGTGATCTTCCTCCAGAAGATCGTCCTCGAATCGGGAGAGGGGGAATACTCCGAGACGGTGGCCTGTAGAGGGCTCCACGCCGACCTTGAGGAAGGTAAATCGGCACTGCGCAAGGGAAAAAAGGTAACGGAGGCGCGCATACAACTCGGTGCGGGAGATGACCGTTTTGAATTTACCTTCAAGGCCGACACCTTTTCCTTCCAGTCCCTCAGGCTGCCGGTGCCGACGGATGTGGATGAAGAAGACCGGGACGGGAAAATCCTTGAGAGGATATACCTCACGGAGGTCGCGATGAAAACGATGGAACAGCTCTTCGCCCTCTTCCTCGAAAAACGTCTGTCCCCCCAGTGGGAATCCGGAGAAGTGTCGCTCATGAAGAAGTGGCTGGGGGTCTGATTAAGGAAGCCTCGACTCGTGATTCATACAGATCATAAGGAATAGTCAAGAATAGTTGGGGCTGTACTATCGTATGAGGTAGACGGGTATGCGCGTCAGACAGTTTCGGTATGCAGCGGATAATTTCGGGTATCTCCTGTACACAGAGCGATCCGCGCTGGCCGTGGACGGCGGTGCCGTGCGGGGGATATGCGCGTTTATCGAATCTGAGGGGCTCAAGCTGGAAATCATCACCAATACCCACCAGCACGGAGACCATACCTGCGGCAACCGGGGGCTGATCGACCAAACCGGGGCACCCTTCATAGACAACCGGACCCTGCGCCCAGGCCAGACCATCGAGCTGGATGGTGAAACAATCGAGGTGTATCACACCCCGGGTCATTCGGAAGACTCGATCTGCTTCCGGGCGGACAACGCGATCATAACCGGTGACACCCTCTTCAACGGGACAATCGGAAACTGCTTTACCGGCAACCTGGAGGAATTTTACCATTCCATCAAGACGCTGCTTGCCCTCCCCGACGCCACCATCGTCTATGCCGGGCACGATTATGTACGCGATTCGCTGATCTTCGCGCAATACCTCGAACCTGAAAACGAGGCGATTGACTCGTTTCTGGGAAAGTTCGACCCGGCGCACGTATTCTCAACCCTGGAAGAAGAGCGCGCGATCAATCCCTACCTCAGATTCAACGACCCCGCCATCATCGCCCTTCTTGAGCGAAACGGCCTGCCGGTCGCGACCGAGCTTGAACGGTGGAACTCCCTGATGCGGATCGGATAGTGTCGCCGGGGGTAGCCAATACCGACGGCCTTTTTCAAAGAGTAACCTGCATCCTTATTTCCAATCTGTAATTATACTGTAATTCAGTAATTTCCGGTTAGGAAATTGCATATAAGATTGAAGAATAGTTATGAAAAACAAATCTTTGTGCCATTATTTCACTTGACAGAGGGCAAATAGTGTGGGTGCTCCCTGATATTGTCTGTAATATCAGGAGGTTATGCCAATGCCGCGCACCTTTGTTCCACTGAAAAGCATTAAGAACCATGTATTGTCTTTCTACAAACTTTACAAGCCGATTCGCGACGCCATCCCCACCATGCCGCCGCTTGAATCACGAGGAAACAGACGGTACTGTCAACTTTTATGTGTAAATTTTTTATAGGCCAATTCTCTGAAGAATGGCAGGTTTTTACGCACTTTTCCTACAGGGTTTGATCTCCAATGTAATTCCATCTTTAATGAGATAAAGGCC
>JAQULO010000128.1 GCA_028718565.1 Syntrophales bacterium | reverse complement strand
GAGGACACCCCGAAAGGGTGGTGAGTGCGACGTTTTTCGCAGGTAGCCCTGGAGAGGGGGGTTATAAAGAACGGTTTGATCAGGGATCATGACGCCCTTGTCGAAAAGTTAAGGGGACTTTTCAAGTCGTCCCGATACGGGGGAAAGAATGTCATAACAGCCCTCTCCGGACATGTTGTCATGATTAAAAAGGCCGGTTTCCGGACAATGGAAGAAGCGGAGTTGCGCGATTTTATAATCGATGAAGCCGGAGAATACCTCCCGTTCGATGACATCCGGGATGTCAATTTTGACTTTCATGTATGCAGCCAGCGGGATAACGACCCCAGCCAGATGGAGGTTATCATTGCAGCCGCAAAGAAGGAAATTACTGAAAGCTATGCTCATGCGATCGAAGACGCGGGGTCGAGGGTAACGGTAATGGATGTTGATTCCTTCGCGCTGGAGGCGGCCTATGAGGAGAACTATGATTTTTCAACCGATGATATCGTTGCCTTGGTCAATATCGGCGCGAGCATAACCAATATAAATATTATCAGGGACGAAGAGTCTGTTTTTACAAGAAATATTATGTCGGGAGGGGATTCTATCACGGAGATCCTGCGAAAGAAACTTGATATTTCTTTTGAGGAAGCCGAGATGATAAAGCTTGAAGGTTCAGGTGGGAGTGGCGACGCGGGGGAAAAGATTCTCGGTTATCTCGAGCCCATTTTCTTGGAGATAGGGAGGTCTTTTGATTATTTCAGCTCGACGGTGAGTGGATCGCCTATTAGCCGTATCCTCCTCAGTGGCGGCTGTGCCGGAATTACGGGCATAGCTGAAGTCACGAAGAACATCCTCCACTGTGAGGTGGAGACATTCGACCCCTTTAAAAATATACTGTATGACAAAAAGGTTTTCAGCCCTTCTTATATACGAGAGATAGGCCCCATCGCTGTTGTCGGAGTCGGCCTAGCCCTCAGGAGGGGGGAGGAGTCATGATAAGGATCAATCTTCTCCCGTATCGCGAAGAAAAGAAGAAGGCAAGTGCCCATCGTCAGATTGTTATCGGGGGGGCCTCTCTCGGTCTGTTCTTTCTACTCCTGATTCTTCTGCACCTCCATATGAGCATGGGCGTTGCTGGTTTGGAGGCCGAGGTCGGAGCGGCACGCGTCAGACTGGACGCCCTTACCAAGATGACGGGAGATCTTGAAAAATTTAAGGCGGATAAAGAGACGCTGGAAAAGAAGATAGGGATCATAAAGGATCTTGAGATGGACCGAACTTCTTCTGTGCATATCATGGATGAACTTGCCTCCAGAATTTCCCCGCAGACGGAATGGCTCACCAGTATCACCCAAACGGGGAATGGTCTCCGTGTGGAAGGGGTGGCCATCAGCAACCCGGCGATAGCACAATTTATGAAGAGGCTTGAAGACTCTCCCTATATCGGGACTGTAGACTTGGTTGCGTCGAAGCAGACGCCTATTTCAGGAGTAAAACTAATGGGGTTCGTCCTCCTGTGCTCGGCGGAAAAGGGATAAGAGATGGCAATAGGGCTGGAAGACATACAACGACTGTCCGGCGGGAAAAAGCTGATGATACTCCTTGGCGTACTTCTCCTCCTTTGCTATTTCTACTGGTTCTATCTTTTTCAGCCAGCCTTTGAGAGGAAGACCCAACTGGGAGTTGACCTGGAGACGATAGGCACGCAGATAGCAATGCGGCAGCAGGTGTTGGGGCAGATAGAGCGGCATAAGAAAGAGATCGCCGTACTGAAGGAAGACTTGGGAGTCATTCTGTCCAAGCTCCCGGAGCAGAAGGAGATTCCTCGCCTGCTCACCTCCGTCTCCGAGGCGGGAAGGAGTGCCGGACTCGATTTCATCCTTTTCGAACCGATGGCCCCCGTTCCGAAGGAATTTTATGCCGAGATACCGGTCAAGATTGCTGTTGCTGGACGGTACAACGATATCGCCGTTTTCTTCGATAGCGTTGCACATCTCCCGCGCATAGCCACCATAACGGATGTTGAGATCAAAAAAGGGACGGGAAAGGAGGCCGGAGAAGACCTTTTGAGGGCCGACTGCTCCATGAAGATATACATGTTTCTGGAAGAGACGAAAGAGAAACCGGATGAAGAGAAAAAATAGATCTCCGCTACGATGGATTGCCGCTGGAGTTGCAGTGCTGTTTCTTTTTTCTGTGACGGCCGTGGTGCTGAGTGCCGATACGGAGGAGGCGGCTCCCGACGCCTATAGATACGACCCGGAGGGGAAGCCGGACCCGTTCAAGCCTTTTATTGAGATAGTGGAAGAACGTAAAGAGGTTGCAAAGACTGTGGAGACTGTGCCGCCGCCCCCCCTCCAGCGATTCGCCGTAGGCGAGTTTCGTCTTACCGGGATTGTCTGGACTACAGATAAGAAGATTGCCATAGTGGAGACCCCTGAAAGAAAGAAGTATACCATTCGCAGGGGTACCCCTCTCGGGGTCAATGGGGGCAGGGTGGTAAAGATAGGCCCCGACAGCGTGGTCGTATTGGAGAAGATAAAGGATTTTTCCGGAAACATACACACGGAACAAGTCATCCTTGCGCTCAAGAAAAATGGGGGAAATCCATGAAACAAGAGACAACCATAACTCCTTTTGTCCTTTTTTTCATAATGGGGCTGCTCTTTCTGTCCGGCTGTGCCGCCATCGGAGGCAAGACCTCCGCAGGACCTTCTCCCTCGCAGGAACAGGCTGAGAAAGCCGCAGGAGGTGCCATTGTCAGAGACGTAGCTCTTGAAAGGATACAGGGAAAGGAGCGTCTGTCCATACTTCTTTCCGGCGCAGCCGATTTTGAGATATCGAGGGAATCGGACACCATGCTGCTGGTAACCCTGAAGGGGGTGTCCGTGCCCGATGGGACGGAAAAGGAGTACAGAGGTGACGGCCTGAGGACCCTTCAGCGGGCGGTTCTCTATAACAAGATGACGGAGGGAGAAAAGGAGGCCGGTGTCCGGGTAGTCTTGAAACAGGTGGTTCCGTATCGATACCGGGCAGAGGGCACAAAGATAATAGTTGATTTTGATATCGCAAGTCTCTCCAACGAAACGGTACCTGCTCAGAGACCCTTGGCGGCAGGTGCGTCTGTAGCAGTAGACGTAAAAACGCGCGAAAGCAACACCCGGCAACCGGAGGGGGGCGGCCAGCACGTCGGTGAAGCGGTCTCTCTCGATTTTCAGGACGCCGATATAACAAGCGTGTTCAGGCTGATGTCGGAGGTAAGCGGGCTGAGTATCGTTGCGGGTCCGGGTGTAAAGGCCGAGGTGACGGTGCACATGAAAAATGTCCCCTGGGATCAGGCCTTGGATACGATTCTGGAAGTAAATGGCCTCGGGAGGAAGCAGTCAGGGAAGGTAATAACTGTTTTACCCCTTGCAGAGCTCAGGAAGGCCGAAGAGGAACAGCAGAAAAAGGATGTGGCCCAGGGGAAGCTCAGGCAGGTTTCCATAGAGGCAAAGATAGTAGAAGTGAACACAAGTTTTGCCAGGGAGCTGGGCATCAAATGGGGCTACGGTTATAAGGACAGGTGGGGACAGAAGGATTACGGGGTTATGATGGGGACCTCCGCGTCCGGTGCTCTGACCACCCTCCCCAATGGGGTAGGCCTGACCGGCAGCAATGTTGCCGTGAATTTTCCTTCCACCGCTGATGTTGTGGCCCCCGCCCTCGGACTGGTAATGGGAACAAGCAAGTTTATCCTGGACGCCCAGTTGTCGGCGCTTGAAAACACCGGCGATGGTAAGATTATCTCATCCCCCAAGGTCACCACGCTTGACGGCGTAAAGGCCACGATAAAACAGGGCGAGGAAATCCCGTACAAGGTTGTTGATGATAATGGGAAGGCATCGACGGAGTTCAAACCCGCGGTGCTGAAACTGGAGGTGACGCCCACGATCACCCCTGAGGGCAGGATATCCATAGAGGTGATGGCCAACAACGATTATGCGGACTGGTCAAGAACAACAAACGAGCCCCCGATAAAGACGAGCAGCGTGGAATCCACGGTGGTTGTCGCGGATGGAGACACGATCGTTATCGGGGGTATTTATTATACGACCGAAAGCAACTCAAAAGAAGGCGTTCCCTGGATGTCGGATATTCCTGTAATAGGCTGGCTGTTCAAGACCAAGACCGTCAACAACGCAAAACGGGAGCTCTTGATATTTGTCACTCCGAAGATAGTCAGTGAAGAGGGGTAGCAGGGGTACTGGGCGCGGGTGGTTGGGGAGATTGTTCCCCTCTTCTCCGGGGCGCCACGACGCAGAGGAAAAGGGGGATACATGCGTGTCCCCACCAATCGAAATCAATGAATAGAGACAACAGAGGAGCGGCAGGATGAGAGAACGATACCGTGGGCGGGGTTTTATTATTATCTGTATCTTGATCCTCCTTGTCTCGTGTGGAGGCGGTTCGACGGAACCGCCTGAAGGAGGTGGAGGCAGTGCGGCCGGTGCCATTATCCTGAGCGCGGACCCGGCGGTTGATATCCCCGCCGACGGGGCAAGTTCGGCGGCGATCACAGCCACCATCCAGGATGGTTCCGGAGAGGCCGTGGTACAAGGCACCTCGGTGACCTTTTCGACAACC
>JAQULO010000127.1 GCA_028718565.1 Syntrophales bacterium | reverse complement strand
GCGATATTGATATGCTCCCTGTCTCCATCAAAAAATTCCCACACCTGATCCCATGTGAAGTTGGCTTTCGCTTCAGCATAGGTCTTGTAATCGGTAATTTTCATTATTCAAACCTCTTCCAATTGTTATATTACGTACGGATCAAAATCGCTGATCCATCGCTTGACGCGATGAATCAGCGGGTATTATTTTTTAGGTTCTTTCAAAAATTGTCGCCGGTGCCATTCCTCCTCCGGTACAAAGGGAAACAAGCGCGTAGCGAGCTTTACGCCGCTGCAGTTCATTAATGGCCGTTACGGCCAACCGGGCTCCGGAATTACCTACCGGATGACCCAGGGCCATAGCACCGCCGTTCACATTGAGCTTGCTCATGTCCGCATCGCAATCCTTCGCCCAGGCCAGGGGAATCGGCGCAAAGGCCTCATTGATCTCGAACAGATCGATATCATTTATTTTGAGACCCGCCTTTTTGAGAACCTTGGGGGTCACATAGATCGGACCGGTGAGCATGATCTCGGGCTCCGATCCTATAACCGCATTGGCGACTATCCGGGCCATCGGTTGAAGCTTGAGTTCCTTCATTTTCTTTTCGCTCATGAGAACAACGGCAGATGCTCCGTCAGTGATTGTGCTCGATATGCCCGCCGTGATCCACTTGGTTCCCGGCAGCACCTTAAGGTCCTTGAGCGTCTCAAGGCTCGTATTTGGCCGAATGGTTTCATCCGTGTCCCTGACAATAGGATTACCCTCTTTGTCGAGACCCGCCGTCGGCAGGATTTCGTTTTTGAAATATCCGCCTATCGTCGCCTGGTGGGCATTCGCGTGACTTGCAATAGCAAAGTCCCAGCATTCCTCCAAGGTGATCTCCCATTTGTCGGCGATCATCTGGGCTGACAAGAGCTGATCGGTTCCACCGTGTTTTTTGGTGTAACTTTCCCCAAAAGGAGTGCCCATCGGATCACCTGAAGACAGCGTGCCGTTCAAGTCGCTCTGCAACGTATATTTTGACATCATCTCACAACCGGTGGCTATAATGATTTCCATGTTCCCCGAAGCAATCATCCCGTGTGCAATCTGGATCGCTGATAGACTGCTGCCACACTGGCGATTCACCGACATCCCGGGAACACTGATGGGAAACTTAGAGGCCATTAAAGGAGCCATGCGCCCCAGGTCGAACCCCTGTTCACCAATCTGATATACCGTACCGTTTATAACATCCTCGACCAATGACGGATCGAGATCAATCCTGCGAACAGCCTCGTCAATTACAGAACCCACCAGATCGGCGGCCATCCATTCCCTAAGATATCCATTACGCTTACCTACGGGTGTTCTCACCGTACTGACAACAAACACATCATCCATTACATTTCTCCTTTGCTCATTTTATGTTTAATTCCTCATCCCCAACTCTATTTTCCTTTGAAACTTGGGGCTCGTTTTTCCAGGAGACATTTCAATCCTTCTTGAAAGTCTTCAGTGCCTAAACAAAAACCTTGAGCGGCTGCCTCATATTCAAGCTGAGATTCCAGATCGGTAGAATATGATCGAAATAAAGCAGCCTTTGTAACCGCCAGGCCCAGTGGAGGACCCGCGGCCAGTTTTATCGCAAAAGACTCGGCCTCTTTCAAAAGGTGATCCGGAGGAACAACCTTATTCACAAGTCCGATTTCCAGGGCCTCCCGGGAACTTATGCTGTCGCCTATGAGCAGTAGCTCATTTGCTTTTCCAAGCCCCACGATTCTAGGGAGCAACCAGCTGGATCCCATATCGGCTCCCGCAAGCCCCAAACGAATAAACGGCAGCCAAAGGGTAGCGTCTTCAGCCGCGATACGGATATCACAGCAAAGACTCAGGCAGCAGCCGCCGCCGATGGCCTGTCCATTGATAGCTGCTACCATTGGTTTCTTAAGGCGCATCAACCTCAATATCAAAAAATCATAGGCCCTGGCCCCGGCCATCACTGCACGCTTGTCCGTACAATCGGACTTCAGGAAATCCTCAAGATCCCCGCCCGCGCTGAAGTTCTTGCCCTTACCGGTAAGAATTATGGCTCTCACCTCATCATCTGCATCCAGATCATCGGCCAACTGCGCCAGTTCTCTGATAACATCTGCATTAAGGGCGTTGAATCTTTCGGGACGATTGAGGCTGACCGTTGCGATTCGATTCGACTTTTTTACACTTAACGTTGAATAGACCATTTCTTAACCCACCTCCACTGTAACACCATTTTTGGTAACAGCTATGATGCCTGACCGGTTAATAGAAGCTCTTACCGAAAAGCCTTTTGCTCAGGCCGATAAGATCGGCCCACTTCATGGCTCCTCCCTTGTCGGACGGGAAGCCCGTACCCCAGATCATGCCAACGTCAACCATGCTCGTGTCTTCAACGATCTTTCGATCCAGGAGGTCTTTGCCCACCTTGACCATGCTGGCGAACAGTTCCATCTGAATCTCTTCTTCCGAAACATCCTTCGTCTCCTTGCGGGCAATCAGGGGGAGCACCTCCGGATCGACACTTCCGTCTTTCAGGAAGAATCCCTTCCCGGACTTCTTGAGCCCCAGGCGTCCTGCCCCGGTCACGTTCTTCAAGGTATCCTGTTTGATTCCGAGGCCCACCATCACCTTGTAAGGAACATCGATTCCCACTTCATCGGTCAGACGGATCGGTCCGACAGGCATTCCAAATTTGGTCATCGCCGCATCAACCTTCTCAATGGGGTTCCCGGCTTCCACAAAAGCGAAGGCGCCGAGCATGTAAGGAAGCAAAAGCGCATTGACGACAAATCCGGGGTTGTCCCTGCAAACTATGGGACGTTTTCGAATTGCGGCGGAAAAGGCCAGAAGGCTGTCCACTGTCTCCTGGCTCGTGTTATCTCCCCTCACGATCTCCACAAGCTCCATCATCCATACAGGTGAAAAGAAATGGGTGCCGCCGTATCGCTCGGGATGCGGCACATACTTTGACATGGCCGTTACCAGAAGAGAGGAGGTATTGCTGGCAATCAGACAATCGTCACGAACCGCAGGGCAGAGATCTTTGTACGCCTGCTCTTTAACCGAGATCTCTTCGAATACCGCCTCTACGACGAGGTCTATGTCTTTGAATTCTGGGCCATACTCGGAGGTAGTCTTCAGGAGACCCATGAGATCGTCCACCGGGGCAGAAAGCTGTCCCCTCTTTGCCATTCCCTCGAGAATCTTACGGACAAAGTCCTTGCCCGGTTCAAAGGCTTCTGGAAAGTCTTTGACGATAACGGGAATCTTCATGTTTTGCAGGATGCTGATGACGATGCCGCGCCCCATCGTCCCAAACCCCAGAACCGCCACCTTCAGAACGGGCTTTGGTACAAAACCCTTCGTCATCATACCTTTGGGTTTGTCTGTCATCGTTTTGAGGAAGAACGAGTTGATGCTTCCCTTTGCCTCAGGTGAAAGGGCCGTCTGAATGAAATATTTCTTTTCAATTTCCAGACCGTCTTTAAGCGGAAGCTTCAAACCTTCCTGCATGGCCTTGATCGCAAACAGGGGACCGGGAAGCTCACGCCCTTTTGTGGCTTTCAGAACACCCTCACGCGCCGTATTCGCAATTGTGTCAATCTGGGAAAATTCCTGCTCTGGTCTCTTCAGCTCAGCCTTTCCGGCGATGATCTCTCCAAGTAAGCTCTTGGCCTCGTCGAGAAGGTTTTTGTCGGCAGGCACGATCCGGTCGACAATACCCGCCTCATAGGCCTTCGCCGCCGGCAAAAGATCGCCTTTCAATATAAGGTCCATCGCCGGGTAGCCGATCAGGCGCGGCAGTCTCTGGGTCCCCCCCGCTCCAGGGAACAGGCCAACATTGCATTCAGGAAGTCCGATGACTGTCCCTTTACCGTCCGTGGCGATTCTCGCCGTACAGGCAAGGGTAAATTCCAGACCGCCTCCCGCGCAGACACCGTTTATCGCGGCAACCGTCGGAAGATTGAGAGCACTCAACCGGTTGAAGGAATCATGAAAGACATCTATAACCGCCTTGACCGAAGCCACATCCGCAAGTGCCTCGATCATTCTCAGGTTCGCGCCGGCGAAGAAATTGGTCTTCTTTCCCGAAATGAAGATGACCCCCTTAAGCTCTTTTTCCTTTTCCAGCTTGCCGAGGACTTCCCGATAACTGGCGATTGCTTCTTCCGTCCAGGTATTCATCACGTCGCCAGACACATCAAATGTCACAACACCGATTCCGCTTTCTTTCGTCAATTTAAAAATTGCTTCACCCATCACACACCTCTATTCCTCCCGTTAAAGACGGGGCCTTATTGTTGATTATTATAAAATACCGTTACGAGCTTCCTTCTGTCTATGCCTCCCAGAGCTAAGGCGAAAAGGGGAGTTCGCGGTACCGTACCCTCTGCTTTGTCGGTCTGTACCGAGAAAGCCGCATCAACCTTGATGTCCGCTTAATTTATCACCCATTTTGTAACAAACTATGATGTTGGGCATACCCACCCCTTAATTAGTGTCCATCCGTAAACAATAAGTTTCTAGAATAATTGGAGAATGTGGCATTTTTTGCTTGCTTTTTTCAACGCATTTTGGCATCTTATTATAGCTATATATCCGAAACTATTGTTTAATCT
>JAQULO010000126.1 GCA_028718565.1 Syntrophales bacterium | reverse complement strand
ATGAAGAGGCGCTCAGGGGACTGATCGAGTTCCAGATAGAAAGGGGAACCGACGGTATTGTTCCCTGCGGGACGACGGGAGAGAGCGCAACGATGTCCCATGAAGAGCACGACAGGGTTGTCGAGATCACCGTGGATGCGGTCCGGAAGAGGGTCCCCGTCATTGCAGGGGCCGGTTCCAACAGCACGAAAGAGGCCATACGGCTTACCGAACATGCGTACAGAGTAGGGGCGGACGGAACGCTGCTGGTTACTCCGTACTACAATAGACCGACACAGGAGGGGCTTTATCAGCATTATAAGGCGGTGGCCGAGGCGGTTCCCGTACCGATTATCCTCTACAATGTCCCCGGAAGGACGGGGGTTAACCTCCTGCCTGAGACTGATGCGAGACTATCGAAGATCAGTAACATCGTTGGAGTGAAGGAGGCTTCTGGCGATTTAAGGCAGATAAGCAAGGTCGTGGAACTGTGCGATGACGATTTTGATGTTCTGTCCGGTGATGACTTTATCGCTCTGCCGGTCCTTGCGGTGGGTGGCAAAGGGGTTATCTCCGTTGTATCCAATATTATTCCGGAAGATATGGCGGCCATGATCGATGCCTTTGAAGCGGGTGACCTGGAAAAGGCCCGTGAGCTCCACTACCGGATGAGCCCGATAATGGATGGGTGTTTTCTGGAGACTAATCCTATTCCGGCAAAGGCCGCCCTGGCAATGATGGGGAAGATAGAATATGAACTGAGACTTCCCCTGTGCAAAATGTCCGATCCGAATTATCAGAAATTAAAGAAGGTCATGACTGATTACGGTCTGATCTGGTAATGGTGAACACAATGATAAAGGTAATAGTTGCCGGAGCCGCCGGAAGGATGGGGGGGCGTATAGTCACCCTTATCCACGGCGACGATAGAATGGAGCTTGTGGGAGCGGTGGATCGGGAGGGCCATCACCTCGTGGGGAGCGATGTCGGTTCCTATCTGGGACTGGGCGAAACAGGCGTCGTTCTGGGAGATGACCTGACCAAATGCATCCAACTGGGCGATGTTGTCATTGATTTCAGTAGCCATGCCGCCTCTGTCGAGCATCTCAGGCTGGCGGCCGAATACAATAAGGCCATCGTCATAGGCTCGACGGGATTGACTCAGGATGAGATGGAACAGGTGGCCGATATTTCTGGAAGGGCTCGGTGTGTTCTGGCCCCCAATATGAGCGTGGGCGTGAACGTCCTGTTCAAGGTTTTAAAGGACGTGGCCGGTATCCTGGGTGACGGGTACGACGTGGAGATCGTTGAGGCGCATCACAATCAGAAGAAGGACGCGCCCAGTGGAACGGCTGTGAAGATGGCCCAGATTATAGCACAGGCCCTTGACAGAGAGATCGAGAAGGTCGGTGTATATGGGCGCAGGGGGATGGTCGGTGCGCGGTCGCAGACAGAGATAGGAGTTCATACCGTGAGGGCGGGTGACATTGTCGGCGAACATACGGTACTCTTTGGCGGCATGGGAGAGAGACTGGAGTTTACTCACCGTGCCCACAGCCGCGATAATTTTGCCCTGGGAGCTCTCAGGGCGGCGCTGTGGATTGTCGACAGGGTTGATGGTCTGTATGACATGCAAGATGTCTTGGGCCTGAAGGACTGAAGACGAAGGTGCCCCACGTGGATGATGGTGTTGTCTGCTTTCTGGGCATAGGTTCCAATATGGGGAATCCTGCTGCTAATTGCGCCGTTGCTGAAAGGCACATATCTGATAGGGGTGGAGTCACGGTCCTGAGACGCTCGTCGTTGTACCGAACGCAGCCGGTTGGGTTTGAGGAGCAGGCCTGGTTTGTCAATGGAGTCATCGAGGTACGGACCGCACTCAGACCGCGTCCCCTCATGGATGTCATCCTGGGCGTGGAAGACGAGATGGGTAGAATCAGGAACGAAAAATGGGGCCCGCGGATCATAGATATAGACGTTCTCTTCTATGGGCAGGCTGTCATAGAGGAGAAAGATCTTGTCATACCGCATCCTCGGCTCCACGAACGGCGTTTTGTGCTCGTTCCTATGAATGAGATAGCTCCCCATGTTATACACCCGGCGTTCGGAGTTTCCGTCAGGGGTTTGCTGGACAGGCTTCAGGATACCAATACAGTTGAATGGCTGAGCGGTGAGTGGGACCGCTCTTGTGGCTGAAGATGATTCGTTTAGTAATTGCAGGCATTATCGTATATGTGGTATATCGCTCCCTGAAATCGCTGTTTGCCCCATCAGGGAGGGTGTCGGGGAATGCTCCCGGGGGGACACCCCGCATAGAGGGGGAAGACCTCGTAAAAGATCCGTGTTGCGGAACGTATGTTCCGGTGAGCAGTGCCTGCAAGGCCACCATGGACGGCAAGACACTGTACTTCTGTAGCAGGGAGTGTCTTGAAAAATACAAGAGAGAGACCAGTTGAGGAGAGCAGGGTGCATGAAGTTTTTTATAGATACCGGCAATATTGATGAAATCAAAGAGGGACTGAGCCTGGGTATGGTTGACGGCGTCACGACGAACCCCTCTCTTGTGGCAAAGGAGAAAAAGGATTTTGACACGGTAACCAGAGAAATACTGGAGATAGTTACAGGGCCGGTGAGCCTCGAGGTGGTGAGTGAAGACGCCGAGGGGATGGTTTCCGAGGGCAAAAAACTAGCAGGGCTGGCCGAAAATGTTGTTGTAAAGATTCCGATGACAACAGAGGGATTAAAGGCCACCCGGACGCTGTCGGCCCTGGGAATCAGCGTAAACCAGACACTGATTTTCTCTCCGGTGCAGGCGCTCCTGGCCGCCAAGGCGGGCGCGCGGTATGTCAGCCCCTTCATAGGAAGGCTTGACGATATTTCCCACACGGGAATGGATCTGGTGGAGCAGATACTGACCATATTCGACAACTACGCGTTCGACTGTGAGGTTATCGTTGCCAGCGTCAGGCATCCGCTGCATGTCCTTCAGGCCGCGCTCCTCGGGGCCGATATAGCTACTATTCCCTTTAAGGTGATACAGCAGCTGGCCGGACACCCGCTTACCGATGTAGGTCTTGAGAAATTTATGTCCGACTGGCGTAAAGTCCCGAAGGGATAACATGCGACGCTTCCTGCGAGACTCCTTCGAGAAAATGACGGCATCTAAGGGTAAAAACGAAGTATTAAATCTTCCAAATACTATCACACTCCTCAGGCTCGTGGTGGTGCCGGTACTCTTTCTACTTATCCTTTCTCCCGGCAGAGTGATGAGTATGGTTATTGCCGTGCTGTTTATTATAGCGTCGATTACAGACCTTATAGACGGATATGTGGCGAGAAAGTATAACATCGTGACCACGATGGGGAAGTTTCTAGACCCTGTGGCGGACAAGCTTGTCGTCACTACCGCCATGATCATGATGATCCCCATCGGTAGAATTCCGGCGTGGATCGTTGCTATTATTATCATAAGAGATTTATTGGTGGATGGTCTGAGGAGCATCGCCTCGGCGGATGGTCTTGTCATCGACGCAAGCAGATTGGGGAAGCAGAAGACCCTGTGTCAGATTATCGCCGTCTCGGCGCTTCTGATACACTACGATACGGTCTTCGGTGTTGATGCGCATGCAGTGGGTATCGTTGTCCTCTATCTTGCGCTTGCTCTGACGGTGTGGTCCGGCGCGGATTATTTCATGAGGTTCTATGAAAAGAGAATCGGCCAATGGTAGGCCGGGTACGCAAAGTTTTCGTTGACAACCGGGCAGTATTTTATTAAGAGAGTTCCTTCGAAAATCAAGCGGGCGTAACTCAGTGGTAGAGTGCAACCTTGCCAAGGTTGACGTCGACGGTTCGAACCCGTTCGCCCGCTCCAGTTTTTGGCGGCATAGCCAAGTGGCTAAGGCAGCGGTCTGCAAAACCGTTATTCACCGGTTCGAGTCCGGTTGCCGCCTCCACATGAAGTTAAGGGGTTGCGAGTAAGAAACAAATACTTGCAACCCCTTTTCTGCTTTTGCGGTTTGTCACCGGTAGAACGGAAAAGGGCAAAAAAAGCCTCTTTTCCCCCGCCAAGTTCAGTTGATCTTCACAACAGCCGATAAAACTAAAATCAAAGATAAGAAAGCAGTAATTTCCGGGCGGTCAAGGTCGGCCGGGTCGCTTCAAGAAATATTACGGTGAGACTTTAAGGTGGCAAACAACATCTGATAAACTTGACATACCCAGGGATGCCGGGTAAAGTACACAAGGTCTTGTTTTACGGCACGTAAGAGGTATAGTCCGATTATTCTATCCAAGGAGGCGCCAATAACAAAAGGAATAATTCGATGGATGACCAAGCAGGAACAAATCCAAAGTCGGTTCATGAGATATCAGTTTTAAAACAGAAACTCAAGGAACTGGAACAATCGGGTTCAAGCCTCAGGTCTGCCGAGAAGGCAATGTCTGCGTCAAAAGATGTTATGGAGGCGGTGTTAGATAATTTAAATGACTTTCTCCTTGTCATAGACCCGGTTACTTATACCATCTTGGGGGCAAACAGGCCCTTCGTCGGTTCTTGCGGACTGAACAAAGATACAGTCATTGGTAAATACTGTTATGAATTGACCCATAACAGATCAACTCCATGTTCTCCCCCCGACCATGTGTGCCCCTTAGCTGAGACCTTAAAAACAGGGGAACCCTCGACAGTGGAGCATCTTCACTATGACAGTACGGGGAACAAACTTTACATTGAAGTATCTGCCAGGCAGTGTAATATATTTTGTGTAAATTTAAAAAGGTGTAGAAAAAGGCGCTTTTCCTTTAAAAAAGGGTTTATCCCAAAACCTAAATAAAAAGGAGAAAGCGCCATGAAACTGGAAGTGAGTGTA
>JAQULO010000125.1 GCA_028718565.1 Syntrophales bacterium | reverse complement strand
CGCTCTTCCGATCTGTCTTACCAGCGGGTACGAGATAACATCATATATACCGGGCATAGGACATAACCTTCAGGAGCACTCAGTTGTTCTCGTAAGGGGTGGCAGGGTCAAGGATCTCCCCGGGGTCAGATATCATATTGTAAGGGGTTCACTCGATGCCGTAGGAGTGCAGGACAGGAAACAGAGCAGGTCGAAATACGGCTCCAAAAGACCGAAGTAGACAGGAATAGCTATATGCCGCGCAGAAGAGTAGTGACAAAGAGAAAGATACTGGCAGATCCCAAGTACAACAGCGCCTTGGTGGCACGGTTTGTTAACAATCTGCTTAAAAAGGGAAAGAAGAGTGTTGCCGAGTCCATACTGTATGGTGCCTTTGATATCATAGATGGGAAGATGAAGGATTCCCCCCTTGAGGTCTTTGAAAAGGCAATGGAAAACGTAAGGCCGGTCCTTGAGGTGAAGTCGAGACGGATAGGTGGCGCCACGTATCAAGTTCCCACGGAGGTCGCACCGGGCAGGAGAACGGCCCTTGCGATCAGATGGCTGATAGGAAATGCCCAGTCGCGGGTCGGAAAGAGTATGAAGGAAAAATTGGCAGCTGAGTTCATGGATGCGGCCTCGGGGAGAGGGGCATCTGTCAAGAAGAGAGAAGACACTCACAAAATGGCTGAGGCGAATAAGGCGTTTGCGCACTACAGATTTTAGAGAGAGCGGACTTCGTACCGGAATTCAGAGTTTTTTATGCAGTAGTGGACAAGCTGAAGCGGTATATCTTACGGGAGTGAACTAGAGAGCGTATTGGTAAAAGAATCAGGTGACCATTTTTAACTAAAGGAGGTAATGGTTATGGCAAAGAAGAAATTTGAAAGGACAAAGCCACATTTAAATATTGGAACAATCGGACATGTGGATCATGGTAAGACCACATTGACTGCAGCTATAACAAAGCATCTGGCCTCCAAGGGCCTTGCTGAATATATACCCTTTGATTCGATTGATAACGCCCCTGAAGAGAAGGAACGTGGGGTCACCATTAATATCGCGCATGTTGAGTATCAGACTGAAAAGAGGCATTATGCCCATGTCGATTGTCCGGGGCATGCCGACTATATAAAGAACATGATATCGGGTGCCGCTCACATGGATGGTACCATACTGGTGGTGGCGGCCTCGGACGGCCCCATGCCGCAGACGAGAGAGCATATCCTGCTCGCCAGGCAGGTGCAGGTGCCGTACATCGTTGTCTTCATGAACAAGGTTGACCTGGTTGATGATCCGGAACTCCTTGACCTCGTCGAACTGGAGCTGAGAGAGCTGTTGACTGATTATGAATTTCCCGGTGACGATCTTCCGATTGTAAGGGGATCAGCACTGAAGGCTCTGGAAAGTGACGATTCGAATTCCGAAGATGTAAAGTGTATCTGGGAGCTCATGGATGCAGTTGACGAGTATGTGCCTGAGCCCGTTAGAGACCTTGAAAAACCTTTCCTGATGCCGGTTGGAGATGTCTTTACCATCTCAGGCCGTGGGACAGTTGTGACGGGTCGGGCCGACAGGGGAATTGTCAGAACGGGTGACGAGGTTGAGATAGTTGGTATCAGACCGACCTTCAAGACGGTATGTACCGGAGTTGAGATGTTCCGGAAAACCCTAGATGAAGGAAGGGCCGGTGATGATATAGGAATCCTCCTGAGGGGCACAAAACGGGAAGATGTTGAAAGGGGTCAGGTTGTTGCAAAGCCGGGTTCCATTACTCCTCACACGAAGTTTAAGGCCCAGGTATATGTCCTCACGAAGGAAGAGGGCGGAAGGCATACGCCCTTCTTCAACGGATATCGCCCGCAGTTTTATTTCAGGACAACGGACGTGACCGGAGTTGCTACCCTTCCCGAGGGGGTCGAGATGGTGATGCCTGGTGATAATGTGGAGATGATTGCAGAACTGATAACTCCTATCGCTATGGAGGATAAGCTGAGGTTTGCTATCCGTGAGGGTGGTAGGACTGTAGGGGCCGGCGTCGTCAGCGAAATCATAGAATAGGCCCGGTTTGGTAAAGGTTTCAATGGAAAATCAAAAGATAAGGATTCGTCTCAAGGCTTACGATTATAAGCTCCTTGACAGGTCGGCACAGGATATTGTGGAGGCTGCGAAGAGAACGGGCGCGCGTGTTGCGGGACCGATTCCCCTTCCCACAGTGATAAATAAGTATTGCGTGAACAGATCGCCCAATGTTGATAAGAAATCCAGAGAGCAATTTGAGATACGAACGCACAAAAGACTTATAGATATCGTTGAGCCAACACAGTCGACTGTAGATACATTGATGAAACTTGATCTCTCCGCCGGTGTTGATGTGGAGATAAAGTTATAAGCTCGACGGAGAAAGGGGAGATGATCTTTTTGGCTTCATCTCCTCCTTTTTTGTCAAAAAGACGCATGGGAAGTCGTAGATGTCATGAAGAAGGGATTGATAGGCAAAAAGTTGGGTATGACCCAGATATTCTGGGATGACGGTTCCGTTATCCCGGTTACCGCAATTGAGGCGGGACCCTGCGTTGTCATACAGAAGAAGACCGGGGATGTCGATGGGTATGATGCCATACAGCTCGGGTTTGATCGGGTTAAAGAGAAGGCCGTCAATAAACCCCTCAATGGGCATTTCAAAAAGGCCGATAAGGGCTCTTTCAGAATTCTCAAGGAGTTCAGGCTGGAATCCACCGATGATTACGAGGTAGGCTCGGAACTAAGGGCCGATGTTTTCAAGATAGGCGACTACATCGATGTGGTTGGAACAACCAGAGGCCGGGGTTTTGCGGGTGTGGTCAAAAGACACGGATTCAAGGGTGGTAGAGCTACCCATGGTTCGATGTTCCATCGGGCGCCCGGGTCTATTGGGGCCAGTGCGCACCCTTCCAGGGTTTTCAAGGGCAAAAAGTTGCCCGGGCATATGGGTAATAACAGACAGACCGTTCAAAACCTGATGGTGGTAAGTGTACGACCGGAACAAAACCTTATTCTGGTGAAGGGTGCAGTCCCCAGCGGCAAGAACGGTATCGTCTTGATCAAGGATTCTATTAAAATATAAGGTAGATAGTAAAAATGCCGGTTCTGAATGTATACGATATAGAAAAAACGAAGGTAGCCGAGATGGAGCTGAGCGATCATGTATTCGGCGCCGAAGTGAATGAACATATCCTTTATGAAGTGGTGAAAATGCAGCTTGCGTGCAGGCGGCAGGGAACCGCTTCCACCAAGACCAGGAGTGATGTCCGCGGTGGAGGGAAAAAGCCGTGGCGTCAGAAGGGGACCGGGAGGGCGAGAGCCGGCACATCGCGATCCCCCCTCTGGAAGGGTGGCGGGACGGTCTTCGGGCCCCACCCCCGGGATTATTCCTACAAGATTCCTAAGAAGGTGAGGAGGGCGGCGTTAAAATCAGCCCTGAGTATGAAGATGAAAGAAGATAAGGTCATTATACTCAGAGATTTCCCCATGGACGAGATAAAGACGAAGAGGTTTCAAGAGGTCTTGGACCGGTTTGAACTTGGGACCACTCTCTTTGTCCTGGATGAGAAGAATGTCATATTGGAGAAATCCTCTAAGAATATCAAGGCTGTGAAGATGATGCGATCAGAGGGTATCAATGTGTACGATCTCTTAAAGTATGATAGCCTTGTCCTCTTGGAGCCCTCTGTGAAAAAGATAGAAGGGGCGTTGCTGTCATAATGAATATATATTCCGTCATAAAAAAGCCGGTCGTTACAGAAAAGAGTACGATCGCCAGAGAGGAAGAGAATAAGTATCTCTTCGAGGTGGATCGAGGTGCAACGAAGATAGACATCCGCAATGCCGTAGAAAAGATATTTAAGGTCAGCGTCGTGAATGTCCATACCATAAACATATCCGGCAAAAAGAAAAGGGTGGGTAGGGTTATCGGTAGAAGACGAAACTGGAAAAAGGCTTTGATAACCCTAGCTCCCGGCAGCTCTATCGAAGTTCACGAGGGAGTATAGAAGAGAAGGGATTGTAGAGCAAGATGGCACTCAAAACATACAAGCCGACATCTCCGGGGAGAAGGGCCCAGACGGGGTTTACCTTTGAGGAAGTGACGAAAACGAAGCCTGAGAAGGCTTTGGTAAAACCACTGAAAAAAACCGGTGGGCGGAACAACCGCGGTCGGATGACGAGCAGACATATCGGCGGAGGACACAAGAGAAAACTTCGGGTTATAGATTTCAGGCGCGACAAGCTTGATATCCCCGCCAGGGTAGCGGCTATAGAATATGACCCGAATCGCTCCTCTCGAATCGCTCTTCTCAACTACGCAGATGGGGAGAAGAGATACATACTTGCTCCGCTGGGACTTGAGGTGGGTGCTACCATTGTCAGCGGGGAGAAGGTAGATATAAAGACAGGCAACACGAGCCCCCTGAAAAATATACCTCTGGGTTCTCTTGTTCATAACCTTGAACTCAAGATAGGCAAGGGGGGACAGATGATCAGGAGTGCGGGATCCTATGGCCAGCTTATGGCAAAGGAGGGGTCGTACGCTCAGATCCGTCTGCCTTCGGGAGAGGTTCGGAAGGTCCTGATGGGATGCAAGGCGACGATAGGGCAACTCGGGAACCTTGAGCACGAAAATATCAGTATCGGAAAGGCGGGCCGCGCACGGTGGCTGGGCAGGAGGCCCAAGGTCCGGGGGGTGGCTATGAACCCCGTTGACCATCCGATGGGTGGTGGGGAAGGCAAGTCGTCAGGCGGCAGGCATCCCTGTACTCCTTGGGGGATTCCCACCAAAGGGTATAAAACCGGGAAGAACAAGAATTCTGATAAATATATCGTGAAGAAAAGAGGATAGAGTGTGGCGCGTTCAATAAAAAAAGGCCCCTATATCAATGAGAAGCTTCTGAAGAAGGTCCGGGCAGCGGAGGCTACAGGAGGAAGAGCGGTGATAAA
>JAQULO010000124.1 GCA_028718565.1 Syntrophales bacterium | reverse complement strand
TCCCGGACTTTCCATACGTGAGGGGGCAATCGCCCCATGGGAGAACAAGGATTCCGTCTTTTTTCATCAGATGCTGGATGCTATCTCCAGCCATTACAAATTTGACATCAACACCCCGTTCAACAAACTGTCGGAGAGGGTACGGCACATCCTGCTGCACGGTTCGGGGGATGAAAAGATAGGGTTTTATTTCGACAGGAGCGGAAGGAGAAACTTCTACGAGAGGCGGTTCACGGGCGTCCTCGAAAAGCTGGAGTCCTCATACCGGGAGGATAGCTCCGGTGATGTCCATGCCAGAATGGAACTCACCCGGTATATGAACATAAGCGAGTGTCCCGTCTGCGAGGGGGGGCGACTCAAGAAAGAAAGCCTGTCCGTAACGGTGGGGGGAAAGAATATCGACGAGGTGTGCCGGTTGTCGATTCGGGAATGCATGCACTTCTTTGATGCCATCTCCTTATCAAGCGCCAAGACCCTCATCTCGGAGCGGATACGAAAGGAGATACGGGAACGGTTGCAATTTCTGATCGACGTGGGGATGGACTACCTGAGCCTTTCGCGTGCCTCCGGCACCCTTTCCGGTGGAGAGGCACAGCGCATTCGCCTTGCCACGCAGATAGGTTCCGGCCTGGTCGGCGTCCTCTACGTTCTGGACGAACCAACGATAGGCCTTCACCCGCGAGACAGTATGCGTCTTGCAGCTACCCTGGAACGCCTGCGTGATATGGGGAATACGGTTCTCGTCGTCGAGCATGACATGGATATCATGAACTGCGCCGACGACATCATAGATGTCGGGCCGGGAGCGGGGGTGCACGGGGGGGAGATCGTTTTTCAGGGAACCCCCGAAGATATCCGCAGATCGGACACTTCTCTCACCGGAAAATATCTCTCGGGCAGGTTGTCGATCCCCGTACCGGAACATCGGAGACACCTTTCCGACCGGTTCGTCGTCATCGAGGGGGCATCGGAGAACAACCTCAAGGATATCGATATAAAGATTCCCACCAACGTCTTCACCTGCGTGACCGGCGTATCCGGGTCGGGGAAGAGCACCCTGGTGATCGAAACCCTGTACAAGGCGCTCCGCCGCAGGTTGAACAAGTACCGGGGCAAATCGGGGAGAATACGAAAGATACTGGATTTCGGCGGCATAGAGCGGGTCATCACCATGGATCAACAACCGATAGGGCGTACCCCCCGGTCGAACCCCGCCACCTACACGGGGGTCCTGACCCACATCCGTGACCTCTTCAGTCAGCTTCCCGAGGCGAAGGTGCGGGGCTACAAACCGGGACGCTTCAGCTTCAATGTCAGAGGGGGGCGGTGCGAGGCATGCCAGGGAGAAGGGCTGAAGAAGATCGAGATGCATTTTCTCCCCGATGTGTACATAACCTGCGATGCCTGTCAGGGGAAGAGGTTCAACCGGGACACCCTGGAGGTACGCTACAAGGGGAACAGTGTAGCAGAAGTCCTCGATATGACGGTTAACCAAGGCCTCGCCTTCTTTGACAACATCCCCCCGATACGATCAAAGCTACAGCTCCTCTCCGATGTGGGCCTGGGCTATATCAAACTGGGGCAGTCCGCCACGACTTTCTCAGGGGGCGAAGCGCAGAGGATAAAGCTTGCAAGGGAGCTGGGCAAACGTCTGACCACCGGAACGCTCTATATCCTGGATGAACCAACGATCGGCCTCCACTTCGCGGATATAGAGAAGCTCCTGATCGTCCTCGCGCGGCTGGTGGATATGGGGAATACCGTCGTGGTGATAGAACACAATCTGGATGTGATCAAGTCGGCGGATCATGTCATCGACATGGGACCGGAGGGGGGAGACGGAGGGGGAAGGATCGTCGCCGCCGGAACCCCCGAAGAGGTCGCCCAGGCTGAGGGGTCAATCACCGGGAGGTTTCTGAAAAGAGTTCTCGCAGGGCGGGGCCACTGATCAACCCCGTATCACAACCAATCTTTTCACACAGCGAGAGGGGATATATGCCCATATACGAATTCTACTGCGCGCAGTGTAATACTATCTACAATTTCTTTTCACGATCGGTCAATACCGAAAAGGTTCCCGACTGCCCCCGCTGCAAAGCAAAAAAGCTGCAGCGTCGGATGTCGGTTTTCTCCGTCGTCTCAGCGAACAGGGGCGAGACGGAGGACTCCTTTCCCCCGATCGATGAGTCAAAGATGGCACGGGCGATGGAGCTGATGGGCCGGGAGGTCGAAGGGATGGACGGGGATGACCCCCGGCAGGCCGCGGCCATGATGCGAAAACTGTCCGAGGCGACAGGGCTGAGGCTCAAGCCGGAGATGGAAGAGGCCCTGAGCCGGATGGAACGGGGCGAAGACCCCGAGAAGATAGAGGCGGAGATGGGCGACCTCCTCGATGGCGACGACGACCCCTTTTCTCCCATGGAGGAAACAAGCAGAAAAAGGGGAAGAAATACGGCCCCCCGTGTGGATGAAACGCTCTATGACCTGTAGGAAAAAGATTCTGCCCTCTGTCCAATCAGGCTCCGCAGGGCTGTTTCACGGGACCCTCGTCAAAACAAACAAATAGCCCAAACCACGGAATTATCAATTGCCGCCACGAACCGGCCACACGGCATAGGCGTTGGTCTTTTCGAGAACATTTAAGAAGCCCTCCGAGAAGTCCACACCCCAGACCGTGACGGTATAGGACGCATTCGCACTACTGGACCAGCGCATGGAACCGGAGGGTTGCAGCACATTAGTGAATGAATCCCCCTCTGTCCACTTCCCTGTCCCCGCCGTATCGGATAAGGCAGGAGAGTAATAGCCAAAATCTATCAGACTTTGCAGTTCCTTCACATTCGGCAGGCGCCAGTCGCCTGCCGAGGAGCCGTCGCTGAGACCGCATTGTCCGCTATGAAGGTCATTGCAGAACGTCAGCGCATCTGCCCACGTGGCGGAGCCGGTGGTGCCTGTGGTGCTATTATAATTGGTCCCCTTGAGCCAGATCAGTCCCGTCAGATTGTCGGTCACGGTGCCGTCGCTATTGTCCATAAACCGGGGATTCGGCCAAGCAACACCTTTTTGCAGGTCACCATCGTCATACGTACTATAGGACACAGTCTGCCCCGTCTTCTCCACAGGTGCACAATTCTTCTTTTTGGTTGGTATAACATAGAAATCCCCCGCGTACGCCAGGGTCCAACTCAAGACAAGTCCAAAAACCAACAAACAAACCCAAAGCATCCTTTTCATGGCGTTCCCCTCCTTATGGCTGAAAGATCGAATAACACTCTACAACAACTTACCTGTCTTGCTATCGGAATTTTGTAAGTTTTGCAATAGCGGGCCATTGTATTGGCCGTGTACATAATAATGAATTCCCAACCACAACTGATAAATACCACATGCGAACAAAACAATTGCAGACAATCCAAGAGGGCGGGAATTCCGGGTGAATTTAGAAATTCCCCGGAATTCGAATTCGATGCCCGGTGAAATTCGTAAGTGATTTAATTCCGGCACAGCATCAAGAATTACCAGCTTTTTACCTGCAACATTTTGAATATTCTGTGGCAATTTGCCTGAAAGTTGCCAGGCTTTGGGGATCTGGTGCGTACCCTTGTTCTGTAAAACTATTCGCAGTGGGTCCACATGCGAACAATTTTTACAATTTTTTCTTCATTAGCAGATAGTTTTTTGCATCTTTTTGTGCTTGTTTGGTGAAAACAACTCACCAGATCACCGGCGCGGCTTTCTGCGTCCACTGAATTTATTTGCTAGCACGGCGCATTAACCCAACAGCGCAAGAACGCCGGAGGTGGCGCTACCTAAAACAGCCGCCACAACAGTAATCCGGGTAATCCGGATGTTCCCAGAGTTCCCGGCCGTGCTTGAAAGCTAATTCCGACAGAGGCCGGACTTGCCTTTGCCTTCAATTATTCGTGTTGCCGGATTTTTCCGGCTGGTGATGGAGCAATTGGAAGACATGCTGAAAATGGGTGATTAACGGCAGCGGGCTGTCTGTTGCCCGGCCCATATCAAGCACGATCGACAGGTCTTTCATCAATGTGTCCAGCCTGCCGCGGCAGGCTGGATCATAGATCCCTTCATAATATTGGGCCAGCGCTTCCACGAGGAAGCGAATCGGACTGAAATCCTGCGCCTTTGTGGAACGGTCAAATTCCCGGATGATATTTGAATCGGCGAAGCCGCCGGATATGGCCTCGGGCAATTTACCCGTATTGATGCCGAAGCGTTTGCCCAGCGTTACCGCTTCGGCCAGGGCGGCCATATTGCCGAAATTGAGGATTTGATTGCAGGCCTTGGTTGCCTGTCCCGCGCCAAGCGAGCCCATATGGGTGATGTGGTTGGAAAAGCTGGCGATCACCGGCCTGGCGCGTTCCAGCAGATCGGCCTCGCCACCGGCCATAGCCGCAAGCGTTCCTGCTCGCGCACCAATGGCGCCGCCGGAAACAGGCACGTCGATAAATCCGATGCCGGCCACATCGCGCAGGCGCTGGCCCAGCGTTTGCGCCGCGAGGGGTGGCAGGGTGGAATGGTCCATGACCAGGGTCGTGCGAGGTGTGCCAGCCACAATTCCCTGCGGGCCGAACAGGATCGTTTCCATGGCCGCGAGACTGTCAACGCAGGTGCAGATGATGTCGGCCCGAGCACCAAGCTCGGCAGGGGATTTCGCGGCCTTCGCCCCGGCCCGCAGCAAAGGCTGCATCTTTGTCGCTGTGCGATTCCAGACAACAAGGTCAAACCCGGCAGCGACAATGCGTTCCGCCATGGGGGCGCCCATGTCGCCCAGGCCGATAAAACCGATAATGTCCCCTTGAGTCATGACATTCCTCCATCAATTTGTTTGATGTTTTTTGGTAAGAGCTTGCTTTCTGACGAGGGAAGCATAAGGAAGCCGAGCTTGTATGTCAATGAAATATTGGTCATCGAATTGCCTCATATTAAATGTTACCGAAGGAGGTGAATAAAAAGGATCGTTGACTCATAATTCGATGTTACCGAACATCGACTTCCAAAAGGAGGGATAATCATGAGTCCTCGGTCCAAACAAG
>JAQULO010000123.1 GCA_028718565.1 Syntrophales bacterium | reverse complement strand
TCTTGGCCTTGGATAAACACCCTTTTGCCTGCTCCAACAAATCCCTGCCTCTCGCCTTCCTCGCCATAGCCACACCTCCTCATAAATATGCAGCTATTATATCATTAATGATCTGGAAATGGAATAAGATCTCCTTTTACATAAGCACGAAGATGAAGGTCGATCTCATCAATAAAAGACCGTTTACTATCGTTAATGCAGCGGTACATTACTTGCTTGGTCTCTCCTAACTGGCGCCTGAATTCCAATACCTTTTTTAGTTGGGGTCCAGCATCCGCTTCTTGTGCAGCATCCACACGCTTAAAAAACACAAATATTTGTGGGGCCTTGTCTCTTCGCCAACGTTCTAATGCTCGATGAAACTCTTCTTCGGCATAAGATGAGTAGGGTGCCGCATCAGGAGCATCTTGCCCCCACCGTCGATGAATCACTAAAATAAAGACATCATATCTGTCAATTTCCTCATTAATCACACTTTGATTACGTCGGCCCGTTAATGCCAAAATGTCTTCCCATCCCAATGGCTCGAAGATCACGTTGGCGCCATCTGCAAATCTCGCATTTAGTTGTTGAATGGCAGCTCGAAACTGTTTACGCTCAGCAGCAAGATCTCCCGGAGATGCAATAAAGACAGATATATTTCTTTTGCCGGATTTTTTTCCAAAACTTCCCCCTGATAGTATTACTTTGTTCGACCTATTCTTTCGGATATTCAAAATCAGCCGCTCCTCAGCAGGCGTCTTAACGCCAGTGACCATCCACCCAATGCCCCTTAGGCCCGTAATGTCCCGACATCCAGACAGCACAGGGCCTAAAATTCCGGGTCAAACGAAAGCAGATCCCCCTTGGAGATGGACAGACCTTCGCCCGAAGGCAAGGGCTCGTCCATACCCTTAACGAGGACATAGAGGTCATACGTGCCTGCGGGTACCGCGAAGAGTTTCCAGAGGGGGTAGTCGTTGTCCCACCTTCTCCTCACTTGCAAGATCGGGGTGTCGGAACCTACAGGAACGAGATTCCACCCCTGCACATTCAGATCCCGCCCCTCGGGTTTATGTAACATGATGCCGGAATCCATGGTGATAACGGTTTCTTTTCCGCCTTCTATCCTGATCTCTTTTGCAATAACCGTTGGATCGGGACTTTTCGCATACGTGACGGCAAACGAGTATGTCCCCGCCGGAAGGGGCTTTGATTTGAACAGGTAGTACCCGTTTCCGTGGTGCAGAAGGGTCAGCAGGGGAGGGGTTGCCCCAGCACTCGAAATAATCACGGACTCCACCGGTATATCACTCAGCGAGTCAGCGATATTGAAAGAGATGACACCCAGATCGACCGTAGTGGTCTCTCCCCCCGTGATCGTGACGCTTCCAAAAGATACCTCTGTGGGCGGACGGTAGTTGGGGTTGGCAAAGGCCGCTATGATCTCATAATCACCCGCGATAAGCGGGTGAACAGAGTCATGAGAGGGGTCCTGTACAGATTTTACCAGTTTGTTGTCTTTTGTACGCAGCAGTTTGAATGCATTCAGGCTTATCCCGCCGGTTTTGGGAAATTTTATGTTGAGCTTCCCCAGTTTGGTCGTGGCCTTCTTTTCTGTTGCCTTTGCCTTTTCCACCTTGTCGGCAACCTGTTTCTTGACCATCTCAAGCGCCGCAAGCAGACTTCCGGCATTGTCGGCCCCAAAGTACCGACCGCCCCCCGCTTCCGCCATGCATGCCAGTTGTTCCTTTTGTGCTGAATCCACGCCGAATCCCACGACATGAAGGATAAACTTGATTCCTGAACTCTTAAGTGCCCGAACCACCCCGCACGGATCTGCGTTGCAGGTCTCTTCCCCGTCGCTGACGAGGACAATCGTAGTCTCCCCCTCCCTGGTTTTCAGGGTTTCGGTCACCATCTTGAGGGATGCGGCAATAGGCGTCATACCCTTGGGATCGATCCTCATGATGCGATCCATGAGCGCACCTCTGCTCTCGTTGCCGACGGGGACAAGAATCTCCACATCGTTACAGTCCCCCTTGCGGTTGTGCCCGTAAGCGGTCAACCCGACCTTTACTTCTTGGGGGAGGGAGGGAATCACCTTTGCGAACACGCTCCTGGCGGCCTTGATCTTTATCTGCCCATCGCAGGGCCCCCACATGCTTCCAGACGCATCAATGATGAACATGACCTCCGGGAATGTCTCGGCATGCACCCCTCCGGGGAGGAAGAGCATGCACACGATAAGGAGAACTGTCGGCGCAAGCTTTCTCAATAGGTGTCTCATGGTTTTCTCCTCCTTTGTATGTCGATAGGTGAGCTCACATTTTCGCCTCGTGGGAGAGCCTCTGCCACTGTATGCCGCCACCATAGGAAGCACGGGGACCGCTGAAGTGACAAAGGGTGGTCACCAACAATTTTCGGTTTTAGCGAACGGTATGCACGCTACAGTCGGGAATCCCCCTTCGCCCGTTTTCCCTCCCTGGTGTTGCGGAGGGATTCTCTGACTATCTCCGAAGGATCAACGGCGGGGATTCCCGAAAAATATCCCAGTTGCATCTTGCAGGCACCGCAGTCCGACACCAGGATGTCCGGACCAACGGCCTTGATCGCCCGCACCGCATCAGCGCACAGCCTTGCGGAGGTTTCCTCATGTTTCTTTTTAAATCCGTAGCTTCCGGCAAGCCCGCAGCAGTTATCCTCAAGGATATGGACCTCAAGGCCGGGGATCTTTTCGAAGAGCCGCACGGCTGGATACCCGATGCCCAATGCCCGCAGGTGGCAGGGGATGTGATATGCCACCTTTCGATGAAGCGGCTCAAAGGTCGGTTTTATATACTCCTGTTCCACGAGCTTCAAGATATATTCGTGCAGATTATAGGTGTTCTCTGATATCTTTTTACCTTCAGGCACACCCAGGATACCAGGATAGTCCTGCGTCAGAGAGAGGCCGCATGATGTGCAGGTGTATATCACATCATACCCCCTGTCTATGTACCCGGCAAGGATGCGAGCGTTTTTCCGGGCGAACTTCCTGGCGGTCGCTATGTCTCCATTTCCCAGGGCGGGCAGACCGCAGCAGACCTGCCTCGGAATAACGACCCTGACACCCAGCGACGCGAGAAGGTCCCGTACCCCCCTGCCTATATCGGGACGGTTGTAGTTGATAAAACAGCCGTAGAAGAATACCACCTTCTTCCGGCTCCTCCGGCGTCCTTTCCATCTCCAACTCCTGTTCATGGAATGGACGCGATACTGGGGCAGCGGGATGGAGGTCGATATTCCGAATAGATGCAATACCCTCTTTACGAACATCCTTGGGGTCATGAGGTTGACCACAGGAGCGATCATGGAGTTGAGCGCGCCAAGCCAGTAATTGTTGGCGAAGAGACGGTACGCGAAGGGTCTGAAATGTCCCTCGCCATATCGGGTTTGCTCCCTGAGGATGATTTGGGCCGGATTAACACCATACGGGCAGGCCACATCGCATCGTTTGCACTGACTGCACAGTTGTACCCATCTGTCTACGGACGCCTCATTATCCGAGCGAAAACGTTCGGCGTCGGGACCGGACTGCTTGGGGCCGGGAAAGTTCGTATCAACCTTGAAAACTGGGCAGTTTGCCACACAGACGGTACATCGGATGCAGTGTTGAAAGTCAAACTCCACTATACTGGTCCCCCACACGCCTCTGCGGCCGCAACCCCGGTGGCAATGGCCATTCCGTGGCCGCACCGGTATTTCATCACCTCCGAAAAGGCCAGTATGCTCCCGCACACGTAAAGGTTTTCAATCTTCGTATCAACAGGTCTGAAGGATGAGTCCACCCGTACGCCGGCTTTTTCTATCTCGTGCCCGGCGGCGAAGAAATCATCGTTAAACCAGGTCTCCCTCCCTCCGGGGAGATACGTGGGCAGATCGAACACCGTCTCCGTGACGGCGTCCATCGAGGCGTGCAATCCGCCACTCACAAATGAGCCGGAGGCGAGAATAAACGCTTTCCCCTCCACACGTGTGGCCCTCCCGGCGCCGGCAAGGGTGACGGCCTCGATTTGATTGCCCAGCTTTTCAACGCTGTATATTCCCCTTCCCCAGTAGAGGTTGACCCCCTTTTGCAGCAGGGCCTTTTTCAGTATATCAAACAGCCGCAGGCCCGGCATGGAGGGAGGCAGCGTGGGGATTTCAAAGATCTTCCTGCCGCATCCGGCGGATATCTCATGGTACACATCCCCGGCAAGGCTTCTCCCCAGCACGGCCGGTATGGCAATCCTCCCCTCCGGGATATCGAGACCCTGTAACCACGATATAAATGTTTCAAGAAACGGCCTGTTTTCAAACTTCTCAGCGATGCCCGCAGTGGTGGTAACTTGCGCATCAAATACTGAATACCCGGCGTTTGCGTATCGCGACGTAATGTACTGCGGGTAGAAATCCTTCATTTTGTAAAACGATACGACGTGGAGATATTCATCAGGATCGAAAGCGGAGAAGGCCATCGTCTCGGGAACAAGGCAGGTAATCTTACACCTGCCCAGGGAGGCCAACACTTTTCTGTTGGCATGTACCTCCCCCACGTACGGCATTCCCCCATCAGACATTATGCCCCGGAACAGCTCAAGGGAATGCGCGACGGCTTCTTCTCCAACCAGGTGATAGGGATGATTATCCGGCAGAGAACCGATGCCCTTCAGGGGATCATCGCCGTCCGCGAGCACATCAATGCACCCGGTGGAAAAACAGCAGACGGGATCACCCTTTGAAATGACCGCGACCTTTCTGCCCTTCTCTGCAAGCGAGATCGCCGCCATCATCCCCGATACCCCCCCGCCTATGATCACGACATCGTATATGGCGTTCATTGTTCCTGCTCCATATTCAGGATACCGAGGTAGATACTTTCTATCAGCTGCTCTTCGCGGAGTTGATCGCCCCAGAGCGCCGGTTTGATTCCCTTGAATCTTCTCTGGAGGAATTCCCTGAGGACGCGCATCGATTCCTCGGGGGTCATCTTCCCCATCTCCTGCATGATCCCCAGTACCCGATATGTGCAGAACCCCCCCTGGCAGGGTCCCATCCCCA
>JAQULO010000122.1 GCA_028718565.1 Syntrophales bacterium | reverse complement strand
TGTGTTGATTTCATCAGCATCCATCCCCCTCAGGTTTAGTTTTCCTCCCTCAAAAACATAATCCAAGGTCGCCTGCATATCAGTTCCGAGTGCTGTTGTAAGATTAATCAGAGTCGAGGATATTCCCTGAAAAACCTTATCCAACAAAAGAGCAACTTGTGGATCGAGATCATCGTATATCGTAGTATAAGTATTAGAGTCAGAATGGAACCAGCCCCCATCCGTATGAGTGTAAACATCTGCATATTGCCTACTCCCTACTCCTCCGCCACTGGTCAGCGAACCAACGTTCGCCGAACTCGTAGCGATACCAGATCCAGTTATGGAGATTTCTGTACCGCCACCAAAAATACTATCCATAATGCCCCCGAAAAGATTATCGAGGGTGTATCCCAAAACACCACTTAAAAGTTTCGAGTTCATTACATCACTAATTAATCCTGCTATTTTTCCTTTCTCAAATCCAGTCTGAATATTAAAGTTTCCGTTATCAACACCTCCTGTTCGGATATAACTAGTTACCAATCCCATGATGTTGTCATTAAGGCTCTTCATCTCATCATAGATACCAGATAATTCACGATACTCCATGTCGTAGGTGTCTTCGAGGAGTTCCCACGTCTTTGATATCGACTCACTTCCGGTCCCGGCCTCTGCCCCGAGAACAGTGCTTGCCGGGAGAGATGCGGCTGACGAGCTTCCGCCACCGCCGCCGATTCCTTCCCCGATGGTGGCTAACAGCGCCCCCATTGTCGCCGCCATTGCCGCGATACGGGCGAAAGCGGTGTAGGGATCCCCCAAGCCCTGCGTTGCGATAGCCGCAACTGCCTGGACAACGGCAACCGCCTTCTGTGCGATTTCCATCGCCCTTGCCGCCTCTTCCCATTGCCGGGCGGCGTCGGAGCCGTCTTCGTAAATGGACGCCAACGAAGAAAACGTTGATTGAAGCCGGCCGAAGCCGTCTGCAATATAATCCGTCTTTGTTTTGAAAAGGTCGTATTCAATCCGCGCCCTTGCATCGGCGGCTTTCTTTTCAGCGGCTTCAACGTCTTTTGTGGCCTTTATTTCCTCGTTTTTAATGCGTTCAATCCATTCAAGCTGTGTCTGCCGATATTCATCTTCAAAGCCCGTTAGGTCTTTGTAAAGTTCGAGTTTGTCGCGGAGTAATTGCCCGTCCGCGTCGTACTGTTTTTTGTTGGCTTTGATTTGTTCTTGCAAATATTCATCGTACCATGCCTTGATTGCCGTGGTTTGCCGCTGCAATTCGATTTCATCAATCAACTTCAAATCGGCGTTTGGGTTGGAGCGCATCTTTTCCATGTCGCGCTCGATTTCAGCCAGCGCCTTGTCGAGGTCATCCATGCCCGCCGTGGCTTTCTCAAAGTCAAGTTCGGCTTTGAGCTTTTCCCACTCTTCACGGAGCTTTTGAGCAGCCGCAATCGCTTTTTCGTCTGCTATAACTGCCTTTTCCGTGGCCGTGGTTGCTTTCCGCGCGGCCAAGACCTTTGATTCTGCTGCGTCCGCTGCTGCTTTTGCAGCCGCCTTCCCTTCGGCGGTCAAGGACTGTTCTAATGCAATCTGCTTTTTTGCCAACGCTTCTAAAGCTGCCTCATTTGCCTTATAACGCGCCTCATATTCCATGTTTGCATCTGCCGCCGCCTCGAATCGCTTTGTGGAGCTTTTCACGCCCATCGCACGACCAGGGCCGTAAAGCAGCATTTGCGCGGAGGTCATCGTGCCGCCCAGCTTATCAAGAAGCATCGCAAGACGCCGAATCTCTGCCTCGACTGAAATTATGGCAATTCTGAATTTGGTCCCCCATTCCGTGATCTTATCCTTGCTGTTGCCGGACAATTCACCGTTAAGGTCTTTCACCGCTCCCGTGATCTGCTCGATGGTTTCAGCCAGCGCCGGGGTGAAGGCAAGGCCAAAGGCCACTTTGAGATTTTCAACGTGCCGCTGCATGGATAGGGTTTGACCCGCCGCCGTGTCCATTGTAGCCGCGTAAAGACCGGCGTATTTTTCGCCCTCAATCAAGACGGCGTTCATAACGGCCTGCGCCCGCTGACCGGCGTCAATAGAACCCTTCACAAGGTTGTTTGTTTTCTCAAAATCACGATAGGCTTTGTCCATGTTAATCATAAGCCCCATCGTCTTGAATATTTCGACTTCGCCCGAACGGATGCCCTGAATCATGCGGGTGAACGCTTCCGATGAATTGATATTGGCGACGCGGGCAACATCCTGGGCGACGCGGGCAAGGTCGGCGGCTTTGGCGAGGTCAAGCTGGGCGACAACCATCTTCATGGCGTTTTCACGGGATGCGATAAGAGAAATTCCCATCTTCTGCATCCCCTGCGCGGCCTTTTCCATCTGTGCGCCGGTATAGCCCGCCGTATTACCGGCAACCCGCATTGTCACGCCAAGCATTTCATACCGGGCGGCAAGGAGTGTGGCATCCTTGATATACTGCGCCATCTTCAGGGCGGCATACGAAGCGGCCAGGGCCATTACAACGGCCTGGAGTTTAGAAAAGCCCCGTGTGACAGAATCCGTTGCCTTCTCGACATTCCGGCTCTTTCCGGCCAGGGTGTCAAGATCACGGGAGGCTGTCACCACCCCGGAAGAATCCACCTTGATATATAGGCTCGCCAGGTCGTTCACTTTTTCATTGCCTCTGCTATAAATACCCGATCAATGGCCTTCAATGCCCCTATCTCCCATGCCGTCGGTTCCGTCTGTGTCAGGTTCGCCCACGCCTGAAGCTCTGCATAGCTGAGCGGCAGGGGTCCAAACTCCGCATATCCGCGCCCGCCTGAAAGTTCCGTGAACCATTGCCATAAGTATGCTACACAATAAGGGAGTTCTATTTCTTCCAGCAGTTTCGGAGCGGACTTCCCGAAGAATTTGGAATTCCGGGCCGCCTTCTCTGCATGATCCCGTGCCGTGGTTCCGTCACCCTGCTTTTTATTGAGGACAAATTCATGTTCTGCGTAACCGATCAGGCCATAGCCCGGAAGGAGTACCTTTTCGCCGTCCTTCCGGGCCGGTTCACCGATCAGCTCTTGATAAAATTTGCGCGGTCACCGATTGCCGTATCCACCTGCTCCTTGATCCACGGGAACCGTTCATAGACCATAAGGGCGTTTTCGTGGGAGAATTCTATCTCTTTCCCTTCGATCACAACGCCGCTCCATGATTTTGTGCAGGCCGCAAGCAGTTCCAGCCCGTCAGCTTCGATTTCTTCCGGGGGCGGGGTCAGGTTCTGGACCCTGAAGCCGCCTTTGGTCATCTTCGCCAGCCGTTTTTTGGACTGCGCCCGGCTTACTCTCTGGAATTCGTCCGAATCCTTGCCGAGCACATTGATTACGATACCCAAATCAACAAGGGTGCCGGGGTGATAGATATGCACATCAAAACCCTCGTTCGATCCCTTCACGGTATCGATTGCCGCCAGATCGATTGCCTTTGCCTTCGCCATTGTAATTATCCTCCTGGTTTATTTTTGAGGGCGGGAATTTCACCCGCCCGGATTACTTAAGTAAGTGTTCCGTCCTGCATGCTGATTGTGGTTGCCAGCGTGTTCTCGGTGCAGGTGGTTCCATCGTCACCGGAGCTGTTGTATTTCGCCATGAAGGGGATGCTGTGCGTTATTTCCTTGTCCCCGCTCTTTGCCGCGCCGGTCAGCTTTACCACGGGAAGGGTGAAGGCGATAAAATCAGCGTTCGCGTCATCGGAAACGGGAAGGACAACAAAAATTGAGACTTCCGTCCCTGCCCGGAAGTAGCCGGAAAGGGTGTCATCTTCATAATAGATAGAGAGATTCCCCTTTACCTCTACCCGTCCGTCACTGATACCGGGTTTGACATTGGTTCCGATCACGGCACCCATGGTCTGGTTGCTGCCGACGATTTCAAAATCAATGCCCGTTGCGAGGGTCTGCTCAACGCCAGAGACCATGATAACCGCCTTGCCGCTGTGGACCACTTCGGTCGTGGTAATAGCGGCAGGACCGGTAAAGTAGGGTGCGGCACCCGTGCCCTTTTCAGTCATCTGAAGGCCGAGGATATTGAAATCAATGGTAGGAATACCGCTTGCCGGAACCTTGACGGCCATCGAGGAGACTTTGCAGTCCCAGAAAACTTCCGATAGATCCACGTCCGAGAAGTAGTGCTCGATCGTGAACCAGTCCTCCGTATGAGAGGCCGCGGGCACCCAGCACTTCTGACCGACGACGGTTGTGGTGACTTCATCACCTTTAACCTTTGTGGCGGGCGGGGTTCCGTCGATACCGAGGACCGTCATAACGGTCGGGGTAAGGGCGGTAATGAGAAAGTTGTGAGAGTTGTTTGCCGTGGCCGTGGTAGTCCAGCCTGTTTGCTGAACGACATCTCCGAGCTTGAAGCCGTCGGTGATCCACGACCCGTCCACATCGTCACGGGTGAAGGTTCCCGCCGCCCCGGTGGTGGCCGCCGCCGCTACTCCGGAGTTTGCCGCGTCGCTGGACCCCGCCACAAAGACCTTGCGGAGTATGGCCGCCTCGAACATCTCATAGGTTCCGGGGGTCAGTTCGCCGTTACAGGCACCGTTCCCGTCCTGCGGGCCGATATTGACATCGCCCACCTGTTTGTCAGGCCGCATCTCATTGGATGTGTACTGCTCATTGGTCTGGTCCTGATTAAACGAAAGGAACCTCAGATACTGAGCAGTTGCCGCGTCGACCGCCGCAATGGTGCCCTGTGCGCTCTGTTTCGCAATGACTACTTTTTTGTTGACTGCATTTGCTATGGTCATGATCGTTCTCCTTTTCTTTTATGCTATTATTCCAGCACTGAATCGTATCTTCACAGGTATATGCCACCGGTCCCCGTCTACGCGCCCCTGCCCGATCTCCGGGGTTCTGTCTACGACCACTTTAACCGCCCCGGAAGTCATTGCCGTTCCCCGTTTGAAGGTCGTTCTGATAAGCTGCGCCCTCGCCTCCGCTGTTTGCGGTCCCGCAAGAAGAGGGTAAAACAGGGAAACTTGAAACACACCCTGTTCTCTATAAAAACCGTCCCCGAGGGTCGGATTGTCCGGGGTCGCGGGCATGACATA
>JAQULO010000121.1 GCA_028718565.1 Syntrophales bacterium | reverse complement strand
GCCGGACTATTTGCTTGCGCAGAGCATACTGTACGTCTTGACTGAGTTTCCGTGCATCTGTCTTTTCCATGCACAAAACATAACACACATTGCCACTAAATAGAAGTATTTAATCGCCGAGTTAATATTCAACACAACAGGCCTCCACAATGTTGACGGTTGCATGCCGCGGCAAGGACGCTGCGATCAATTTAAAAATATCCGGGAGTCAGCGTTGTTCGATTCGGTTTTGTCACCAATCGAGGTCCCGCAGTAGACGCAGGTGTAATCATATTTGTCTCCGTTTGTCATAATCAGGAGCAGCCGTTTGCGCACCGGCACGGCCCTCTTGCATCGGGGGCAGTACAACTCCGTGGCGTCGAAATCTCCGTAAGTCTTTCTCGTCATCTTTCTCACCTGTCCTTATCCGGTATTGTCTTTGCGTTCTCAAGCCACACCGTAGGCTCGCTGTCGCTGGGCGCGCGGTAATCTCCCCGCGGTGAGAGAGAGCCCCCCGATCCGACCTTCGGGCCGTTCGGTATGCAGGATCGCTTGAACTGGCTAGTCTTGAAAAAGCGGTAGAGATAGACCTGCAGCCAGTGTTTAATCTCGCCGATAGCATACTGCCTCTTCTTGTGATCCGGGACGGCCGGCCACGCCCCCTTTTCCTTGTCTCTCCACGCGCAGTATGCCATGAAGGCGATCTTCGAGGGCAGGTACCCGAACCGTGTGATGTAAAAGGTATTGAAGTCCTGCAATTCGTACGGTCCGACCGTTTCCTCCGTCACCTGCGCCGGTTGGTCCCCGTTCTGCCCTGGGACCAGCTCCGGGCTTATCTCGGTCTCCAGGATATCGAGCAGGACCTCCGATGTCTCTTTGCTGAACTGTCCCGATTGGGCCACCCATCGGATCAGGTACTGTATAAGTGTCTTGGGGACGCTCACGTTTACGTTGTAGTGGGACATGTGATCGCCCACCCCGTACGTGCACCAGCCCAGGGCCAGTTCGCTCAGGTCCCCCGTTCCGATAACCAGCCCCCGTCTGAAATTGGCGATGCGGAAGAGGTGCGACGTTCGCTCCCCTGCCTGCACGTTCTCGAAGGTTATGTCGTAGACCGGATCGTCCTGCGCGAAGGGATGCCCTATGTCGCGGAACATCTGTCGGCAGCTTTCCCTGATGTCGATTTCGCTCGCCTCAACCCCCAGCGATTTCATCAGGGCCGTGGCGTTGGCGTAGGTCTTGTTCGACGTCGCGAAGCCGGGCATCGTGTAGGCCTTGATGTTGGTCCGGGGAAAACCGAGGCGGTCCATGGTGCGAGCGGACACGATCAGGGCATGCGTCGAGTCCAGTCCTCCCGATACGCCGATCACAAGATTCTCAAGCTCCGATGACTGCAGCCTCTTGGCGAGACCACCCACCTGTATGTTGTAGGCCTCGTAGCATCGCTGGTCTCTCTTGCTCTGGTCCGACGGGATATAGGGATAGCGGGGGTACTCCCTAGTCAGAAGCAGTTTTTTTTTTGGAATGTCAACCGAGAAGGGGATCTTGCGGAACCTGGCGACGGTATCCCGATGGGTCCGCGCGTTCTGACCGAAGCTGGTCATGCGCATCCTGTCCTGGACGAGTCGGTCCAGGTCGATATCAGCATAGATGATCTGCGCTTCCTGTGAGAACCGCTCCGATTCGGCAAGAAGATTTCCATTCTCGCATATCATGGCGTGGCCGTCCCACGCCAGATCAGTGGTGGATTCGCCGGGGCCAGCCCCGGCATACAGGTACGCGGCCAACAGGCGGGCCGACTGGTTCATGATGAGGCTGTTGCGGTATTCCGCCTTCCCGACCGTGATGTTGGAGGCGGACAGGTTGGCGATAACCGTGGCCCCCGCGAGCGCGGCGAAACTTGACGGGGGTATGGAGACCCACACGTCCTCGCATATCTCAAGAAACAGGCTGAAGTTCTTTATATTCTTCGCTTCAAATATCAGATCGGCGCCGAAGGGGATGTCGCTCTGGCCGCAGATGTCGATTGTCTTAGATATGATCTCCTCGGCTGGACTGAACTGGCGCCCCTCGTAGAATTCCCGGTAGTTGGGGAGATACGACTTGACCGCAATCCCCAGGATATTTCCCCTGTAGAGGACCAACCCGCAGTTGAACAGGAGCGAATCGAGACGCAGGGGCGCGCCGACGACCATGATCATGTTAAGTTTGCGTGTCTTTTCAAGTAGTGTTTCCAACGCCCTAAGGGAGCCTTCCAGGAGGGCGTCCTGGTGAAAAAGATCCTCGTTGGAGTAGGCAGATATGCCGAGTTCCGGGAACAGGGAAAAAAGGGCGCCCTCTCTCGCGACCTTCTTTGCCAGTTCGATGGTACGCGCGGCGTTGAATTCGGGGTCCGCCACCCGGACTTCCGGTATACAGACGGCTGTTTTTATGAAGCCGTGATTATAGAGGTTGAAAAACTGTTCCATCCGTTTTCCCTCGTAAGCGCCGCCGCGTTTCCCGCCCGGCTTGAGTGCCTTTCCGGCACGCGTTATCAATAGTATGGCAGGGGAGTTTTGTCAACACTGTCTTTTATAAAAGGCATTCCCCGTGCACGCGCAGGGCGAGTCGCCCGGCGGACTCCATATCCATGCCCAAAGAGAGAAAACCGTGGTTCTTCATGACAATGAAGGTGTGATTATCAAGCATTTCCAGGACACGCCGCACGAGGGCGACGGACCCGAAGGGCTCCTCTCTGCATGTTACGGGCAGGTCCAACTCTTCGGCCCGCTTCAGGATAAGGGCGCAGTGGCCGTGGAAAATAGCGTTGATATCGCTTCTCGCCTTGTATATCTCAAAATGGAGCATGCTCTCGGAGGAGGGCTCCCGTGTGCCGCTTGCGCGAACGATCCGGTGGTCGTAATCGCAGGCGTGGACGCACACGAACGCGTCCGAGGTGAGGTTGTCCTTCAACTCCAGTTGCGAGGCGGTTATGATAAAGGAATTGTTTTCCCTCTCCGGTCTGAAGCTCAAGTTGCCCAAGGAACTTCCCTCATAGGAAGGGGTCAGTCCCTGTTCATGAAACTTGCGGCACCAGTCCTTCAACTGTTCAATCGCTGGATCTTCCGGGGGGTGATTGTCGGTAAAGGTAGTGGTAAAACTGACCCTCATATCCCCACCTGTACCGGTTTAGGGTTGAGTATCCGTACCATCTCCACCGGGTCCATCTCGGCGAGAAGGCCCCGGTGCCCGGCGTTTATCAATATCCGCGGCAGGTCCAGGATGCTCTCTTCGACATAGACCGGCATATCCTTGCGTATGCCGAAGGGGGAAGTGCCTCCCACCATGTATCCCGTGTGTCTCTTTGCTACGGCGGGATCGCAGGGAGTGACGAATTTCGCTCCTATGGCCCGAGCCAAGTTTTTTGTCGAGACCTCCCGGTCTCCGTGCATCAGGATGATAAGTGGTTTCTTGTGCTCATCCTCCATGACGAGCGTCTTGACGGTCTGGTGTTCGTCGCACTTAAGTTCCCGTGCGGCAACCTTTGTGCCCCCGCGCTCCTCATAGTTGTAAGGACGAAGCGTGAATGTGACGCCGTTTTCCCTGAGGGTGCGGATAGCAGGGGTTGAAGGGATATTCTCTTTTGCCATGTTCTTTTGTTTTTCACCTCGTCCGTCGTACACGACAGCCGGATATCTTCACGGAGAGACACGTAGAAGAAGTTCTTTACAACTTGGAGAGTTTATCCCAGAAAGATCGCGTGCACTTTTTGAGCTCCGGCAGTTTCCCTGCCAGCCTCTGCACATGGCGGTCGTTCCAGACCCTATCAATCTTGGCAACAGTCTTGCACGCCTGGAGCTTTGCGGGGTCTTTCATCAACTCTTCCAGAAAGGGCTTCTGGCTCTTGACGAAGGCGTTAAACTGCAGGAGACTGCGCTGTTCGTCGGAGAAGGGCATGTCGCTGAGCCGTTCCGCCTCTTCGGTGGTCAGGCCGACCCCCTCCAACATCTTGAGAAAATACTCGCCGGTTATGTTTCTGCTCTTTTGTGAGAACTCGCTGAATCGCTGGGGAGAGAGGCCGGAGTCTTTCATGAACGCGCCCTTGCCTATCTTCTTTGACTGGGCGTACTCCCACAGAAAGTCGAAATACTCATTAAAATCCGTATCTTTTTTTCTCGCTGCCATAGCCGGAAACATACCACTATTTTGGCAGGTGTCAAATTAAATTGTAACGGAGACATTACGGTGAGATTTTCAAGCGGGAATGATAGATTTTTTCATGAAAAGAGCCTGAAGTATCCAACCATTGCTGTCAGCCCTTTTTCGCTCAAAATCGACAAAACAAGAGTGAGAAGTGATACGAACATCTTACGGGAGAGCTGGTCTGGAAAAACTGGACAGGTGCATAAGTGGTAAGGCTGCTCTATAATGAGAGCCAAGGAGGAGCGACATATGAGTAAAAGACCTAGAAGAAATCATGCACCGGCATTCAAGACGAAGGTAGTGTTGGATGCCATGAAAGGCGAGCAGACGCTTGTTGAGCTTTCCCAGACCAACGCTTCTGCCTACGACCGCATAAACCACTGTTCTAGTCAAGACCAGTAATTTCCGGTTAGGTTTTTGCATATAAGCACCCGTCATTTTGTTCTTTTAAATTTTGCAGGTTCTACGCATTGAAATCTGTGCTGAAAGCTGAACTGAGCAGTTCATTCTGAATCTGAATGCGCAGTTGCCGCACCCTCTTGATGGAAACCTTTTCTTTATGCTGGTTGTGACAATAGATTGCAAGCGGCAGATAGGTTATCAAGCCCGCAAGGATCTGAACCATAAGGCCATGCCTGCTCCTGGCAATCAAGTGATACACCTTGAGATGCCTTTTCCACCACGCGAAAAAGTTCTCTATATCCCATCTGAGCTTGTATGCCTCTGCTATCTGTCCAGCTGACAGGTCATGACGGTTTGTGGCAATCCAGCATTTTACACTGTCAACCTCATAACCGACAAGCCGAAGTTCTTTCTCAGTCTGATTTGTTCCGGCAGTGCCAAGCCTGACAACAGCATCATAAAAGACAATGCTGTCAGGATCCATGTGATTGGTTCTTATTACAGTCTTTCTTGTGTTGGCCTTGATGCGGCAGATAAAGAGTTTCTCCTCTTCCTGCCACATATCAAAGCTTCTATGGCACTGGTATCCACGATCAGTAACACTTGTATCTCCGGGAGAGAGT
>JAQULO010000120.1 GCA_028718565.1 Syntrophales bacterium | reverse complement strand
TGCGACAGTTGCGAATCCAGATCCAGAATGAACTGAGGTCTGCACCTTCAAGCGCCGAAACGGTATATGATCTCAAAGAACATAATGACCAAAATCGGTACGCAAAAACTTAACCGGAAATTACTGACGCATTATGAATAATCTAACGCACCATACTCCGTGGCCAATCAGGTAACCGGGGATTTTTCTCCCCCAGTCCCCACACCACCCGGCATGCGGGTCCGCACCGGGCGGTTCACGAAGATACCGGGCCGTAGCCGGGTATATGATCCAAAAGCAGTTTTTTGAAAAGCTGACGTGTAAGCCAGCGTTGTTTACAGTTTCACGGGCTATTCCGGGGACATCCATGATAAGAAATATCAAAGAGGAAAGCGAGATTTCCTTTCAATTTAATAGTGACAGCGACTATTTTTTACCAACTGCTGATATTTCGGAACGGCTGTTCTCTGAGAAAAGGGGTTACGGATGCGCTTCGACCCATAACCCCTTTTCTTGTTGATCTTCGCTTCACCCTACTTCTCGCCCAAAGGCAGGACCACCCTTCCGTAGTTTTCGTTGAGAACCTGTGCCATGGCGCAGTAGATGGCCGATGCGCCGCAGAAGATCCCTTCGTAGCCGGTCAGGACCGCCCATGTCCCGGACCAGCCGAACGCGTCGCGCGTGGCGAGCATAAAGAAGAGGATGGTCAGTGTCAGAAAGACTACCTGCAGCCCCCGGTTTGATTTCCAGGTCCCGATCCACATGAAGAAGGTGAACACGCCCCACAGGAAGAGGTACCAGGCCACGAAACCGATATCGTTCTCGGGCATCCCGAACTTCGCGTTGAAGTAGATGAGGAATACGAGCGTTAGCCAGAAGAGCCCGTAGGATGTGAAGGCGGTGGTGCCGAAGGTGTTCCCCTTCTTGAATTCCATACATCCCGCGATGATCTGGGCGATTCCTCCGTAGAAGATACCCATTGCCATAATGACGGCGCTGATTTCAAACAGGCCGGCGTTGTGAAGGTTTAGAAGGACCGTGGTCATCCCAAAACCCATGAGCTCCAGGGTGGTGCAGGATTAGCAAGATTATCAGACATAAAAACCCCCTCTGTTATGAATTTGGGGGCACCATAATAAGCTTTGATTTGTTAGTCAAACAGGGAAATGAGAAAGGGGGCCCTTTTCCTTCGAATATCGGTACTAATTGCGCGTGGCAAGGTGGCGTGAGATATCCAAAATAAGAAACGGAAGCGCCGGCTGGATGGCCGGCGCTTCCGTTTTGATAATCATTTTTTGGGAGGTTTTGACATCAGCGTAACGGCGGCGCCTAGCAGGCATGCCACTCCTGCGATGATGAACGGGGTGACCCATATCGAAGGATCTCCGCCGCCCTTGGCCGCGTCTTTGAAATATCCGGCAATCTGGGGACCGATGACGCCAGCGATACCGTACGATACGAAGATGAAGCCGTAGTTCAGGCCCACGTTCTTGTTGCCGAAATAGTCGGCCGTAACGGCGGGGAAGAGGGCGAAGTTGCCGCCGAAGTTAAACCCGATAATACAGGCGCCGACTATCAGGGTGATAACGGTTCCCCCCATTTTGTAAAAGAGGAGCATGATGATTCCCTGAAAGAGGCACATAAGAAAGATGGACATCTTACGGCCGATCTTGTCGGAAACTGTTCCCCAGACGATACGGCCGAGGCCGTTGAATATCGCGTACAGGGCCATGGCGGTACCGGCGGCGGCGGAGGCGGCGGCCGCTGTCATCCCGGCGGCCTTCAGCGCATCGATCCCGAACAGCTGGATGCAGTAGATGACCATCAGACCGGCGATGGCCGAAAAGAGGAAGGTGACCCATGTCATATAAAACTGGGGGGTCTTCATCATTTCACCCGACATGAATTCGGTCATGCCCAGGGCCGCGCTCCCCGGGTTTTTCGATGATGCCGGTGCAGGAGAAGTCCATCCCTCCGGGACATATCCCTCCGGGGGATCGATCATGACGATGCTTCCCACGAGGACGGCAATAAGGAATATGACGCCGTAAAGCAAAAAGACGCTCTGGACCCCTCCGAGACCGAAGAAGTTCAGATTTTCTATCAGGCCGAACCAGGAACCGGCCGATTTGACCCATATCGTCGCGCCGAAACCGAACCCGGCAACGGCCAATCCGGTCACCATTCCCTTTTTATCCGGGAACCATTTGACGCCGACGGCGATGGGGACGACATACGCCAAACCGATACCTGCCCCGCCGATAATTCCTATGAACAGCAACTGCGCCAGGAATGAAGAACCGAATAGGCCGCCCAGGATGTACCCGACACCCAGGACGATTCCGCCGAGGGATGCCAGCTTTCTCGGACCTGTCTTCGCGAGCATCCTTCCCGAGAGGATCATGACGACCGAGAAAACCAAAAGGCCGATTGAAAAGACCCATGCCGCCTGAGTCGCACTGAAACCATGTGTTCCCCCCTGCTCTATGGACAGGGTCAGCGTGGGTGTAAAGACTGACCATGCATAGATAGCGCCGAGACACAACTGGATAAGTACAGCGCCGATAACAACATACCACCGATTCATTGTCTTGCCTTCTGCCATGTCCCTGTCTCTCCTTTTTTGAGTTTTGGAAAAATCAAATCCGTAATAATTGCACTGATAATTTGAAAAAATCGCTCTGCGGATTACCCGAAATACAAGTAAAGATCAAGAATAAAATGGCGGATGGATTTTTGGTTTCCCTGAAAAGAGCGACATTCTGGGAGCCTTGCGGCAAACAGTCGGTCGAATTATTGCAGGGGATTGATGAAATCAGGGGAGTATGAAAAGTTGGGAGCGTGGGACAATTGTTTTCAGAAATGGCGCGTTCTGATTACCCGTCCGCCTGCTTCTTGAGGGCCGTTGCCCTCTTCTGCTTTGCCAGGGTCTTGCCGAATTGCCCGATGAAACCCGCCACCAGCACGATGAACACCCACTTGATGAGTCTGAGGAAATCGAAATCAGACATTGCTTTGTTTCTCCCCCGTCACCGGGCGCGGAAACAGATTGATAATCAGGTTCGCGATGCCTTCCGCGTCGTCGATGTTGAGACAGGGAACGCCGATCTCCATCGGTTCATCGCTTGCAACGGCGATCAGGTTGTCTTCTTTTGAACAAAGCATTTCCCGTTTCAGGATCGAGCGGAAGACCTCTATCTTCGGGAACTCGTTTCCCTTGAATCCCTCCGAAAGGATAATATCCACATCGTGGATGTACCGGTTCCGCAACTCTCCGATACCAAGATCTCTTCCCGCATTTTCAACAAGGGCAACCTGGTTGAGTGATGCCATGACAGTTATCCGCGCACCCGCTTTTCTGTGGCGCCAGCTGTCCTTCCCCTCGCGGTCGACGTCGAATCCGCGATGGCTGTGTTTGATGGTGGCGACACGCCAGCCCTTCCGTATCAGCTCCGGTATGACCTTCTCAATCAACGTGGTCTTACCGGTACCCGATTTGCCGACGATAGACACGACGGGGATTATATTCTCTCCGGATGTTTTATATCTCTGCATTGTGTTTGATAGCCCTGTCCATAAATCGGAGGTAGGGGCGCATCTTCGGTGTGCCGCCACCCTCCGAAATGATCTGCATGACCTTGCGGTGATCTCGTATTGCGGAGCCGCCGAGATGGGTTACCGGCGTTTTGGCAAACGCTTCTGCGCACAGGGGTGTAGAGGGTCCCAGTATCGTGACGTGCCGTGGGCTCCCGAGCCCGTTGAGGAGTCCCTCGATGGTGTCATTCAGGATCGAGGTGGCGGTAATGATCGCCACGCTGCATTCCTCAAGGATGCTGTCTCTGCCTTCCCGGTCGGGGATTTCCTCCATGCGGTGTGGATCGTTTTCTATGATCTGGAGCTTCGCGCCGGTCTTTTTTATTCGTTCCTCAAGGGGGCCAAAATATCCCACCATGGCCACTCGGTCCCCGGAGGTCAGACCCATCAGGGCTATGGAATCCTGTTCCTCCCCTTCGGCGTCAGGACACAGCAGCGCGTTTGCCGTGGCCAGCCCCAGCGTCTTTTCCAGGGGAGTGGTGCCTGTGACGAGAAGGTCTAACAGTTCCGAAGCGCCGGAGCCCGCCAATGTCCCCGCCCTGCCGAGGGTTGAACAACCGGAGCGCAACTCATGTCTCAGGACGGCGGCCAGCCCGGTCCTGCCCCCTTCCAGCATCACGCCGACGTACCCCAGGCCGATTCTCACCTCTTCCACCTGAAGGTCTCTGCTCCGGTCGTCCACAGACTCATGGATGTGCCGGGATATGTCGCCTGTCTGCATCATAGTGCCGGGGTCCTATGGGGTTGCGGAATTTTTGTCGCCGTTCCCGGACAGAAACTCCGTTATCTTCGTCTTGCCGATGAGGACCCTTTTTGTTTCATTGTCGTTCACGAACAAAACAGGGATCTCGTAAATGTTCATTCCCTCCAACAGGTCGAAGTGCTGATCCGCGTCCACCTTGTTTAAAACGATATTACACTCCTTGCAGAGGTTTTCGATCTCCTCACAACTTGCGCAGGAACTGCTATAAAATAGTGTCAGGCGGTTTTTGTCGATATGATCGCCCAGACTGTCGCCGGTGTTGCTTACGGGAAGGATCAGATAGAAGAGAGCAAGGACCACGGAAAACCCGGCAAATCCCGTGATGACCTCCCAGTGCCCCGACATGAGCCATATGATTCCCAGCAGCGCGAACAGGGCGAAGACCCCCAGGCAAAACCAGCAGGGCGCGTGCACTCGGAAGGCCTGATATCCGACGAGGAATCCTTCGGAGGCTATTGCCGCGCACAGTATCGTACTGATGAGCTTGTCCCTGTATTGAGCGTACCGGGCCGCCCCCGGTCTCGACAGAATGGCCAGCAGCAGAAACACGAGTGCCCCCGGTATCAGGAAGGTTATATCGCCGTAACGCGCATAGCGCGCAACCGCTTTACACCCCTCGGATGTGCACAGGCTGGTACGCCATAGATTCATCGCCACCTCTATGAGTACGACGAGGGTGCCCGTTATGCTCAGAATAAAGAACGAAGTTCTGGCGGTTTTCCTATGTCTTTCCATGTTCTGATCTTTCCTTTATCCGGTCACGGCGCCTGCTTTCCGGTGTGGGTTGACACTACGCAGTCGCGCGGTATGTTCATGCGCGACACGCGACACGGGAGGGCAATTATACCAAAAACGCGTGCGGAGGCAAGGATAAACGGGAGCCGCGAATTGCCTCATATTAAATGTTACCGAAGGAGGTGAATAAAAAGGATCGTTGACTCATAATTCGATGTTACCGAACATCGACTTCCAAAAGGAGGGATAATCATGAGTCCTCGGTCCAAACAAGA
>JAQULO010000119.1 GCA_028718565.1 Syntrophales bacterium | reverse complement strand
CTATAGATTAAACAATAGTTTCGGATATATAGCTATAACAAGATGCCAAAATGCGTTGAAAAAAGCAAGCAAAAAATGCCACATTCTCCAATTATTCTAGAAACTTATTGTTTCCGGATGGACACTAACTATTGATGCACGCCAGTCAAAACTGGCTTCTATTGCCGGGTTAAAAACAGTAGAAGTAGTGAGGGAATAAGCCTTTAATCTTCGACAAAGCTTTTGGGTTCCGGTTTGTCCAGACCAGGTTTTTCAGCTTGATTAGTTCAGGACTAGAAAATGACGCAGGTACAGATTTTTCCATCCATCAATATCCCGTTGCCTATTGACGCCATCTACCGGCGTCTCGGTTACCGGAAAGGGATAACGAAGATCGGCGACCGTAAACGGGAAGAGATCGAGCGACACATCGACTACGCGACCTCCCTTATTTCGCTGAAGGGGGCCAGCCTGCGGGTTCCTCTCCGGGACGTGACCCCTCACCTTGTTGTCTTCGGGACCGGCGCCGAGATTGAAAGTGGCAAACTTGCTCGGTTTCTGAATGGGTGCACGGAGGCCCTCCTGATCGGAGCGACTGCCGGGGGTGCGGTCATGGACGCCATACGGGGCGACACCGAAGGGGGTGACATGACACGCGGCGTGGTCATCGACGCGGTGGCAAGCGAAATGACGGATGCGGCACTTGACTGGATTGTCGGCCTTTTCGGTCGCCTCCTGATCAGGGAACAGGCCCACCTCACGAAGGGGCGCTTCTCGGCCGGGTACGGGGATTTTCTCCTGGAAAGCCAGAGGATTGTGTACGACCTGCTGGAACTCGACCGTATCGGGGTTAAGATCAACGAAAGCTTTATTCTCATGCCGGAAAAGTCTGTTACAGCCGTAGTGGGGATTCACGCATAGAGGAGAGACGGGTAAGATGGTACTGAAAGACAGAATCAAAGAGCGAATAATCATACTGGACGGTGCAACGGGTACGGAGCTGCAGAAAAAGGGGATGCCGGGGGGCGCGTGTCCCGAGATCTGGTGCCTGGACAATCCCGATATCATCGGCGCGGTCCATGCGGCCTATCGGGATGCCGGCGCGGATATCGTTACCACAGCCACCTTCGGGGCGAACCGTATCAAACTGAGCCAGTACGGCACACACGATGTGGTCCAAGTCAACAGGGACTTGGCTCTCCTCGCACGGCGCACGGTGGGGGAGGGGGTCCTTGTCGGGGGGAATATAGGCCCCACGGGGCGTTTCGTCAGACCGTTCGGCGACCTGGATTTCGAGGATGCCGTCGAGATATACACGGAACAAGCGAGGGGACTCCTGGAGGGGGGGATCGATCTCTTCCTTATCGAGACGATGATGGATATCCAGGATGCCAGGGCAGCCCTTATCGCCGTGAAGGAATTGACCGACACCTTTACCAGCGTCACCATGACGTATGAGGCACACGGCAGGACGTTGAACGGGACGGACCCGGTAACCGCCCTGATTACGCTACAGAGCCTCGGAGCGGACGCCGTCGGCTGCAACTGTTCCACCGGGCCTGAAGAGATGCTGGGGCTGATCGAGGCCATGAAACCCTGGGCCACAGTTCCACTGGTGGCAAAACCGAACGCGGGTATGCCCGAACTGATCGACGGCGCGACCCTCTTCACCATGGGGGCGGACATCTTTGCCTCATTCGGCTCACAGTTCGTATCTAAGGGGACGAACCTCCTGGGCGGATGCTGCGGAACCACCCCGGAATATATCCGTAAGCTGAAAGATGCGGTTGCCGGGGCACGACCCGTCCCGCCGGTAAGGGGGTCCATCAGCGCCGTAAGCTCCGCGCGATCGTTCGTTATACTCGAAGGGAAAAAGGCTCTTACGATTGTCGGGGAACGGATCAACCCGACGGGGAAAAAGCCCCTCCAGGAGGAGCTTCGTGAGGGGAGGATGTCTCTCGTCAGGACCATGGCGAAGGATCAGGAAAAGATGGGCGCGGCGCTCCTGGATGTAAATGTCGGGATGGCTGGAATCGATCAGGGAAAGACCATGCTGGAGGCGATTGGAAGCCTCTCGGTGGCCTCCGATCTGCCCCTGGTCATCGACTCTTCCGACAGCGATGTGATAAAGGCGGCGCTCCGGCTGTACCCCGGTCGGGCCTTAATCAATTCCATCTCGGGGGAGCGGGAAAAGACAGAGCGGCTCCTCCCCGTCGTTGCGAAGTACGGGGCCATGTTCATACTCCTTCCCCTGACGGAGGGGGATCTCCCCGAGACGGCCGAGAAGAGGAAGAAGATCATAGAAGACGTCTTCGAAAAGGCCGCCGTTCTTGGATTTTCGAAGGCCGACATTGTTGTCGACGGGCTTGTCATGGCGGCATCCTCCGACCTCAATGCCCCCATGGAGACCCTCAGAACGGTTGAGTGGTGCAGCGATGTCTTCAAGATCAACACGATTATCGGTCTCTCCAATGTATCCTTCGGGATGCCGGAGCGTCCCTGGCTGAACGCGGCCTTTCTCGCCATGGCGGTCTCGAAGGGCCTGACCATGGCGATTGCCAATCCCGGTGTGGAAGAGGTGATAAACAGCGCCATCTCGGCGGATCTTCTCGCGGGAAGAGACAGGGATGCCGGGGCGTATATCAAACACTTTTCACACAGATCCCCGGAAGCAAACAGAAAAGAGGCCCCTTACAGTGAAACGCCTGCGGACCCCGTCTTCCAGGCCGTTCTCGACGGGAACAGGGACGGTATCGAATCCGTGCTCTCCCTGGTGCTGGACGCGGGGGGGAATGCACGGAAGATTGTCGATGAGAGCATGATTCCCGCGATCACCAAGGTCGGGATGCTTTTTGACCGGAGGGAATATTTCCTCCCGCAACTGATAGCGAGTGCCGAGGCTATGAAGAAGGGGATCGCCTATCTCGATCCGTGGCTGGCGGAGGCGGGGCAGTCGAAGAGACGGAAGGGCGTTATCATAATTGCGACGGTCAAGGGGGATGTCCACGATATCGGTAAGAACATCGTGGCGCTGATGCTGAGAAACCAGGGATTCGAGGTAACCGATCTGGGCAAAGACGTGCCTGCCGAGACCATCGTGCGGGAGGCCACTAGGATCAACCCCTCCGTTATCAGCCTGTCCGCCCTGATGACCACCACCATGGTGAACATGCGAGAGGTTATAGAGCTTGCGCGGCAGCAGTCCTTGGACTGTCAGTTCATGGTCGGAGGGGCAGTCGTGACAAAGGCCTATGCGGAGTCCATCGGGGCCCACTACGCCAAAGACGGCGTGGAGGCCGTCAGGGTAGCTGAAAAGTTGACTCTGTAACCGTACCATTCACTGCCCTGCCGCCGGGGGGAGGATTTTCACCTTGGGGTATGGTGAAATGGTGACAGAGAACCCTTTTCGTAATCTTTAGAAGTGCTACAGCGTCTTTCCGGTTCACCTTTGTTTTTTGGGGACATGTGTGCGTAGGAGATCGGCAAACTGTTCGGGCACAATGGGTTTGCTGAAATAGAACCCCTGCATCTGATCACAGGCGTGTTCCTCCAAGAAGTCTTGCTGTTCCTGCGTTTCCACACCTTCGGCCACGACGGTAAGACTGAGAGTCTTCCCCATCGCAATAATTGCCTCCGTAATTGCTTTGTCCTCTGAATTACCAGGGACGTTAAGGATAAAGGATCGGTCCACTTTGAGCGTGTCAACAGGGAAGTGTTTGATCTGGGCGAGGGAAGAGTACCCGGTACCAAAATCGTCGATGGCGAGCCGCACGCCCATGTCCTTGATTTTGGAGAGCACCTTGATCATGCGCGCGGGGTTATGCATGACCATACTTTCGGTAATTTCTAGCTCCAGCAGATTTGGCGCCATGCCGGAATCCTCCAGCGCTGCTTCAATGTCCTCGATCAGGGTTGTGTCTGTGAGCTGACGAATCGATAAATTCACCGCCATGCAGACAGGGGGAAGACCCTGACGTTGCCAGGCGACATTCTGGGTGCAGGCGGTTCTCAGCACCCACCTGCCGATAGGCACAATCAGCCCTGTTTCTTCGGCTACCGGAATAAATTGCAGGGGGGTTACCGAACCGAGGGCTGGGCTTTGCCAGCGCAGCAGAGGTTCCACACCGGTGATCGCACCGGTTTTGAAGTCCAGTTTGGCTTGATAGTGCAGGGAGAACTCTTTTCGCTCCAATGCCTGGCGCAGGTTCGCCTCGATCGAGAGGCGTTCGATTGATTTAGCTTTGATGTTTTCGGAATAAAACTGGTAGTTATTCTTGCCCTCCTCCTTGGCAAAATACATGGCTATATCGGCATTTTTCATTAAGGATTGTTCGTCCAAGCCATCCTCCGGACAAATGCTGATGCCTAAGCTTGCCGTTACACGGCATTCCTGACCCATGATCGTCACCGGCTTTATGACGGTAGAGAGGACATTGCGGGCCACGGTGGCGACCTGTTCCAAATCGTTGACCTCCTCGATCAGTATGACGAACTCATCCCCTCCCAGACGGGCGACAACATCGACCGCCCGCAGCTTCTGTTTCAAACGCATGGCGACCGCTTGCAGCAGTTGGTCGCCTGCCTCGTGGCCCAGAGTGTCGTTGATAATCTTGAAACGATCCAGATCCAAGAATATGACCGCGAGCTGCCGCTTATAACGTTGCGCTGCCTGAATTGCGTGGTTGAGCAACTGACTGAACATCAAACGATTGGGGAGGTCCGTCAGGGTATCGTGTGTGGCAAGATATTGAATCCTCTCTTCGGAGCGTTTACGCTCTGTTATGTCGTGCCCGACCCCCCGAAACCCCAAAATCTTGCCCTCGCGGTCTCGGTCGGGGAAGATGGAAAACTCGGAAAACGTTGTGTTGCCGTCCGGCCGGACAAAGTCATAGGGGACGTTTCTGATCGACTCGCCCGTTTCATAGATCTGATGAAATATTTTGTAGACGGTGTCCGTGTCTTCCTGTTTGATGAAGTGCTGAAAATTCATCCCCGTCAACTCTTTGTGGGAATGTCCTAAACCGTTGAGGAAGAGATCGTTGTAAAAGAGGATGTTGTCGGCCAGGTCAGTTTCAAAATACCATTCCTCCATCTCTTCAATAATGGTGTGATATCTCTCTTCGGACTGCCGTAACCTCTCCTCCATTGCCTTGCGTTCGGTGATGTTTATAAAGCTTCCGATTGAGGCCCTCCCACCCTTATGTGTGATGGAGGTGAGCATCTCCAAGACCCACATCACCTCTCCATTCTTCCTTACGAACCGGAATTCGTAAGGCTCCGAGCTATCACCCCTCAGTCTCTTAATTGCTTTTTTTCCAGTAATTTCCGGTTAGGAAATTGCATATAAGATTGAAGAATAGTTATGAAAAACAAATCTTTGTGCCATTATTTCACTTGACAGAGGGCAAATAGTGTGGGCGCTCCCCGATATTATCTGTAATAT
>JAQULO010000118.1 GCA_028718565.1 Syntrophales bacterium | reverse complement strand
CTTCCGGGATATCGATCAGGAGGCGCTCGGTCGGCTCGAGAACCCGCCCCTCCTCCTCTCTGGTGATCACCTGCGGCTTGGACACCATAAATTCGTACCCTTCCCTGCGCATGGTCTCTATCAGGACGGCCATCTGTAGTTCGCCGCGGCCGCAGACCTCGAACATATCCTTGCGTTCGAGAAATTTGATCTTCAGGGCGACATTGCGCAGGGTTTCCTTATCCAGACGGTCCCTCAGGTGGCGGGAGGTCAGGTACTTGCCGTCGCTGCCGGCCATGGGGCTGTTGTTGACGTAAAAAACCATCGAGACGGTCGGTTCGTCGATATAGATGCGGGGAAGCGGGACGGGATCTTCCAGAGAGGATATCGTGTCGCCGATGGTCAGCCGCTCGACGCCGGCGATGGCGATGATATCCCCCGCCTCCACCCGGTCGACCTGCAGTCTTTTGAGGCCGTCAAAGGTGTAGAGTGCGGAAAATTTTACCCCCGGGGTGGTCTTCTCCTCGCCACACAGGGAATAGCTCCTGTTCATCTCCAGAATGCCGTTCGCCAGCCGGCCGATGGCGACCTGCCCGACGTAGGGATCATAGTCGAGATTGGTGACCAAAAACTGAGGGACCGCCCCGTCATCCGCCAGGGGCGCGGGGACATGAGAAATGATCGTCTCGAACAGGGGCCGCAGATTGGAGGAGTCGTCTCCCTGCTTCACGTGGGCAACCCCCGTCTTGGCATTGGTATAGAGTATCGGGAACTCTATCTGCTCCTCGGTCGCATCAAGGTCGATAAAGAGGTCGTACACCTCGTTGATAACCTCTTCCACACGCGAGTCGCCGCGATCTATCTTGTTGATAACCACGATCATCGGTAGGCGTTTGGCAAGCGCCTTCTTGACGACGAACCGGGTCTGCGGTAGCGGGCCTTCGCTGGCATCGACAAGCAGGAGCGCCCCGTCGACCAGGTTGAGGCCCCGTTCCACCTCACCGCCGAAATCGGCGTGACCGGGGGTATCGACGATATTGATCTTGACATCGCCATACCAGATGGCCGTGTTTTTCGACAGGATCGTGATGCCGCGCTCCCGTTCGAGGTCCATCGAATCCATGACGCGCTCCGTCATCTGCTGATTCTCCCTGAAGATGCCGCTTTGCCTGAGCATCCCGTCAACGAGGGTCGTCTTTCCGTGGTCGACGTGAGCAATGATCGCTATATTTCTGATTTTATTTTTTCTCATGTTTATATTACGTATCTCCGTTCATAAAAGAAAAAGCCCGGTTTGAAGAAACCGGGTCTTAGGGATATGGTTCTATCAGAAAGGAGGGGGGAAAACAACTCGTTTTCACGTGTTCGTTTTCGCGTACAAAGACAACTCCTATACATATTACGTGCCCCTGACATCAATGGGGGGAAGATCAATGCGGGAAAGACTTGACAATTTTCTGAATACCTGTACATTCTGCACATCCGGGAACAGAAGGTGAATAACCATAAGGCCCTTTTACCGCAGAAGAGGAAAAAGCATGAGGCGATAATGACAACCCCGTGACTCAAGGTGAGGGCGGGGTTGTGTTGTTTGGTCCCTTGTCTTACGGAGCACCGCGTGGGAGGCTTGTATGATGACCGTGACCGTTCCAAGGGAATACGATCCGGAGGAAACCCGCGTACCCCTGATTCCGCCTGATGTGAAGGCACTCATACAGCGTGGTGCCCCGGTCGAGATCGAATCGGGGATGGGAAGTCCGTCCGGATATTCCGATGGTGAGTACCGCACCGCCGGCGCAAAAGTGGTTCAGAACCGAAAGGCTCTCATTTCATCGGGCGACATCATTCTCAGAGTGAGTAGGCCGCCTCTGCCCGAGATAGAGTGGCAGAAACCGGGCAGCGTCCATATCAGCTATTTCGACCCTTTCAATGAACCCGAACTTCTGGATGCCTTTTTGTCCCGAGGCATCAAAGCCCTCAGCATGGAGATGATCCCCCGGATCACTCGCGCCCAGAAGATGGACGCCCTCAGTTCACAGGCGAGCCTGTCCGGCTACGTGGCTGTGATCCTCGCTGCGGAGCGACTCCATAAAATTTTTCCCATGATGATGACCCCGGCGGGGACCATTGCCCCCGTCCGGGTTTTTGTTATCGGGGCCGGTGTTGCGGGTCTCCAGGCAATTGCCACGGCACGGCGGCTTGGAGCGCGCATAGAGGCCTTCGATACCAGAGCGGTAGTGGAGGAAGAGGTGCGGTCGCTCGGCGCAAAGTTCGTCAAGATTGATTTGGGTGAGACGGGACAGACCAGGAACGGTTACGCGAAGTCGCTGACGGCAGAGCAGCTCGAACTGCAGCGTCGCGAGATCGCAAAGTACTGCGCGACGGCCGATGTGGTGATTACCACAGCGCAGGTCTTCGGGAAGAAGGCACCCCTGATCGTGACGCGAGCCATGATCGAGGCAATGAAGATGGGAAGTGTCGTCGTCGACCTGGCGGCCGAAAGCGGGGGCAATGTGGAGGGATCCGTCCCGGGGCAGGAAGTGGTCGTAGGTGGTGTCACTCTTGTGGGCCTGAAAAATCCTCCCGGGCACGTGAGCGTTCATGCCAGTCAGATGTACTCCCGCAACGTGACCAGCCTTATTCTAGAATTCTGGGATGATGAAACCAAGGAATTCACTCTCCCCCTTGAGGACGAGATCATCAGGGGTTGTTTGGTAACGCATGATCACGCCATCTTCAGCGAGACACTGAGGACGGTTATGAAAGAAGGAGAAAAGAATGGAGCCGCAAGCCTGTAATCAAGCATGTCTCATCTGTATGGGCCTTATTCTGGTTCTGTCGATCTTTATCGGCTTCGAGGTTATCTCCAAGGTCCCCTCGCGGCTTCACACACCCCTTATGTCGGGGAGCAACGCCATCTCCGGCATTACCCTTGTCGGGGCGGTAATTGCGGCGGGCTCGGCAGGGGGCACGATGGGCCTCATCCTGGGCGTACTGGCCGTTGTCTTGGCGACGGTGAACGTTGTCGGCGGCTACGTGGTGACCGACAGGATGCTCCATATGTTTCAAAAGAAACCGGAGGGGGGCAAAAAGTGAATTTTATCCTTCTCATCAATGGAACCTATATCATCGCCGCCGTCCTTTTTATCTACGGGTTAAAGTTGCTTACCTCTCCGTTGACGGCGAGGCGGGGGAATCTCCTCTCCGCCGTGGGAATGTTTCTGGCGGTCGTGGTAACGCTACTTAATGAGGAGATCATAGATTACCGCTGGCTACTGCTCGGCATTGCAATAGGCAGTGTCATTGGGGCCCTATTCGCGCGTCTCGTGAAGATGACTCAGATGCCCGAGATGGTGGCATTGTTCAACGGATTCGGCGGCCTCGCCAGTCTTCTTGTGGGGTGGGGCGCTTATCATGTGATACCCCTGGCGGGGCTCTTTGTCATGACTACCATCTTCCTTGCCGTCCTGATCGGCGGGGTGACCTTTTCGGGGAGTCTGATTGCCTGGGGAAAACTCTCGGGACTCATCCCCGGGAAACCGTTGCTTTTCCGGGGACAGACCCTCCTGAACGGTACCATTGTCGTCGTGCTGCTTATCGGCGGGTCATTCTTGCTATCGAACCCCGAGGGTGCCTATCCCGTATTTTTGGGGATCATCATAATCTCTATCGTTCTCGGCATCCTTGTCGTGATTCCTATCGGTGGTGCCGATATGCCGGTTGTGATCTCTCTTTTGAACAGCTATTCGGGGATCGCTGCCTGCTCCGCCGGTCTTGCCATTGAAAACAATATCCTGGTTGTAGCCGGCGCCCTTGTGGGGGCTAGTGGGATTATCCTGACCAATGTCATGTGCAAGGCGATGAATCGCTCCATCTACAACGTGCTCTTCGGAGGCTTTGGTGCCATCACAAAGGGAGGGGGTGAAGCGGATGTGGAAGGCGAGGTCAAGGCGATTACGGCACAGGACAGCTACTTTATCCTCGAGGCGGCCACCGCAGTCGCCTTTGTCCCCGGGTACGGCATGGCCGTCTCCCAGGCACAGCATGTCCTGAAAGAACTGGGCGATTTGCTGGAAGAAAGGGGGACCGAGGTCTCTTACGCGATTCATCCCGTCGCGGGACGAATGCCGGGACATATGAATGTCCTCCTCGCCGAGGCCGATGTCCCCTATGAAAAGCTGATCGAGATGGAGCAGATAAACCGGCAAATCGCGAATATTGATGTCTGCGTGATTATAGGCGCCAACGACATTGTCAATCCGGCAGCCCGGGAGGATACGAACAGCTCCATCTATGGGATGCCGATTATCGAAGTCGACCGTGCAAAAACGGTGATTGTCCTGAAACGTTCCATGGCGCCCGGGTTCGCAGGGATCGACAACCGGTTGTTTTTCAAGGAAAACACGCGTATGCTCTTCGGCGACGCGAAAGGGAGCATCAGCGAGATCATCGCGGAATTCAAAAGTGCCTGAGAACGGCTCGCCACATCGCCGGAATCACCTTGATCATTTCAATCCCGGACTGTCGTGTAAAAAGTTTTATTCTTTATCTCAATGCCGGAAAAGGAGGGATTATGACCATGGAATTAACGCGGAGCATGTTGGCATGGTGTTCAGTCATCAACATAGGGTTTCTGCTGTGGTGGTATCTGTTTTTCATTCTAGCCCACGACTGGATGTACCGGATGCACAGCAAGTGGTTCAACATTCCTGTTGATCGCTTCGACACCCTGCACTACGGAGGGATGGGGCTTTTCAAGCTGTTGATATTCCTGTTCAATCTGGTGCCATACCTTGCCCTGAGAATCGTCGGGTGAGGGGACACATTTAGCATCAATGAATACCATCAAAGCGGTTATTTTTGATTGGGGGGGTGTCCTGATTGACAATCCCGTCCACGACCTGGCTTCTCACTGCAGCACGGCACTGAGAGTCCTACCGGATCGTTTCGCGCAGGTGCGGGCGACACACTACCCCGCGTTCCTGAAAGGGCTGATCTCCGAGAAGGAATTCTGGCGGAGGGTGTGCGAAGATTTGCAGGTGCCGCCCCCGAACGCTGCGTCTCTCTGGGGAGAGGCATTCCGGAAGGTATATGCCCCCAGGGAAGAGATGTTCGAACTAGCCGCTCTCCTGAAGAGGCGAGGCTATCGGATAGCGCTGTTGTCAAACGCAGAGGAGCCAGCAGCGCAATACTTTCATGAACTTCACTATCCCATGTTCGACGTACTCACCTTCTCATGCCGGGAACAGACCGCGAAACCCGAACGGGAAATCTATGAACTGACTCTCCGCAGACTTGGTGTCGCGCCCGCCGAGGCGCTGATGATAGACGACCGGGAAGACTACCTGGACGGCGCATGGGCTGTCGGCATACACGCCCTTTTATTCACAAATGCGGAGGATACGATACAGTCCCTGACATCCTGCCTGCGCACCGCAGCTAATACCCCGGAATGGACTGACTAGGATATGTGCTCTCTCGCATCCCCTAACATCCCTTGATAATTAGTGTCCATCCGGAAACGCCGGTTTTGGGTTGTTTGTATTACGAATAAAAGGGCAGCGATATTTTGCTTACAGCGTTTCGGAGTTAATTTTGTTGCGTTGTATTGTTCTTTCTCAATTTAAG
>JAQULO010000117.1 GCA_028718565.1 Syntrophales bacterium | reverse complement strand
GGGGGGATTTTACCTCAGGCCATATATCATCAGGAGAGGCCCGGCGGATCGTTGAAAGCCTGAACAAAGAGCTGAGCTCACCGGTTATAAAGTTCTATCCCGGCGTCGGGTACCGGCACCTGATGGTGTATAAAGGCGGTTCCGTCTCGCTGGATACAACTCCCCCTCACGATATCACCGGACAACCGATCAGTGAATGGCTTCCAAGGGGAGAGGGATCAGAAAATATCAGGCAGCTCATGGAGCGGTCACAAGCAATACTGAAAGATCATCCTGTAAACCGGGGTCGTGCGGCGGAGGGGAAGAAGACCGCGGATTCCATCTGGTTGTGGGGAGAGGGGAGGGTGCCTGCAATGAACCCCTTGACCACCCAATACGGTATCAGAGGGGGGATCATATCCGCCGTTGATCTTCTGAGAGGGATCGGGATCTACGCTGGCCTCAAGATTCTCCCCGTCGAGGGCGCGACTGGCTACACCGACACAAACTACCGGGGAAAGGCGAACAGGGCACTCGAGTATCTCCGGGAGGGTGATTTTGTCTTCCTCCACGTGGAGGCACCCGATGAGATGGGGCACGAGGGAAATACAGAGGGGAAAATAAAAGCCATTGAGGACTTCGATCGAGAGGTCGTGGGAACGATTCTGACGGAAATACCCTTCCTCGGAGACTTCAGGGTTATGGTACTGAGCGATCACCCGACGCCGATAGAACTTAAGACCCATTCATCGAATCCCAGCCCCTTCGCGGTGCTCTCCTCTGCCAACGCAGAGAATATCGGGAAGGGCGGCCCCTATGATGAGGCCTCCGCGAATGATACGGGTATTGTGGTTTCTCCGGGGCATCTGCTGATGAATTATTTTATGAAAGATTGGAGAGGGTTTGTTGAAAAAAAAAGGTGAATGCCGGGTGCGGGTAATATACGCCGATACGGACGCCATGGGTGTAGTTTATCACGCCAACTACCTTAAATGGTTCGAGGTAGGTCGGGTGGAGCTTCTGCGTGAGATGGGTATCGTCTATGCGGAGCTTGAGGCATCGGGCTATAGTCTGCCGGTAACGGAACTGGGGTGCGAGTATCTTTATCCCGCGAGATATGATGATATACTGGTGATCGAAACCGAGATAGCCGATGTCGGGAGAGCCAGCGTACGCTTTGATTATGTGATATACGATGGGGTAAAAGAGCGGATTCTTACCGAAGGATTTACCGTTCATCCCTTTATGAACGTCAAGGGAAAGATCGTAAGAGTGCCGAAGCACATAGCTGATAAGATAAACGGAGAATAATAAGGGAGGCATTGAATGGCGGACAAGATGACAAAGAAAGAGTTGGAACAGCCGGATGAATTTCATACCATCGGGTGGCACGCCCTACAGTACGTATTAGAGCACAGAAGCAAGCTTTACGCGGCCGGGGCGGTCGTGCTCCTGATCATTATCCTGTCCGGGGGATGGTACTTTTACCGTTCGAGCTATGAAAACAAGGCCCAGAGCCTGTATTCAGAAGCGTATGCCGCGTACTCCGTACCGGACATCTCTGAAGAAGAGAGAAGGGGTGCGTATCTGAAAGCCGTCGAGATATACGAGGGGCTTGTCAAAAAGTACCCGAGCAGCCATGCGGCCACCCTTTCCTTTTATAACATGGGGAATCTTTACTTCAATATTGACAACACGGAAAAGTCCATCACGGCCTACAAGACCTTCCTTAAACGGTCAGGAAACAATGACATACTGATCGCCCTTGCCTATCACGGGTTGGGCTATTGTTACGAAGGGACCAATGATTACGATAATGCATTGAAATCCTTTGAAACCTCTAATAACCGCGTACAGGGCACACGATTTGAGTATATCAATTATGCCAATATCGCACGGATATACGAGAAGATGGCCAGGCAGAAGGAGGCACTGGAGTTCTACCGCAAGGCTGCCGGGAAGATAAGCGATCCGCTCATGGAGCTTCTGATAAAAAAGAAGATAGCGGCCCTTGCCCCGTAGGATAGGGCTTTCAGAGGTTTTCCCCGGGCAAATAAAACCTCCCCGAAGCTATCCCGAATGGCTTTTCAAAGGAAAAAAATCAGTTAGAAGGGTTATATGAAACAATATGAAAGTATTTATGTCAGGAAATGAGGCAATAGCGCGCGGGGCATATGAGGACGGCATTACCTTTGCCTCCGCGTACCCCGGAACGCCGAGCACCGAAATAATGGAGGAGTTTTCGAAATATGACGGTGTATACGCCGAGTGGTCACCGAATGAAAAGGTGGCGCTTGAGGTTGGGATAGGAGCCGCCTTGGGAGGGGCACGAGCCCTGGTGGTGATGAAGCATGTGGGAGTCAATGTGGCGGCAGACCCCCTTTTTACAGCGAGTTACACCGGCATAGAGGGCGGACTGGTTATCATCAGCGCGGACGATCCCTCCATGCACAGCTCGCAGAATGAACAGGACAACAGGAACTACGCGAGGGCGGCCAAGATCCCGATGCTGGAGCCGTCGGACAGCGCCGAGGCGAAGGAATTCATAAAGATCGCCTTCAGGATAAGTGAGGAGTTTGATACCCCGGTCTTTCTGAGAACCACCACGCGGGTCTCGCACTCCAAATCAGTCGTTGATCTGGAAGAACCTGAGAGAAATACGGAAAAAAGGGATATTCGGCGGGATTCCTCAAAATATGTGATGGTCCCCGCTAAGGCGCGGGAGCGAAGGATCGAGGTGGAAAAGAGGATGGAAAGGCTCCGCACGTTCGCGGAGACCTTCCAGGAAAACAGAATGGAGATAAACGATACAAGAGTGGGTATCATAACGGCCGGGATGCCGTACAACTACGCAAAGGACGCATTCCCCGATTATTCTTACCTCAAACTGGGGATAGTCCATCCCCTCCCTTCGGGCCTGATCAGGGAGTTTGCCTCGAAGGTGGAAAAGATATACGTCCTCGAAGAGCTTGATCCCTTCATCGAGGAGCAGGTAAGGGCGATGGGGATAGAGGTTATCGGCAAGGAGGTATTCCCTTATACAGGCGAATTCGATCCCGGTATCGTGGAGACCGGCGTTACAGGTAACAGGGTGGAAGGGGTAGAGCTGCCGGTCCGCTCGCTCCCCCAGAGGCCCCCTAATCTCTGCCCGGGTTGTCCGCACAGGGGTCTTTTTTATGTCCTGGGAAAACTGAAGGTGTTCGTGACGGGTGATATCGGGTGCTACACCCTCTCCTTTATGAAACCCCTTGAGGGGCTGGATTCCTGTGTCTGTATGGGGGCCAGCGTGGGGATGGCGCACGGTATGGACAAGGCTCTGAAGGAAAAGGGGAGGGTGGTTGGCGTGATCGGTGATTCCACCTTTATCCATTCGGGGATCACCCCTCTCCTGAATATGGCCTACAACAAGAGCAACGCGGTTGTCGTCATATGCGACAACCGGACGACCGCCATGACCGGAATGCAGGAACACCCCGCAACCGGCTTCACCCTTCAGGGTGCGGCGACCAAGGCCCTTGATTTTGTCGAACTTGCAAAGGCACTCGGCATCGACAACATACGGGTGGTTGATCCCTTTGATATACAAGGCACAAGACGCGTCATAAAGGAGGAGCTTTCCGCGGAAGGGCCTTCTCTCGTCATATCGAGGGCCCCCTGCGCCCTGCTCGCCGTCAAGCAGAAAACGAAGGGTCGCGGGAAACCCGTACGGGTCGATCTGCATAAATGTACAGGTTGTAAGACGTGCCTCGGACTGGGATGCCCGCCGATCTCATGGAAAAGGTTTGAAGATATGGATGATATAACGATAGAGAAGAAGACAAAAAAACAGGAAGGGGTAGCCATCATCGATACCTCCCTCTGTGATGGGTGCACCCTGTGTCTGCAACTGTGCAGCGCGGGAGCCATCGAGGAGGTCGCGGAAGATGAGTGAATCGGTACGGAGCGTATTGCTGGTTGGCGTTGGAGGACAGGGAATCATACGGGCGAGTGATATCCTTTCCCTGGTTATGATGAGAGCTGGTTTTGATGTAAAGAAGAGTGAGGTGCACGGTATGGCTCAGAGGGGAGGGTGCGTAAGCAGCAACGTGCGGTTCGGACCGAAGGTCTATTCCCCCCTCGCCAAAAAGGGGGACGTCGATGTCCTGGTCTCCTTTGAAAAGCTGGAGACCCTGAGGTACCTTGAATACCTCAAGGCTGATGGGAAGGTGATCATCAACGATGAAGTGGTAAACCCACCATCAGTGAACCTCGGGGATGATCTCTATCCGGCAGATACCGTAGATTTCATAAAGAAACACTTCAAAGATGTAAAAGTGGTCGATGCGACTAAGATGGCCCTCCGGTCGGGAGACAGGAGGATGTCCAACACGATCATCCTGGGGGTGTTGTCCTCGTACCTGGATATAGAGTACGGCGTATGGGAAGAGGTTCTCGAGGAGAGTTTTTCCCCGAAGATTCTGGAGGGGAATAAAGAGGTCTTTAAATTGGGGCGGGAAGAATAGGAAAGGAATGCGAATGAATGCCGGAAGGCTGCTTCTGCTTTTTCTTGCGTTTCTTGTAACGTTCCCCTGCGGTGCCTGGGGGGCCGATCCAGATAACTGTGAAAGGCAGTTAGCGTTCGCCGAGAACCTTTTTGCTGAATCCGATTTCTATCGAGCAATCGGTGAATATAAGAGACTGATTTTCCTCTGTCCGGACTCGGAGGCGCTCTGTGAAAAGGCATATTTCAAGATAGGATTAAGCTATTTCAGGGCGAAAAAATGGCGTAGCGCGCGCGATGCGTTTGACGCGTTCCTCGTCAATTACCCCGACAGCCGTATGGACCCGGAGGCGCTCTATTTGAAGGGTATGAGCGAAAAGAGCCTGTCATTGCATGAGGAAGCCCTTGCCACCTTCGCGCGTATCATAGAGGTCGAAACCGGCGAAGACCGGGCGAGGGCGATCTATCAAAGCGCCCAGGTTCTCGTGGATATGGAACGGTGGGAAAGGGCAGGGGAGATGTTTTCGCGAGTTCCGGAGGGGAGTACTATGTACGACTCCGCGGGTGTTTTTTCGGCAGGTCTTGGAAATATCGGCAATCTCCCCTACAAATCACCCTCTGTTGCCGGCACGCTAGCCGCCGTTCTGCCTGGTGCCGGTCACCTGTACACCCGGCGGCCGGCAGATGCCATTGTTGCCTTTCTCTTAAACGGCGCCTTCATCTGGAGCGCCGTGGAGTTGTTTGACGATGAGAAGTATGTCACTGGCGGGATCGTCACCTTTTTTGAGTTGGGGTGGTACAGCGGCAACGTATACAGCGCCATCAGCAGCGCCCACAAGTTCAACAAAGAGACAAAGGAAAACTTCCTCCGGGGACTCAGAGGCAGGGTCAACCTGTCGTATCTTCACGACGCTGACAGCGCGTGTAACGGCCTCATGCTCAGCATGAAGTTCTGATAGTAACATGCTGAAATATAGTATAAATATTGTAATACTCTTTGCAGGGATCATGTTGGCGACGACCGTCGGATGGGGAGCAGGAGATCCCTTTGAACCGTGGGGGTTTGGCGGCCTGGCGGTATCGGAAGGGTCTTCATCCTTCGTGGCTGACAAAGCAGGTTCCAATACACATCGGGAGAACGTCTCGCTACCGGCACGGTTAGCCTTGGGCGGCCTGAACTTCTTTTCC
>JAQULO010000116.1 GCA_028718565.1 Syntrophales bacterium | reverse complement strand
TAAGAAAAACTATGGATAAAAAAATGAGGAAGATTTTCTCCATAAATAACAAACATAGGTAACATTCTTTATGAGTCAACGTTACCTCCTATCGCTTCCCCTTCGGTAACATTTTATTATGAGTCAAGAGGAGGGGTTTGGAATCCGAACCCCTTTTTGTTCCCCCTATCTCATAAACTTGAACAGCTTCCGCCTGAGGGACTCCAGGCGCCCCCTGTCAGCCAGAGAGAAAAAGCGAGTGCCTTCACCGTCCCCCTCACTGGACATCGACACTGCGCCGTAGTCCACAAGAAATTTCAGGGCGTTTCTGTAATTCGACTGGGAGATGGCCTCCATCTTGGAAACCTCTCCCTTTTTGTACATTTTCACACCAAGCTTATGGACCCTTTTTATAAGGTCTTTTTCCGGTCGGCCCTTGTTTTTCAGGTATGCGCACCCCCTGGACGCAACCCAGTAAGACTCAAGATAATTTTGTACCAGCCCGGCGAATGACGGGAGAGATGCCCTCCCCTTACCGGTCACCTCTATAGAGGCCGCCCCATCGACACCTTCATGAACAACAATCATGCCCCTGTCACGTGCATATGACACAACCCTATCCACCTCTTCACGATCACCCAGCTTGTTATCATATATAAATTCGTCCATGAACAGAGTCTTGAAGAAGTTGTAGTCTTCCATCACTCTGGATCGGGATATACTGGTGCGAACGCCGGAAAGGATAGAGATGGACACGAAAGAGAGAGAGACAAAGGAGTGGAGTATATTGTTCTTGTAGTACTCGAGATTCAGCCTCCTGTTCTCATCCACGGAGTATATCGTCTCGGCAAGTTCATCTTCCTCGTCCTCCTCTTCGGGCCCCATCCTAGATATAAACCCGGATGACTCAAACATTCCAAGGGCATCGCCCACGGCCCTTTCCCTGTTGACAAAGGTGGATGAAAACCTCACTCTCCGGAAATCAAGATAATCATAAAATTCATTAAGAATTTCCATTAGATCATCATGGGATATCCCTCTTCGGTAGTAGGAGAGAAGCCCAGCGGCTACCAGAGAGAAGGGCGTCACGACGGACACCCTGTTTATTTCATTAACGACCTCATATCCCATTCTTCTATACAGGACCCTTCTCTCCGCCAGTGTCATCTTCTCAAGGGGGGTCTCCTGTGAAGCGAGATACGACTTGAGCAGCATCGGCTCCCCCACATTCATGTAAACACCCCCATAGCGTTTCTTCAGAACATTGATACTCCTGAGCAGGGACGACACTTTTTCCTTTTCCTTACTACCCCCTTCCAGTTCTTCCAGATAAGATTTCTCTTCCACAACTCTATCGTATCCTATAAAAACAGGAATGATGGCAAGATCATCAAAATGTGATTCCCTGTACGCCTGCATGATCATCGAGAAGAGTCCGTATTTCGGCATCACCATCTTCCCGGTACGGCTCCTCCCCCCTTCAATAAAAAATTCTATGGGGAACCCTTCCGCAAGGAGTGTCTTGATGTATTTAGCGAGTGCCTCTCGGTACAGGGCGTTGCCACCGATCGTCCTTCTGATAAAGAAGGCTCCCATATTCCTGAAGAAGTATCCCAGAGGCCAGAAGCTGAGATTGATACCAGCGGCGACAAAGGGGAGCTGTATGTTGTTGTGGTAAAAGATATAGTGAATCAGGAGATAGTCTATGTGGCTGCGGTGACAAGGTATCACGACAAAGGGGATCTTCTTGGAAACCTCTCTCATTCGTGAAAGGCCCTCTTTTTCTACGATCACACCGTCATATATATTATCCCATAACCAAGTAAGTACCCTGTCCATGAATCCCACGTACGTGTCATTATACCCTGCGGCTATCTCGAGCAGATACCCCTTGGTCCTGTCAACGATGGTGTCGTACCCCTCCTTTCCGGTTGCGGCCATTTCCTCCATGAGCCGTACCAATCCCGGGTCTCTCAGTGCTATTTCAACAATCTCCTCCCGCGACTTGAGGACAGGCCCGACAATGGCCCTCTTTTCATCATCAATCCGATCTATAAGTTCCCGTCTCAGGAGATAGCTGATGGTTTCTCTGTTCTCATCAGTGTGGATTTCTAAAAATTCCGAGAGATTCACGGGCTCACAGGACACGACAAAAGCCTTGTGGTAATACCTGAAGAAGGTTACCATTCTCCGTAGGGTTCCCGGATTTTCGAGCTGACCGAACAGCAGGTCCGCCAGGCTTTTGTCCTTTTTTTCCCGCCTGCGCCCGTACGCGACAAGCTGCGGTACCAGAAAAACCGGGGAGTCCATCTCCCTTTGCGCATCAATCAACTGCCCGAGGGGATCTTTTGCGCTCCTGTCCCCGATGAACTCCGAACCCCGAAGGTACACGACGGAGCCTTTTCCCTCTTTTGTTATCCTTTTCAGATACTTGTTTCTATAGGGGTTGTAGAAAAATTGCGAGATGGTCGCTCTCAAGCCATCCCGGAAGGGTTGCCAGAGAAGCATGTTAATGCCGTGGCAATAAACGGGCCTCTCAACGCCCCCTCTGGTCAAGACATTACGAAGGATCAGGCAGTTGAGTTGGCTCTGGTTCTTCAGGGCGTGTACAACCACCCCTTTCTTTGAGAGGTCCTTCAGTTTTTCCAGGTCTTGTTCGTCCGCTTTTGCCTTGGACAGGGCCCTGCCCAAGAGTCGAAGCAGCGGGGACTTCCTCTCTTCATACAGGAGGCCGCCGTAAAATTCCCCTACCCGCCTGCCAAAGAGTTTCCATTTTGACCTAGTTACCATAGGGTATCTTATCTATCCGTCTCACCCTCATCTGCCCTGCCAGTTAACGGGACAGCATTCCGGGAATCTCCGAATCATGTAGTCTCTCACATGGCGTTCGATTTCGTGGGCCGTTGAAAAAGTCATTGCTGCTTCCAACAGTTCTGCCGATTCCCTGACCGTCGAATTGCGAATTATTTTCTTGACACGGGGGATCGCCAGCGGGGTCATGCTCAGTCCATCAAGTTTAAGACCCAGCAAAATGGGTGTACACAGAGGGTCCCCCGCCATCTCGCCGCACATGGCAACCTTTATCCCGGCGTTATGTCCCGCATCGACAACCTGCCTGAGCATCCTTAAAATAGCCGGATGAAGGGGCTCATACAGATATGTAACACGTTCATTCACCCTGTCAATCGCAAGCGCATACTGTATCAGATCATTAGTTCCGATACTGAAAAAAGCCACCTTTTCCGCCAATTGTTCCGCCATGATCACCGCAGACGGGACTTCTATCATGGCACCTACCTTTATATCCTCATCAATAGGGATCCCTTCAGATATTAATTCTCCCTTTACCTCGTCAATGATGTTTCGGGCATCCATGATTTCCTTCACCCCAGAAATCATGGGAAGCAGGATACCTGTATTGCCATAGGCGCTGGCGCGCAGTATAGCCCTCAGTTGCACCTTGAAGAGTTCCACCTCCTGGAGACAGTATCGTATCGCCCTCAGCCCCATCGCCGGGTTCATCTCTTCGGCCAAACCGGCATCGGAGACAAACTTGTCGCCCCCAAGGTCAAAGGTTCTGATGGTGGCCCACTTGATCCCTTCCCCCTCTATCACCTTCCTATAATTTAAAAAGTGTTCCTCTTCGGTGGGAAGCTCCTTCCTGTTGATATAGATAAACTCCGTCCGGTACAACCCCACACCATTGGCCCCGTGAAACACCGCTGAGGGAATCTCTTCGACAAACTCTATGTTTGCCCCAACGCCCACACTATGACCATCCGCCGTCACGGCGGGAAGGTGGGCGTCCTTGAGCATATCATCTTCCATCACGAGGTAGTGCCGCTTTTTATCCTCGTATCTCTTTATCACCTCCGGATCGGGATTGACGATAACAACACCCGCCGTCCCGTCAACAATGATGACATCGCCGGTGCTCACCTCTGCGGTAACCTTTTCCAACCCGACAACTGCGGGGATCCCTATCGATTTTGCCACGATAGCGGTATGGGAGGTCTTTCCGCCCATGTCCGTGACAAAGCCCAGGATTTTACGGGTCGCCATCTGGACCGTATCGGCCGGAGAGAGGTCTCTCGCGACGATGACAACCTCCCCCTCGATATCGGATATTTTCTCATGCCTCTTCCCGGACAGATTGCTCAATACCCTCTGCCCCACATACTCCAGATCCCTGATACGCTCCCTGAGGTAGCCGTCCTCTATCTTATCAAATATCTCCCGGTGAGTGGAGATCGTCATCTTCAACGCCCATTCCGCATTGACGCGATGTTCCCCTATATTTTTTATGGTACTCTCGACGAACGTTTTGTCCTCAAGTATCATGATATAGACATCAATAAGGAGCGGACCTATCCCCCTGCGATCACCAATATCCTTTTTTATGTCCAGCAATTCCCTCTTCGAGTCCTTGAGGGCCCTCTTGAAGCGTTTTATTTCCCTAGAGACAAATAGCCCGTTATCTAACTTATAGAGCGTTTCCTTGACATCCTGGTAATTCAAGGTATGGGCTCTCCCAATCACGATACCAGGAGACACCCCGATACCCCTCAGTGCGGCTATTGCCTTCGGTTCATTCTCGCCCAATTATTCTTCTCCAAATTTATCTTCTATGAGTTTTTTAAGCTCTCGCATGACATCATCCGCATCCGGTCCTTCAGCCTCAACGGTGATGCGGCTTTCCATGGGACACGCAAGGGTCAGTATCTCGAGGATACTCTTACCGTCAATCTTTTCTCCGTCTTTTGCAATAAAAACGTCCGATTCACACCTGCTCGATACGCCCACTATCTTGGCGGCGGCCCGCGCGTGAAGTCCCAGTTTGTTTTTCAGGGTGAAGGCCTTCGTTCTCTTCATGCTACACCACCACCACAAAAAAGAGCGCCGCCCCGTACAGCACTGTGAGAGAAGATATTCCTCTGCCCACCAACCAGGAGCAGAAAAGGACAAGGGCAAGGGTTCCCCCCAGCGCTAAGCCCCAGGCAAGATTCGCAAGGGGAAAAGAGGAATTCACAAAAACCGCAGCCAGAAGGGCAAGAAGGAACGTCGCAGACCACTTGAACACCTTGGTTTTGTGAGGCAGAGCTATCCTCCCCAGAAAACCGAGGCCACCCCTCCCGTCCCGGTAGCCCTCAATAAATCCCTTCAAGCGTATCCACATATGGATGGAATTGTATACCAACAGAAAAAACAGGGGGGCAATGACCAATCCCTCAAGCGCAAGGATAACCCCGGCCACTGACGAAAACGGCCTGAGCCCTCCCCAGAAGAAGGGATCACCCACTGCGGCATAGGGGGCCATTAACGCTTCTTTTCGGTGAACTGCCTCCTGACAGCCGCTACTCTCACCAGCTTCCTCCTCCAGTCTGGCCACAGAAGCTATGATCGCTCCCGTCAGATACGGATGGGAACTGAACGGGGGCACGTGTCGTGCGAGTATCCCGGAGATCAATTTTTTGTCCTCCCTGGATCTGACCAGGGGAATCAGGGAATAGGCAAATCCCACATTCTGCATCCCCCTAAAATTCCATGAAGATTGAATTGATAGAGACCTAAAGAATATTCCTGCCAGGTCACTCTTCTTCATACTGCACAGACCCCTTCCGTTCCTTGAAACCCTTCACCCGTAAAGCCTGTCAGGGCACAACCTAGTACCCCCCGGGACGAAATGCAAGTAACATCTTTAGCAGATTCGGTCAATATTATATAGTTTTTACAGCCTCTCCCCTATTTTTTTATGTTGGACTGCGGCTCCAGTTGACTCATAATAAAATGTTACCGAAGGGGAAGCGATAGGAGGTAACGTTGACTCATAAAGAATGTTACCTATGTTTGTTATTTATGGAGAAAATCTTCCTCATTTTTTTATCCATAGTTTT
>JAQULO010000115.1 GCA_028718565.1 Syntrophales bacterium | reverse complement strand
CGTCACAAACGGCCAGAATGAGGGCCTCCATGAGAATCTCATCCCCCTTCAGGTTTCTCGGATAGCCCGAACCATCCATCCTCTTGTGGTGCTGGTAGACGATCTCCGCCAGCGGCCAGGGGGATTCCACATTTTTCAGGATGTCGCAGCCTTTCCTTGAATGCTCTTTAATCAGGGCAAACTCGTTTTCCGTCAGCCTGGTAGGTTTGGATAATATCTCCGCGGGGATGGATAGCTTCCCGAGGTCATGAATGGAGCCGGCTATCCGGATGCCCTCGATTCTGTCCAGGGAAAGTGCCATTTCCGTGGCGATGGCGCGGGCAAGGTCCGCGGACCGGAGCTGGTGATTGGCCGTATAGGGGTCTCTGGCCTCCACGGTGGATACTATGACCTGAATGGTTGTGCTGACGGCTTCTCTAAGACGTTCCATGGTTTGCCGGAGTTTCTCCTCTGCCTGTTTGCGGTTGGTGATGTCGCGCGTAACACCTTGGACTCCAAGGACCTTTCCCTGCTTATCCTGGTAAAAATGGGCATGGGTGGATACCCAGACCTCGGCCCCGTCTTTCGCCCGCAAGACGGCTTCAACCCCCTTGACCACTCCTTTTTCCCGTACAGTCGAAACAAAATGATGCCGCGCTTCAGGATATATATATAATTCGCTGGTTTTTCTCCCGATGACTTCATCCGGAGTATACCCTAATAATTTTTCTATGGAGGGGGAGACGATGAGTATTGCCCCCTCATTGTCCGTTCTATAAAAAACGTCTATGATGCTTTCAAATAGTTCTCTGTATTGTTTCTCGTTTTCTTGCAGGGCCCGCTCGGTTTCTTTTTTGGCCAGCCGGACCCTCCTTTGTTCAAGAGCGGACGCGACGGCTGTGGGAAGCCTTTTGATGTGTTCTTTGATGATGTAATCGATTGCCCCTGCCTTCATGCAGGCCACGGCGGTTTCCTCGTTCATGGAACCGGTGAGCAGGATGAAGGGGAGGTTCGCGTCATATTCCAGTGACAGTTTCAGGGCCTGCATACCGTCAAATTCCGGCATGGCGTAATCCGATATGATCAGGTCCGGATGAAAATCCTTCAGGGCTTTGAGGAACCCATTTTCCGTCTCAACGCGCATAGCCGTGAATAAAAGCCCCTCCTTGCGCAGTTCCCGCTCCGCCAGTTCCGCGTCAGAGGGAAGGTCTTCAACGAATAATATCCGCAGCAGGTGATCCGCCTTCATCATGCCTCTCCAATTCTATGCCCTGGGGGTTGATTGAGCAGCAGCCAGTAAAGTCCAAGGTCTCTGACAGCGGCAATGAACTTGTCAAAATCCACCGGCTTGACGATATAGCTGTTCACGCCCAACCGGTAACTTTCGACTATATCCTTCTCTTCTTTTGACGACGTCAGCACGACCACGGGGATGACTCTGGTCCGGGAATCGCCTTTTATGGTCTTCAAGACCTCCAGACCGTCCACCTTGGGGAGCTTCAAGTCCAGAATGACCACCTTCGGGACATTTTCCACTTTTCTTTCGCTGTAGGCGCCGCGGGCAAAGATGAAATTCAGGGCCTCCTCACCGTCGGTGACAACGATCACGCTGTTGGCAAGATTATTTTTCTTCAGCGACCTCAAAGTCAATTCAGCATCATAGGGATTGTCCTCCACCAGCAGAATCTCCACCTGCTTCATGTCATTCATGATCCGCCTCCTTTCGAGGTAATGAAAAAGAAAAGGTTGCGCCTCCGTTGATTTCTCCTCCCGCCCACACGCGGCCTCCGTGGCGGTGAATGATGCGCTGGACGATGGCCAGGCCGACACCGGTGCCTTCGAACTCACCGGCCTTGTGCAGGCGCTGGAAGACGCCGAAGAGCTTGGAGATATACTTCGGATTGAAGCCGACGCCGTTGTCCCTGACGGAGTAGATGTTCATATCCTTTTCCGTATGACCGGTGATTTCAATCCTTCCTTCATTCCCGGGCATGGTAAATTTAACGGCATTGGAAAGCAGATTGCTCCAGACCTGCCGCAGCAGGGCGGGATCACCGGTACCGTCGGGAAGGGGCGCGACGGTAAAGACAAATTTCCGCCGAACTTCAGGGGAGGCGATCTCATGATAGATGGAATGAGCCATCGTGGTCATATCGACGAGGGAAACCTTCAGTTCACTTTTAGACACTCGCGAGAGGGCGAGCAGATCGGTGATGAGCTGATCCATTTGCTTCGTATTTATTTGAATGATACTCAGGAGCCGGTTTCCTTCGGCATCCAGCTTGTCACTATAATTTTCCAGAATGATTCGCGAGAACCCTTCAATCGCCCGCAACGGCCCCCGCAGGTCGTGAGAAACGGAATAGCTGAAGGCCTCCAATTCCTTGTTGGCGGTTTCCAGCTGGGCGGTGCGGGCAATCACCCGTTGTTCCAGTTCGGCGTTGAGATCCTTGATTTCTTCTTCGGCCTGCTTGCGATCGGTGACGTCTGTGTACACCGCTACGATTTCGCCGGACGGCACCTTGTACACATCATTTTCCACCCATTGGGATATACGCTCGTCTTGATACAATGAAATGGGGTGGTGCTCGGCGATGCCGGTTTCCCATACGCGCTGAAACACTTGAAGGAGTCCGATATCACGGACGCCGGGGAATACGTCCAGCAAAGACCTGCCGACAATCTCTTCCCGTTTCACGTGGCTCAGTCTTTCGCCTGCAGGATTAATGTCCTTGAATATGAAGTCCTCACCGTTGTCACGCGCTGCGTACACGACAACGCCCGTCATCATCCTGTTGAACAATTCACGGAATCGGATTTCGCTTTTCCGCAGCGCCTCTTCCTCCCGCCGAAGTTTTACCTCGGTCTGAAGGAGCAGCTCTTTTTCTCTGAACAGGAAAATGTTTCTCAGGTAAAACAGAAAGAAGGTGATCATGAGAAACAGCAGGGAGGAAACAGCCCCTATCTCGACAAAACGTCTGAGATCCGATCTATGGATGTCTTTCGAGGTTCTCTCGATGATGACCGACCACCCGATATCCCCCACGGGAAAAACAGTGAGATAACGTTTATCCTGATCTTTCCGCGGATCGCTGATTTCAACCTGCCGTTCCCCCCCCCCTTAACGCCTCTTCAGCGATCGGAAAAAATCGATAATCTGTAACGGTTTCCTGATAGGATACTTTGTTACTGTAGAGGAGCTGTCCCTCCCGGTCGATCACGGTCACGGTCGTATGCGGGTCAAAAGGCACCCGCTTGATGGCGTCAGCAATAAAACCGAGTCGCTGGGAGCTGGCAAGCACCCCGATGACCCTTTCTTCTTCATCGAATATGGGGACGCAGAGGGCCGCCGCCAGCGGCTTGTCCCCGACGATCAGCTTGAAGACGGTGGAGGTGTAAGGCTTCCAGTCGGAACTGACTCCTTTGTACCAGTCACGGTATGACAGGTCTACCCCTATGCCTTCCGGAAACAAAGGAAAATTCGCCCAGAGAATGCCGCGCGTGTCCGTCACGAAGGTCAGGTCGATCCCGGCATTTTTTTTGAGGTCGGACAGGTGTCGGTGAACCTCTGCAAGGTCCTTATCCTTCACGGCATCGATGAACAGGGGCCGGCGAGCGTAGGACTGGAGGATTCCTATGGTTGCCTTGTTGTGCGCCAGGATGAGATCTGCGAGGAAATTCGCGGTTGTTTTGTCGGCGCTGAGGGCGTTGTGCCTTGTACTCTCAAACTGCCGGTAGCCCAGAAAAAGGGCGATTACAAGAATCAGCAAAAATAAAACGACAGCGGTGAAAACAATTGAATACGGTTTGGCAAACCAACCGCCCGAATGTCTGTCGCCGGGACGAGGAATAGCTCGATAAAAAGACCGCTTGTGTCTTGCCATGACCGAGATCCTCTCATCAATTGACTTCCGAGGATGAAACGGTTTTCGACATGATTATACCGTATGATCCGAATGCTCGGGTGACATCGTACTGAAAAAAAAGGAGAAATACAAGAAATTTCAACCTGTTTATTGCCAAACACCCCTGTGTGTTCCCCTGTCCCTTACCTGCATGCCTTCCGCGCAACTTTGTTTCGGTGGAATTCGGCCGACATTTTGAAGCTCCCCGCAACAAGCCGCGGGGAGCTTCAACGGGTAAGGGGAAAATTTATTTTTCATTCGCTCGCTGTTCAGTTCAGGGGCGCTGGTGTGCTTAACGGGGTGATTGGAGTTTCAAATAAAACAGAGCACGACCTTATCGGGTATAAGAACCTAGGACTATAGCGAAAAATGAAAAAATAAGACGGGAGGTCCTTACGCGCAGATCCTGTTATCGTAGCGCCTCTTTGTTGAAGGTCGAATCTTTGAGGCTTTTATTGTATTCCAGTTTCAAAATCTTCAGTTCCGTATACCCCTTTTCGTCCGCCAGGGTCATTGAGGTGACAAAGGAAGTCAGGATGCCGTCGACCGTTCGTATGTCGTGATTTTCAAGATACTTATGAAATTCATTTCCCTCGTAGAAGTCGATCCTCACGATAAAGTGGTCCGATTTGCGCACATACAGGATCAGCTTGCTGTAGACCTTCTCTCCGGTTTTCTTGACCGCTTCCACCGCATAACAGTCAAAACCGACGGCCTTCGTGTCTTCCAAGAATTTGTACGCGTAATCATCAATATCCCGCGAGCCGATATCTTCATAATAGAGGTGTGAATTGACAAATGGCTGTCCCTTATCGGAGGCGGCTATCCTCTTTATTTTCCCGGACGACAGCCTGAGCCACTGGTCATCATCGCTTCCCTTGTGCGCGTGGGTCAGCAGTTTTATCTGTGTCGGTTGGGTAAAGGATACCAGGAGCTTGTCCTCGCCATCCTGAGACTTCTTCGATTGACTCTCGAACTGCTTCTCAATGATCCTCCCCCCTTTGTGTATCTGCATCAGTACGTCGCTCACGGTGGTTTTGGCCTCCGGGAGGGCGTCGTTCTTCTCCATGATCTCCCTCCCCGTGAGCGCGAAGAGAGGGGTGGAGAAAAGCAACACAAAAAGAATCGCAAGAAGGAATCTTGGTTTCATCGGCAGTCCCCTTTTTCCAATCGTGTTAGTCGGTTTCTTTCCTGGGATCATTCTGTTCCATTCCAAAAAATTTGTCGATGTTCAGGTGCCTGCCTATCCCGGAACCGGATTCCGGTTTGTCGAGATTGATACCGGTGGCCTTGATGACTGAAGGGAGTATCAGGAGGGCCCCTATCGTCGTGTTGATCATGGTGGAGGCGGTCAGGATGCCGAACAGGGCTATTGGTAGAAAATTAGAGGTCATGAGTATAGAGAAGCCTAATACAAGCGCGAGCGATGTAAAGAGTATCGCTTTTCCGGAGACGACGAGCGTACGCCGTATCGTCTCGTCGACACTCAATCCCTGCACCATGTTGTTACGGAATGTATTGAGGAAGTGGATGGTGTCATCCACGCCGATCCCTATGGTAATGGCGGCGATAACGGAGGTTGCCATATCCAGGTCGATCTGTAGCCAACCCATGACGCCAAAATTGATGATGACGGCGATGCTCATGGGTATCAGGGCCAGGGGCCCCGCCTTTATCTGCCGGAACAGCAGGGCGACAATAAGGCCCACGATCAGGAGCGAGAGAAAAAGGCTCTGCATCTGTCCCGTGACGATATAGTGGACCAGCTTGACGTTCATCATGGGGAAGCCGCTGATGGTATAGGAGGCGCCCACCGGGAGGGTCCTGTCCAGATGGGTTGCTATCTCATCGGCGATCCCGCTTATCTCAGTTGTCCCCACATGGTAGTCTTCCTTTTCGCACAGCCTGGCCAGCAGGTTGCAGGTCCTGAAGTCGATATCGACGAAGGGCTCGAACTCGTCGAATCTGCCGTCGGAATCTTCGTCATCCCCGGAATAT
>JAQULO010000114.1 GCA_028718565.1 Syntrophales bacterium | reverse complement strand
AGGTCTCTCAGGTAATACAGCCTAGATCGTCGTACCTTGCCCTTCATGACCACCTCTATCTTGTCGATAATGGGGGAATGGAGCGGAAAGGTCCTCTCGACGCCGACGCCGGAAGATATCTTCCGTACGGTAAACGTGGCGCGGTTCTGACCCGCTCTCTTGCGTATGACGGATCCCTGAAATATCTGGATGCGTTCCTTCTGACCCTCTACAATCTTCACATGCACCTTCACGGTGTCACCCGGCCTGAACCCGGGAATATCCATCCTCATTTGTTCTCTCTCAATCGTGTCGAGAATATTCATAATCCAAAATCCTCCTATTAAATAGCATGGTTGTAGTTAGTTATATCTGCACAATCTGTCCAGCGTGACCGCTGCTGCCGACCTGACTGACAGGTGGTTGTAATCTGAAATTCCCCGGATCGGTTCTACAAAAAAGTTCGCCTTCTTAATAACCTCTTCGGCTATTCCCCATCCCGTCCCAAAGAGTATGAGGAAGGCTTCGCTGCTTTGTGCTATTTTTTCTCCCATATCTTCACAGGTCAGACAATTTTCCCGGGATGAGGCACTCGTAATTACCACATTGACCCTTTTCCCTGTCTCCTGCGACAGAGCCATTATGGTGCCGTCAAGTGTATCTTCCACCCTTACGATGTCAACGGCCTCTTTTCTCGAGGGGTTGTAGACAATGCCATATCCCTTCTGCCAGTGATGCAGGATGCGTTCCACGAACTTTTTCTGCTGTTCTATCGGCGTTATAATATAAAACCGTTTCACTCCGTACGTCTTGGCGGCCCGCGATATATCGTGTATATCCATGTTGGTTACCGCCGTCGTAACGATATCGCCCCTCTTGTTGTAAACGGGGTAATGTAAAAGAGCAATATACATATTTTCAGAGCGCATTACACACATCCATGGCCCTCTGCCCTAAGCTCCTCAAGCACCCTTTTGTCTTCGTCTGTAAGCTCCGCCCGCTTGAGCATATCCGGTCTTCTGTTGAGGGTTCTCCTAAGGGATTCCCTGTGTCGCCACTCGTCTATCTTCTTCTGGTGCCCCGAAAGAAGCACATCCGGAACTTGCCACCCCTCGTACTCTCGGGGCTTAGTGTAGTGAGGGCCTTCAAGGAGGCCGGTCGAAAAAGAGTCGTGCAGCACCGATTCTCTGTTTCCCACAAAGCCTGGCACAAGACGGGAAACCGCTTCGACCACGATCATTGCAGGCAACTCCCCGCCACTCAGGACATAGTCCCCTATCGATATCTCCCTGTCAACCAAGTGCTCTCCGACCCGTTCGTCTATTCCCTCGTAGTGTCCGCATATAAGGACAACCCTGGAATAGTGGGAGAGCTCCTCCGCTATCTTCTGTTTGAACGGCTCGCCCTGCGGTGAGAGGAGGATGATGCATGTCTTCTCCCCGGAGGGGTCGATCGCCTTCAGGGCACGTGAGACAGGCTCCACCTTCATAACCATTCCGCCACCCCCTCCGTAAGGGGTGTCATCTGTAGTCCTATGTTTGTCCCTGGTGTAATCTCTGATGTTATGAAGGTTTACTTGGACAAGGCCCTTATCTATGGATTTTTTTATGAGACTGCTGCCAAGGGTGGATTGAAATATTTCCGGAAAGACGGACAGGATATCGAAAGCAATCATTCTAAAGCCCTTCGGGCAGTCTCACGACCATAAGACCTTTTTCAATGTCGATCCTTTGCACCACATCGGCAAACGCCGGGACAAGGACTTCCCTCTCACCGTCGCTACAAATATAGACATCGTTACTCCCCGTAGGCAAAATTGCTGTTATTTTCCCCAACCTTTTACCCTCTTCCGTAATAATATCAAGACCTATGATATCCCTCCAGTAGTATTCGCCATCCGGAAGTGTTTCCGGGGGAATAAAAACAGATTGTCCTACCAACTCACCTGCTGTCTCCAGATCTTCGACACCCTCAAGCTGAAGAAAGAAAGAGCCGCGTTGAACGCGGATATGTCTCACGTTGAAAGAGGATACGCACTCGATATCTTTACCGACGAGGACACTTTCCAGCGCTTCGCCCCCCCCCCGTGCCGGTTCACAATATGAAAGAACCTTGAGTCGGCCTTTAAGACCGATGGGTTTAACGATTTTACCTATCTCGATCAGATCATTCACTTATTCTATGATTTCGAGGACCGCTCTTTTGTGTATCTTGGATGACGCCGCGCTTAAGATAGTTCTCATTGCCTTCGCGGTCTTTCCCTGTTTTCCTATGACCTTCCCCAAGTCATCCTTTGCAACTCTCAATTCAATGACAGAAGTCTGCTCGCCAGCCACCTCAGAACACTCGACATCATCAGGATAATCTACCAAAGCCTGAGCCATATACTTGACCAAATCTTTCATCGCAGCGCCCCTCCCCGTGGTTATTGGAATAAGTAAGATGAAGATGGTTTAGTACTACTCCAACCCTATACCTGTGCTTTTTCAGCTTCTTCCGTCGTGGGTACAAGACCAGTTTTTTTAAGAAGACTCAACACCGTCTGCGTCGGTTTGGCTCCCTTTGACAGCCAGTCCGCCACCCGGTCTTGCTTGATGTTTATCTCAACCGGGTCCTTCAAGGGATCGTAATTTCCAACTATTTCTATGAACCTCCCATCCCGCGGCGCCTCGCTTTCAGCTACCACAATTCTATAGAACGGTTTCTTTTTTGCGCCCATTCGCGTCAATCTTATTTTAACTGCCATTCTGCGGATTGTCACCTCCTGATATTTTTGGATTAACCTCTTTCACCAACGTGTGCCTATTAGCACATGTTTTGTTTTATTTAAAGGGTAAATTCCCCCTCATCATCGATTTCATGCCACCCTTCGTCAACTTTTTCATCATCTTTCTCATCTCTATGTAGTTTTTGAGAACCTTGTTGACATCCTGCACCGTGGTGCCGCTCCCTCTGGCGATCCTTTTTCTTCTCTGACCGTTTATTATCTTGTAGTTGATGCGTTCTTTCTCTGTCATGGAATCTATGATGGCGGTTATCTTCACCAGTTCGTGTTCATCCGGTGTTGCGTTCTTCAGGGCCTTTATCTTTCCGAGACCCGGTATCATCCCGAGAATATCCTGGAGCGACCCCATCTTCCGTATCTGCGCCATCTGTTTTTTTAGATCGTTCAGGGTAAACGAATCCTTCCTGATCTTTCTTTCGAGTTCTTGCGCGGCCTTTTCATCTATTGTCGTCTGGGCCTTTTCAACCAGGGTCAGGATATCGCCCATGCCGAGAATCCTGGACGCCATGCGTTCCGGGTGAAAAACTTCCAGGGCGTCGGTCTTTTCACCCATGCCGATGAACTTGACCGGTTTCCCGGTGACCTTTTTTAGGGACAGGGCCGCTCCGCCGCGCGCATCGCCGTCCATCTTTGTCAGCACAACACCTTGTATGTTCAGCAGGGCATCAAACGTTTCGGCTACCGATACGGCATCTTGCCCCGTCATGGCATCGGCAACAAAGAGGACCTCAGAAGGATTGACGGCATCTTTTATCCGTTTCAATTCGTCCATCAATTCGTCATCGATGTGAAGCCTGCCCGCAGTGTCGATGATCAAGGTGTCAAAGCCGTTCGCCTTTCCATCCTCAATAGCACCAACGCAGATTTTTACCGGGTCGTTTTGGCCTTGTGAATCATATACGTGCGCGCCTATCTTTTCTCCGAGTATCTTTAGCTGCTCGATGGCTGCGGGGCGGTAGACATCCACTGAGACCAGGGAGACCCTGTGTCCCTGATTTTTCAAGTGGAGAGCAAGCTTTGCCGCAGTGGTTGTTTTCCCGCATCCCTGAAGGCCCACCAGCATGACGGGGGCGGGGAATCGATTGGAGATATTCAGCTGGGATCTTTCTGTCCCCATCAGCTCAACGAGCCTGTCGTGGACGATCTTGACTATCTGTTGCCCGGGTGTTACACTGTCCAGCACCGGCCGCCCGATCGCCCGCTGGCTAACGTCTTCAATGAAGTCCTTGGTTACCCGAAAGTTGACATCCGCCTCAAGGAGCGCCATTCGGATGTCCTTCATGGCCGCCTTGACGTTGTCTTCGTCCAGGATGCCCCTTCCCCTGAGTTTCTTAAAGACAGCGTCCAGTTTCTCGGTTAGATTTTCAAACATAGTAGTTTATTCCGATATCTTGTTTTTTATAATAAGGCACTTAATACCCTTGATCTTCTTCTCCAGGAGGGATTTAATCTCTTCGGCCTCATCATATGTGGCAAAGCCCTGAAGCTTTACGCGGAACCACTGCCCGCTTGATTGCAGATTAATCTCATCCACCCGTGGAGTGTATCCCATATTGGACAACGTACCCGTCAAGGTTCCCGTCGTGTCTTTGTCCCTGAAAGATGCTACCTGAATCGTGTAGGGGCCGCCTGCCTGTTTTTTTTCAATCGGGGTATACTCCGCCGTATCAGGGGAGAGAGTCTTCTTATCCGTGAAAGTTTCTTCTACGTTCTCGGCAGGTTTCTTGAGTGTATCGTAAAAGGTGAACTCAACCTTCTCTTCCCTTTGAATCGTATCCGGGGTGACATCACTCTGCGTCGCATCCGTGGTAGCATTACGCCCAGCCGTATCCTGATCGATATCCATGCTTTTTGTGATCGTTTTTCTTATGGCGTTCGGTATGCCCCTGGCAATCTTTTCAGGATAACTCTCAATGTTTTTCCCGACCATCACCCCACAGACGAAGGAAAACAACAAAACCAGAGCGATGACAAAGGTGAAGAACGTCAGGCCGGACCTGCCCAGCTTGAATTCGAACTCTCCGGCTTTCTGCGGCATCGGGTTATCCTTGTCAGTCATGATCTGAGTCTTGGAGACTCGAATCTCACATACGTTCCGGTGCGGAGACACCCAATAATTTCAGGGCATTTCGTATTACTATACCAGTAGACTTAATCAAAAACAACCTCGCCTTTGTCAGCTCGGCGTTGTCTGATACAACCTTGTGCTTGTTGTAAAAACTGTGAAAAACGGAAGCAAGGTCATTGATGTAATAGGGTATGCGATGTGGCTCAAGCGCCTGTGCGCTTCCCTCAACTATCTCCGGGAACGTGTCTATTATCTTGATAAGCGCATGCTCTTCCGTAGTGGTAAGGAGGTCGAGCCTGATATCGCCGTAACCCGGGATCCGGTACCCCTGCTCCATGGCGTTTCTCATGATGCTGAAGATTCTGGCATGGGCATACTGTACGTAATAGACGGGATTTTCGCTTGACTGAGCCTTGGCGATCTCGAGATCAAAGTCGAGGTGGCTGTTAGACCTCCTCATCAGGAAATTATACCTGGCAGCGTCTTTGCCCACCTCGTCGGTTACCTCCTGTATGGTGACAAATTCACCAGCCCTGGTGGACATGGGAACAGGAACGCCGCCCCTGAGGAGGTTTACCAACTGGACCAGGACAATTTCCAGATCTTCCTTTTTTCTGCCGAGTGCCTGAATGCACGCGGACATCCGCGGTATGTAGCCATGGTGGTCCGCCCCCCATACATTGATAACCCTGTCAAACCCACGTGCGTATTTATTGAGGTGATAGGCAATGTCGGCCGCAAAATAGGTGGGTTCACCATTTTCCCGGACAACGACCCGGTCCTTCTCGTCGTCAAAGTCTGTCGTTTTGAACCACAGCGCGCCCCCTTCTTCGTATAGGAACCCCTCTTTTTGAAGCCTCCGAAGGATATTTGCTACGTCGTCGTTTTTGTACAGTTCCTTCTCGCTGAAATAGCGGTCGAAGACCACGCCCAGCGTCTGGAGGTCTTCCTTTATACCTCCGAGGATGGATCCCGCCGCATACTCCGTCATAAAGGGGATCGCACTCTCTTTGTCTGAAAGGAACCTGTCCCCGAACTTGTCGTGTATCTCTTGGGCA
>JAQULO010000113.1 GCA_028718565.1 Syntrophales bacterium | reverse complement strand
GTAGGGTTTGCCCGCGCTGAAATAGGGATGACGCGGGATGGCGAATACTGTGTTGAACCTATTTATCGTTTGCGGGATTCGTCGGATGATAAAACAGCAGCAGAGAATCCCTTATGTTGAGCCCGGTATTCGCAGCACCGGGTTTATCTTTTGGGGAGTACGGCCACTCTTGCCCCGGTGAGAGTGGGGATTGGTTGGGTTAGCCCGTTTCGTTCATCTTTTTCCTGGGTGCCTTTTCCAGCATGTATTCGAGCCATTTCACGCGGCACCGGGGGACGCCCCTTTGGTGCCAATACTGATAGCCCCTGTGGCTCATTCCAAGATATCTAGCAGACTCTTTTTGAGTCCCCAGTTTCGCGTCAAGTTGTAGGAGTAGGTTTTTTGTTTCCATGATCCTTACCGTACTACGCAATGATTGCGTAAGTCAAGCACATATTTCCGCGCATTGCTTTTTATCTGAGGAGGATAGTAAGATGCGTACAGATCGAGGGGTTAGAAGGAAAAAGAAACGATTGAGGGCGGGGGCGAAGAAAATGAAAAAGGGCGGGGGCCGTAGCAAGCAGCAGGAGAGCCTGCTTGAGCAGGAATTTATCCACGAAGTCGTTCATCTTGCATCGAAAAACAAATCTGAGATCGCAAGAAAAGCATGGCCGGAACTGAAAGCCCCGGTCCGAAAGCTCCAGCACCTTGAGCAGAGGCAGGGAAAGAAAAAGCCTCAGCGCGTCACGCTTGAGGACGCCTTTCGGTTAGCGAGGGCGCTGAATAAAGATTTCGGTGGCCTGGTCGTTACTGCTATTTCGAGGATGGAACAACGGATAGAGCGGGACCGGTCCGAGAGGAACGGCAGTAGTCCTTCATGAACTTGTCCTTGCATTTGATCGGATCACTATCAGATACGCATATTATGGGATCGGGGCAGCAGAGCACATATACCACGTTCAGGTTCGTGCTGTCCGCGTGATATTCGATTCGCCTGGTTAAGATTATGTCCACGCCCAGCTTCACCAAATCGGAGAATGCATCCTTCATGCTCTCCATTAAATTAATTTTTGCATAAGAATCCGCAAGCAACTTCACCATTCCAAATCCCCCTTTTGTAATCGACTTGTTCCCGACGCGCACAAAGAGTAGCTAAAGCTTGTGCATTTTGCAACCCCGCCGTACCCCCCCCCCCTAAAAATTACGCAACCTTTTCACATTATTTTTCGCCAAAGTGCAATTATCGCGTAATTGGGCTTGCTATTAGCGCAAAGATTGCGTATGCTGTTCCTCAAGACTGACAAATAGACTTGAAGGAGAGCGAATGCTGAACACCATCATATGCGGAGACGCACTGGAGGTTATGCGGGGGATGCCGGAGAACTCGGTTGACATGGTGTTCACTGATCCCCCCTACGGACATAACAACAACAATGGGGATCTGATCTCGCGGTGGGAAGCAGCTCTTGGCGTTGGCGAATACATGGAAGAAATGAACCGGCCAATCAACAACGATGGCCCGGAGGCTAATGAATTATTTAGGGCTGTTCTGCCGGAAATTCGAAGGATCTTGAAGCCGGGGAGTTGTTGTTGTTGTTGTTGTGGTGGTGGTGGTGGTCCCGATCCGCAATTTGCACGTTGGGCTCTTTGGATGGATGAGGTCTTAGAGTTCAAGCAAATGGTAGTTTGGGACAAAGGGCCAATGGGTATGGGGTGGCATTATCGAAGGAGTTATGAAATCGTTCTTGTCGCCATGAAACCCGGAGCTGCATGTGCATGGTACGATACCACGAAGAAGATAGAAAACATCATAAGACCGGGCTATCTCGGAATAAGGAAAATCATTCCCACTAAGGACGATCACCCAACCCCCAAACCGATTGAACTTGCAGCTCATTTCATCCTATTGCACTCGAAACCCGGAGATATTGTGCTTGATTGCTTTGCTGGAAGCGGGAGAACTCTCGTAGCCGCGGAGAAACTTGGAAGGAACTGGATAGGTATAGACAATGATCCCCAATGGCAGACAATGGCCCAAGACCGCATCTACCGCGAATGCCAACAAGTAACCATCGCCCAGGCCATCGCCCGCGCAAAGGAGCACCCATGACCACGCTGAGTCGGCGGGGGAGGAGTGAGGCGACTAACGGCAAAACTTCTTGTTATCTATAAGGAGAAATAATGGAATGCTGTGAATGCAAAAATTGGGCGCGGGAAAATATTTTGCTTTTGACGGAACATCATCCGACATGCCCAAAATACAACGTTGAAGCAGAAGCGAAGGCCCACATTGAAGCCTTGTTGCAGGGGATAATTATATGGGCGAATGATGAAGATGGTGTTCATTATAGGTGCTTCGACGCTTACCGGTCTGCCGCGTATTTTATCGGCAAACCGGAATTGGTTAAAGAAGAAGCAGATAACAAGGCGCTGGAGTTGGACGGGCAAAAAGACGCCCGCCACTCAGCTTGATCGTTAGACGGCCCAAGTCTGTACCAGTGTGAAAGTTAAAACCATGCCAAGAGCACAGCAAATGTCAATTATTCCCCTGCAATCAATGGTCGACGAAGCCATTGATTTCATGAGGGGGAATGAGCCTCCAGAAGGTTACACCCTGGCTGACTCGTTCGGGAAGGATAGTACTGTGCTCTTGGAACTCGCTCGAATGGCCGGGGTTAAGTTCGTTCACATCCATAATCGTACCGGGATTGATCCTCCAGAACTGACGGTCTTCGGGAAGGAGACTCGCCCGGACGTTCTTTATCTTCACCCAAGAATAACGATGTGGGAGGGAATCAGAAAGAGGTTTCCACCGTACATCAACAGGCGATGGTGCTGTTGGGAAATGAAAGAGCATCATAGACGCGATTTGCCGCCCTCGATATTAGTTGGCATACGTGCCGAGGAGTCATGGAAGCGCAGACGCAGGCCAAGGATATCCAAAATCGATACGCAACTCACCCATTTCAAGCCCATTTACCACTGGTCAGAGTGGCACGTATGGGAATTCATCGAATCAATGGGACTCCCGTACTGTCATCTCTACGATGAAGGCTTTGACCGACTCGGCTGTTGCGTGTGCCCCATGATAACCAGTTCAAATATGGGTAAGGTAAATCAGCATCGCAACCGTTGGCCGGGCTTCTATCGGGCGTTCGAGCATGCGGTGACCTGGTGGTTTTGGAATATGGCATGGTGGGATCGTTTCGTATGGAAGCGTCCAGAGCGGTTTATAAACGCCTGGTATCGTAGTTTCAAAGTTCAACCGTCTAACCAAGGCATCCAGCGGAACGCAAAAAACCGAGTCCGCTGATGCTGGGCGTTAGACTGCATGAGTAAATCTAATGTTGAGTCTTACGTTTTACTACAAGCCGAGTTACTGGAGGATCAGACCAAAGGTCATCACCGGATTAGGAGAAGTGATTTTCCAGTGGTTGTTTTTCCAGATTGATCTCGATGTCACTTAACCAACAGTTGCACCGGATGAGCCGGTGATGTACGCGTTAGCTACCCAGAAGGGAGAAATATCTATGAAAGTCTTTTTTGACACTGAATTTACCGGACTACGGCAAAACACCACGTTGATCAGTTTGGGCACCTGCGACCACTGCAATGATGCAGACACGTGCGAGTGGGCATGGATGGTTGACAATTTGGAGGGGGAGTGTATCCTGGAGAAATGAGAGGAGAAAAATATGGACACCAGAGCCAAGATCGAAGCATTGCTTGACGGCATAAATGATAATATCAAGAAACTGTGTGATGTCATGGAAGAAGGGCAAACCATCATAATTGGTGGTCCGTTGGCCCTGGAGAATGGGCAGATCTTTGGCCCTGTCGTTGCTATTGGCACCCGGGACAATAAGGGGCGATTGCATGCCGAGATCGTCAGGAACGGCACTGCCCACTACGCCATCGCCAAAATTAACGGAAGGCTTACCGCTCTCAATTGGGAATATCCGCTCACGATTTGTGCGGGCGACACGCTCACATTTGAACCGAAGCCTTCCTGGGAGATTTTTAGGGCTGAGGAGCACGGCGATGATTAAGGCCGGAACCCTCTTTCTCACCTATCCCCGCACCAAATCTTCTTCAGGTCGAACTCATCCACATACCCACTCGCCATCGTGAGCACCGCAGTAAGCTTGTGATACCCGCTCGTAGCCCCTTCGTAGTAGCTGATTCCATACGATACTGTGGTCCCGTCCACGCTCGCAGGCGTCGTCACCATGTCGCTCGTAACGTCCGTCCCGTCCGCGTCGTAGGCCTTGACCACTGCAGAGGATATGCTATCGCCAAACGGGATATTGCCATCGTTTGCCGTTGCACTCGAGCAGACGGTAAACGTCATGGAAAGCGGGTAGTCCACCGTGCTCGGCTGGATTTTGACCTCATCGGCCTCCTTGAAATCGTCGACTATCGCAACCATGGCTTACCCCACCGTGAAGACTGCTGCGCCAAAATCGACCGTGAACATCTCGCCGTCGGCGAGCGTGATAGAGCTCCCATAATCCCAATATCCAATCAGTGGGTCAACCGGATCTGCCGGAGTATCATTGTAGAGGATTACGTATCGGAATGGTCCGATAGGGCCAGCAGACGCCGTGAAAACAACGTCCGTGCCGGCAACGGTAATGGTCGTGCCGCTCTTGGATGCCGCGTTCGCGATGTCGTCCCCGCCCGCAGTGTATCCGTTTCCCGCCGAAATCTCGGTGATGTCGGCAAATACCGCATCAGTCGCAGGCGTCGGTGCCGTGTTACTGAGTGCCACCCTGAGCACGTCCGTATCCGCATTGAGAGCGTTTGCGTGTACCCCTTCCGCCAAATCCACCGTGAAATGTTCGAACCAGTTGAACGATGCCATAACAGTTAACTCCTTGCTGTGTAGTTGAAAGTCCTTGCCCTTGCCGTATAACTAAAAGTCCTTGCCCTTGCCGTATAACTAAAAGTCCTTGCCCTTGCCGTATACGTCTGCCGAGCCGCCGAAACGGTCTCCGTGTATGTGAGAGTGGCATCTTGCCCCGATATGGCCGCAGTCCCGGAAGATGCCGAAATTTTGCGTCCGGAGAGGAGGCTTGCCGCCGCACCGCTGAAATTGTAGTCGCCCGGATCTGCCGAGAGGGCCAATGCCTGCTGGAGGGAAATGTCTGATCCTGAGACGGAGAGAGACCCGCCCGCTGCACTCACCTTGCGGCCCGCGAGAAGGCCTGCGCTCCCTCCGGATATGGAGAGTGCCCCGGAATCCGCCGAAAGCCGCCCTACCTCATAAATTAGTTCAACAAATCCACCCGCTATCGGGAGCGAATCCGGGTCACAGACAAGGGACCGCTGCGCCCTGAGTGCTGCATCTGCCCCGGAGATGGAGAGCGATCCCGCCTCTGCCGTGAGCGAGTAATCGGCATTTTTGGCATAGGTAAGGGTCGCGTCCTGGCCTGTCACGGTCAGGGTGCCAGTGTCAGCAGTGATTCTCCTGACCGCGTTGAGGCCGACCGATTGACCGGAGATGGCGATGCTCCCGGCATCGCAGGACAGGCTTGTAACGTTTCCGTAGGTGAGGGTCGCATCGGGGGCCGACAGGGGGCATGTTCCATGTTCGGCCGAGAGCAGTCTAGTGGTGAGCAGGTCGGCAGACTGCCCAGATAGACCGATTGCCCCGGATTCTGTGGGGACGGTTCTGATTGCGCGTAGATATACAAACCACCCGGACATCGAAGCCAAACCCGGAGATGCAAGGAGCTTGCGGGCGCATTTGAGGGACGCAGCATCGCCGTAAATGGAGAGTGAGTCTGGATCAGTCGATAGGCGATATCCGCGGTTCAGCGTTACATCGGAGCCAGATATAGCGAGCCCCGCAGATTCGGCTGAGACCTTGCGCGTGGCTTTCAGGGCAACATCGGCACCGGCGATACTGCACACTCCGGCGTCAGCC
>JAQULO010000112.1 GCA_028718565.1 Syntrophales bacterium | reverse complement strand
TCAGGGCAAACGCTGTGGCTTATATCAGCTTGAGAGTGTTTGTCGATATAAACATCAGCCTGCTCCCAATATCCGTTTTCGTCACGGATTTTTTTGCAAAACGAGCATAGCGGAAGTATTCCTCTCAGCGTTTTAATTTCGGCAAAAGCTTTTTTTAACTCAATAGTTCGTATCTTAACCCTTAATTCTAGCTCATCTCTAAAGTCTAATAATTCTTTTTCTTCAAAAGCCATAAGCGCGATTAATTCTGCCAAATCACTCAGAAATAATGATCCTTGCTCCACTGTTTTCTCATCAAGAACGGCTACTTCATTCAACGCATCTAAATAGTTTTCTACATCATAGCCGTAATAGGCAGCTTGTCTGCGAAAATAGTCTATATCAGGCGGCTCTAGAAAAAATTGCCCAGCGAATAAGTTGACTACGTGTTCCCCATCAACAAATATGGGGATTGCCGCGTATATCAACCCATGAGGGCATTTATTTGGTACATACTTTCTACTCTCTATTGTTTGTCTTGAAACCATCGCTTCATTTTCAATGCATTTGGCAAGAGATTCAGGGTGCTTTCTGTGAAAATTGTGGCATATACTTTTAATCCCAGCGGCTAACATTTTATTCTCATCTACTTTCAAGACTCCCCCGTTCAGATCAAGGAGAGCGCTAGGAATTTTGGTGATCTCATAAAAACGTTCCAGGAGATGTTGCACCTTTTCTCCATCAATTAACTCGGAAATATTATACCTCATCGTAACCCCTTTTTGCGTTACATGCTACCAATCGCTGTTGAACCGCCACGAAAACCCAAACGAAGCCGCCCCTTAGGACGAAGCGCTAGCGGTCTACCCGTACCAGTGTTTACATGGGTTCTGATAAAAACCTGAATATAGATGGATACTTCCCGTATTGGATATTCGGGGGACATCTTGTTGCCTCTTTTCTACCAGCAACAGGTATACTTTTCCATAAATTCTTGCAAGGAAATATCAGGTTCATGAATCCCGCATGGCTACATTATCGTTTTCCTATACCAAAGTAGTTTTAACAAGAGATATTGTGAAGGACATGATATAAGGAGAAGACAGTCAGGTGGTTGTTACTCGCGCCGGCGATGTTTGACGTTCTGGCGATGTAAAGATTTATAATTTATTACAAAAGGAGATTAGGATGAGGATCTACGTAGGAAATTTGTCGTACGAGGTCACCGAAGAAGACTTGCGGGTGACCGTAGAACAATTCGGGCAGGTTGAATCCGTCACCATCATAAGAGACAGGGATAGTGGTCAATCAAAAGGATTTGGATTCGTGGAGATGGCCTCTAAATCCGAAGGTCAGGCTGCAATCGAGGGCCTGAATAGCAAAGAACTAAAAGGAAGAGCGCTTAACGTGAATGAGGCTAAACCTCGCACCGAAAGTCCCGGTGGCCGACGAGGACAAGGTGGTAATAGTGGTAATAGAGGGGGCTTCGGCGGCGGCAAAGGAGGACAAGGGCGTGGCAGATGATGCGGCGTCTGTCTCCGGGGCTATTCAATAACATCGAGGGTACGATGATTTTCAGGAAGCTTGCGCACGAGAACCATTTGCCGGAGGAATTCATGCCATGACATATCGGGCTGAGACCAGGAACATGGCCCTTTACTGCGATTTCGAGAATATCGCTCTGGGCGTTCGCGATGCAAACTACGCGCAATTCGACATCGACAAGGTGATCGAGCGGCTCCTGCTCAAAGGGAATATCGTGGTTAAGAAGGCTTACTGCGACTGGGCCCGCTACAAAGAATTCAAGTCAGCGATGCACGAGGCGGCCTTTGAGTTGATCGAGATTCCTCATGTACGCCAGGCGGGGAAGAACTCCGCCGATATTCGAATGGTCGTAGACGCTCTCGACCTTTGCTACACGAAAGAACACGTGGACACCTTCGTCATCATCAGCGGCGACTCTGATTTCTCCCCACTCGTGAGCAAGCTCCGGGAGAACAACAAAATCGTAATCGGTGTCGGCGTCAAGAATTCGACGTCGGACCTGCTGATGGCAAATTGCGATGAGTTTATATATTATGACGATCTCGTACGCATCCAGCCACCCCGTAAGAAGGGCGGCGGCAGAGAGGTGAGCCCCAAGCCGGCACGGAGCGTGACTGCCAAAGCCGCCAAACCCTCCGAAGATAAGAAGCAGGAGGCATGGGATCTGATTGTCGAGACCTACGAGGCTTTGGTTGAAGAACGCGGGGAGGGGGAGAAGATCTGGGGGTCCATGATCAAGCAAACCTTGAAGCGTCGCAAGCCTGGCTTCAGCGAATCCTACTACGGCTTCCGGTCTTTCGGCCAGCTGCTGGAGGAAGCGGAAGCACAAGGGATCCTTGAACTGGAGCGGGAGGAGAAGTCGGGAGGTCTCATCATCAAGAGTTGTCATGTTTCATAACGGTTATCGGGCCGATCGAGTATCAGCCCTTGAAATGCCGGACCGGTGTCTTCGACTGGTTGTCACGGGCCGGACTTAAGCCTTAATGGGTTATGATGCTTCCCTTCACTGCGTAAATTCTTAGGCTATTCAACCAATTACTGTTACCGTTTTCAACATATTCTTGCGGTGATGTCTCGTCACGCGAAAGAATTTTCTTGACGACATATAGCATTAGTACTACTATCCGACTACAAGATGTTGTGTCTATATAACACAGGGGGAGTGATCCGTGCATAATAAGATCCAGAGAAGAGATGGTCGCCTGGACAGGTTTGACGCAACAAAGATCACGGCTGCGATTGGAAAGGCGGGAGCGGCAACCGGCGAGTTCGGCGAAGATGTGGCAAAAAGGCTGACAATAAAGGTGCTCAGCATGGCCGAAAAGCTCTTCGACGGCAAGGTCATGACCGTGGAAGAGATACAAGATATCGTCGAAGAGGTGCTCCTCGGGTCTCCGTACCGCAAGACCGTCAAGGCGTACATCATATACCGGGATCAGCACGCCAGGTTAAGAGAGATTGCCGACAAGATGGAGGTTGACCTGGTAGACCAGTATCTCAAAAAGCTCGATTGGAAAATAAACGAAAACAGCAACATGGACTACTCGCTTCAGGGGCTCAACAACTATCTTTCATCCGAAGTGAGCAAGGTGTACTGGTTAAACAAGATATATACCGATGAAATCAAGAAGGCCCAGATAGAGGGTGATTTCCACATCCACGACCTCAGCATCCTCTCCGTCTACTGCGTGGGGTGGGATCTCTACGACCTGCTTACACAAGGGTTCAAGGGGGCATCCGGGAAGGTGGAAAGCAAGCCCGCGAGGCATCTGCGCAGCGCCCTCGGACAGATCGTAAATTTCTTTTATACACTCCAGGGGGAGGCGGCAGGGGCACAGGCGTTCTCAAACTTCGACACGCTCCTCGCCCCCTTTATACGGTACGACAACCTCGGCTTCAAAGAGGTAAAACAGGCACTTCAGGAGTTTATCTTCAACATCAATGTCCCGACTCGGGTAGGTTTCCAGACGCCCTTTACCAATGTCACACTGGACGTGAAGGTGCCAAGGTACTATGCCGATCAGGGCGTTATTATCGGGGGAGAGCAGCAGAAAGAGACATACAAGGAATTCCAGGAAGAGATGGCCATGTTCAACAAGGCATTCCTCCAGGTGATGGCCGAGGGGGACGCCAAGGGGCGAGTCTTCACCTTCCCGATTCCCACGTATAACATCACCAAAGACTTTGACTGGGACAATCCCGATCTCGAGTACCTGTGGGAGATGACGGCAAAGTACGGCGTACCCTATTTTTCAAACTTCGTCAATTCCGACATGAACCCGGAAGACGCACGGAGCATGTGCTGTAGGCTTAGGATAGACAACCGGGAGCTCGAGAAGAGGGGGGGGGGGCTTTTCGGCTCCAATCCTCTGACAGGGTCCATCGGTGTCATAACCATCAACATGCCGAGGGTCGGATACCTCTCAAAAACGGAGGATGACTTCATTGAACGGGTGGACCACCTGATGGCCATAGCGCGGGAAAGTCTCGAGACAAAGAGGAAAGTCCTCGAGACATTTACCGAAAAAGATTTGTACCCCTACACAAAATACTACCTTAGGGACGTGAAGCAGCGCTTTGGAGAATACTGGAAAAACCACTTTTCTACGATAGGTCTCGTAGGGATGAACGAGGCATGTCTCAACCTCATGGGAAAGAATATTGCCGCTCCCGAAGGGCAGGAATTCACCAAAAGGGTGCTGGATTTCATGAGGGATCGGCTGGTTGAATTCCAGGAGGAAACCGGGAATAACTATAATCTTGAAGCGACTCCGGCCGAGGGAACCTCCTATAGTCTCGCAAAGAAAGACAAGGAGAAATACCCCGGCATCATCTGCGCCACCGGGAACGGGACGAGAGACAAGAATGTTGAAATGTTCTATACCAACTCCACGCAGCTTCCCGTCAACTTTACCGATGATATCTTCGAGGCGCTGGATCTCCAGGATGGGATCCAGACCAGATACACGGGGGGAACGGTCTTTCACATCTACGCGGGGGAGCGCATCGAAGACCCCTCCGCCGTAAAGCTTATGGTGCGAAGGATCTGTGATAGATACCACCTCCCCTACTTCACCTTTTCCCCCACCTTCAGCGTGTGCCCAAACCACGGCTATCTCAACGGGGAAGAGGACACATGCCCGATATGCACGGAACCCTGCGAGATCTTTTCCCGTGTGGTCGGGTATTTGCGCCCGGTAAAACAGTGGAACAAGGGCAAGCAGGAAGAGTTCAAAACCAGACAGCTATTCCGGGTATAAGATGAGGATCGCTGATATTCAAAGATTTTCCCTGATTGATTATCCCGGCAAAATTTGCGCCATCATCTTTACACAGGGGTGCAATTTCAGGTGCCCATACTGTCACAACCCAGAACTCGTTGCGCCCTCCCTCCCCGAAAAGGGGGCTTCGTACGGCAAAACCATGAAGGCGGGGAACATCCTGGCTTTTCTCGAAAGGCGAAGAGGAAAGCTCGATGCCGTTAGCATCACCGGTGGAGAACCCCTGCTGCAGAGCGGCCTGATCAAATTTATCGAGCAGGTACGGTCGCTGGGTTTTCTGGTCAAGATTGACACCAATGGTTCTCACCCCAAAATCCTGAAGAAACTGATCGCCGGAGGGCTCCTGGATTACATAGCCATGGACGTCAAGGCGCCCCTTGAAAAATATGAACAAGTTACAAACTCCCCCATAGCCTCTGATAACATTACAGAGAGCATACAGATGATCATGGGCTCCGGGATCGATTATGAATTCAGGACAACCCTTGTAAGCACCCTCCTGGCAGGAGAAGATCTGGAGAAAATAGGCACGCTCATAGAGGGGGCCGGACGTTATGTGCTGCAACGATTTGTGCCATCAAAGACACTGGACCCCGCATTTATGAACGAGAAGACCTGGCCCGATGGGGAACTGTACGACATCAAAGAACGACTGGAGAGATCGGTGTCATCCGTCACTATCCGTTAATCCCTGCTTTCTCAAAAAACCCATCACTTGATGAACACCTGGCCTGCCAGCGTCTTCTTTGTATCTTGTAGTTATGCGGTGGTTGATATATAGTGAGCCCGTTTTTTATCTCTTAGATTGAAGGTAGCATACCGTCTAGATGGCTGATTCGATACAACAGGCAAAGGAAGTCCTCAGGATAGAGGCGGAAAGCATCTTGAGTCTTGTCGACAGGGTTGGTCCCAGTTTCTCGCGAGCCGTCGAAATCATACACCAGGCTAAAGGACGCGTTATCGTTACCGGAATCGGAAAATCTGGTCTCGTAGGAAAAAAGATCGCGGCAACCTTGACAAGCACGGGGACACCCGCCATCTTCCTCCATCCAGTAGCGGGGTTGCATGGAGACCTCGGCATCGTAACCAAGGACGATGTGATGCTGGGCATATCCAACAGCGGCGAAACGAGTGAGTTGAACACACTGATTCTGAATGTGAAGGACATAGGCCTGT
>JAQULO010000111.1 GCA_028718565.1 Syntrophales bacterium | reverse complement strand
GTAGCCGCCTCCCTTGGTATGGACCCCGAGAAGATCCTCGAGCACCTTCCCGCATTGCATCACATCCTGACGGAGGGTCTTCCCCCCCTGGCCTTCAACCCGCAGCTTTACGCCGCGGCCAGGTCGCACGCGGAGGATATGCTTGAAAACGGTTATTATTCGCACGATTCTCAGGACGGGCGTACCTATGAGGACCGTATCCGGGATACCGGGTATGATCCCGTGGTGATGGGACAATTCATGGGGCTCCAGTGTCTCGGTTCCGATTCGGATATTGATGAATCCGGAGCCCGGTTGGATCGCCTGGTTTTCCTTATGTTCAAGCAGATCTTTACCTATGAGTTGAATCCGGGTGCCGGAGAAAGAAGCATACTCAATCCGGCGTTCAAAGAGGTGGGCGTCGGTGTTATTGAGGGAACGTCAAGTGAACTGGGAGGGATATGCGGGGACGACCTGCTCTTTACGGTGGCGGATTTTGGTCTGAGTTCCGCGGGGCCGGTCCCCGGTATTGTGGGGGTGGTTTACTCGGATATGGATCAGGACCTGCTCTGTTCGCCCGGTGAGGGAGTCGGCCGGGCCTATGTATCGGTAGAGGGTCTGTCCGGAGATAACACATCCCGCCGATTTACACTGTACGCCAATGAGGCGGGCGGGTTCAGCCTGCCTGCCCTCCCTGGTGAATACCGGATTTCCGTGACGGCGGATGGATATCAGGCGGTGGAGGCTGTTGATATTGAGGTCGGAGAGGAAAACGAGGCGATCTTGTTAGGCGTCGTCCGTTCCGATCCTGAAGAGAATAATCCATGAGAAATCAGCCCGTCATACATCGGATGGAACGGGCCAAGGGACGAATAATGGTTGACAATCCGTGGCCATTTTAGTAGTAGCGGAAGCATCGGATACAGGGATTGTTTATGTTTGAACGTCAATCGGAAAATGAGGGGAGGTGATACGGGCAGGGAGTTATAGTTTTTCGGATGGTTGAATTTTTTAATAATACTTTAAAGAGTGGTAAGGAGGAGATTGTGAAGATGAAAAAACTATTGGTTTTAATTACCGTGATGGTGGCGGTGCTTGGGTTCGGCTCGGGCGCCTTCGCCGCGTGGGGAGACCCGATCTGTACCAGTTGCGCGAGTAAGACCGAGGTCTGTGAGCTTGGAACTATTCCCTGCCCCGGAACGCAGCAAAGCTGCGAGTACTTTGATTATGATTACAGAGATGGGTATTGTGATAACAATGATACGCCCTCTCTCTGCAAGCTGATCTTCAATATCTGTAATTGTGAGAACCCTGCTGACTTTGTAGCTGGGCAGACGATCGGCATCAGGATGACGATTCTGGTAGATGGCGTGGCCGGGGAAAGAGGGGCCTATTGGTCAGCCGGCACCACGGCGAATGTAGCGTTTGGAGCTTATGCGTCTGCGGCGGCTGCCTGTGCGGGCTCTTCTGGAACGCCCAACTCCTTTGGCGCAGGGAAGCTCTTCAGGTACAATAATGGCGTGGGTGTGGAAGTTTCCCCGGCGGCCCTTATTGCGGATCCCACCTGTACGGTCCCTCTGGCCAGCCAGGCCACGGTGATACTGACAAACATTGATGCAGGCTATCAGATTACACCGGCCGACGAACTGAACAAATTGAGTCACTGGTGGATTGATGTACAGCCGATCCGCACCGATCCGGCGGTAATTCAGGCCGGTCAGAAGATCTCGCTCAAGGTGGAACTTCTGAATCAGGAGTCGGGCGGTATCTGCTCCGATTGTACCGCTGTTTGTGAGTGCACGATAGACCTCGCGGTTGTCTGCTGCGACAGCATCTCAATTCCGGTGCCGACTCAGTTCGGGATGTACTTCCCCTACGTGACCGATGGTGGGGCGTGGAATACCGGAATCGTTGTGACCAATATCGGTTCCCTGCTTCCCTGGGCGGAGGCCACAGTGGCGCCCGCGGATATGGAAGCGACCTTGATCCTGACGGACAAGACCGGCGCCAAATTCACCTATGTAAAAGATGATTTCACGACGACCAACTGGGGCTTTGATCTGGGCGCGCTCCTTCCCGAGTTTGATGGAACGCCCGCGGCCGGTCCGATGTGGTTGGAAGTCCAGACCAATTATCTTGTGGACGGATACTGCTACATTGAAAACGGAGTATTCGGTTTGGGTACCGACGCGCGTCAGTGGTCTTCGCTGCTGCAGATCTATCAGCAGTATGCGGAAGCGTTCGGCTTGCCGACGGATTTCACCGGCGGGCTTAGTCTCGGTAACATACTAGACTAACGGCTGGATAGGTGCCGATCCGACTGTTTTGGATTAAAACGGTCGGGGCGTTTGATGTGACATCGATGAGCGGGATGCTGGTGGTCCCGCTCATTTTTATGCAGGGGGTTTTCAAGGGACGATCATGATGAGAAAATATTCTATCCTGCTTCTCATGCTGCCGCTCATCTGTTGCATGTCGGCATCTTTGGGCGAGGCGGCGGTTGCGAACTCCTTCAGCCCGGTATGGCGCGTTGGTGATCACTGGACGGTAAAGGCGGTGTACCGATCGTATCCGGATCAGGGAAAATGGTCGGAGCCGGTTTTCTGGAGATACGATATCGTGGAGCGTGCCCAGGAGGGCGGGATGGAATATCTCATCATGGAGGTACGGGACCGGGAGGACCGCCTGAAGGTATCCTCGCGGCTTGTGTACCGGGCCGAGGACCTTTCTCTTGTCAGGGTGGAGGCGTCCAAGACGCGCCGCGGCAAGGAGTTCGTCACTGTTCTTGCCTGTGGCGGCGCCGCGCCTGTTGCCACGGAGCAAACCCTGACACCCTATGACACGCCCGTTTTTCCTCTTATCTGCCCGTCCTCCCTTGATTTTTCGGTTACAAAACACGTAGACCAGCTCAAGGCGGTCCGGACCGTACGGCAGGAGGTGCGTCAGGTATCCGGGGTGGAAGAAATGCCTGGTCTGTCCCCTGGAGGGGATCTGATCGAGGTCATATGCACGGGGAAGGATGAACTTGTTTTTACGCAGTACTGGGACACCGCCCTTCCTTGGCCCGTTTATGGTGAAAATGGAAACATGAAGTACTGGCTGGTGCGGGAATGAGAAAGCGCTTTTATCTTTTTTTGACGGCGTTCGTCTTGGTTTTCCTGGGCCAGGCGGCGCCCGTGAGATGCTCCTCGTATGAGGCCGCCTATATTCCGTGGTCCGGGTGGTGGTGGCCCTTTACCGAGGGAGGGCTTGTCAACGGGTCGGGTTATAACGGGCGTCCCGCGCCCCTTGAAAAATACGATTATGTCACAAGCGGCGTGTATAATGGGCCCGCCACGAGCTACGGCCGGTCGCGCTACTATGATCCAGGCGCCCTGGACTGGGAGGGTCTGTGTTTTCCCTGGTCGGCGGCGTCCATCCTCGAGGAGGAACCGGCGCACAAGGGGATATACAACGGCACAAGGTTTAATGTGGGGGATAAGAAGGGGCTCCTGACGGCGGCCTATGACGGGGTGTTCTATAACTACTACCCGATCGGCACCCCCGAGGAATTTCACCGGGTGCTGACCGACTATATCGGATCTCAGAGGACCCCCATCATCATGGACATCGGGACGGACGGAGAAATCTGGAACCATCCGGTGTTCAAGTACGAGACACAGTATACCCAGACCGTCAATAGAAGGCATTACACGACTACCATCCGGTATGTCTTTGATAACGTTGACCCTGATTATGTGGGCTCGAGGGTCCTCGAAACAACCTATTCTTACTATTTTGACGTGGATGGAGAGGAAATTACGGCGAGCGGCTGGGAGGGCGAAAGCGTCGCAACGCATCCGAAAAACGCGCGGGAACCGTACCCCTATCCCTCCGGAACGCAGGGAAGCAACACCGGCATCGATTTTGATGAGGTGATTAAGATCGTAACCGCTGATGGCGATGTCTACAAGGGCAACAACTCTTTTGAGGATGCGGCGACGCTGTCGAGCGGCTTTTATCCCCTGATATTAAGTACAAGGCGGGTTGAAGACCCGACCCCGGGTTGGGTCACGGACAGTGATTACTTCAAGGTCCCCATGAATCCGGGCGACGTGCTGTGCGTGCGGGTGAAAGCTCTGGAAGATGACCAGGGGGTTGTGCTGCGGATCTATGATCCTGACCGCCGGTTGCTGCGGGAGACCGGGATAGAGGGAAACGGCAGCGGAGCTCAGACCGTTCCGATCGATGTTCCGGGAGAATTTACCATAGAAATCTCACCCGCGGCGCAGACCGGAGAGGAGCCGGGGTATGAGCTTTTCCTGCGGCAGGAGCTTGCCCATCAGGGTATTTTTGTACTCGATCCTTCGGGCACATGGGCCAACGGTCTGGCCCTGTTACATCCGGATGGTCGTGAGGGCAAGACCATTATCTCCCAGATGGATCGCGATGGGTATATACAGGCCGGCTACCCGGTTCCGCCAGGTGTTTGTCATATGGTGGGGCACGCACGTACATTCGGGCTCAGTTCTCCGGCGAAGGGGTATCTGCTGGTCGATTCCGACATGCCGGTCCTTGGCCTTCAGGCCGTCGCTTCAGGGAATTCCCTCCTGTTGGGATCGAACATGATTTCGAGAGACAACGCCTGCGCGGACATTTTCTTTCCCCATTTTGCCGTGGACTCCGGCTGGAAAACGTATTGGGGGTTGATCAATATTGGGGAAGAGGGTGAAACGGTGCGGTTGAACGCCTATGACCCGTCAGGTAAGCTTCTGAATACGGATACCATACCGCTCGCCCCGGGGCAGAAGATCGAGTATGACGCCGCCTATACCCCTGTTCTGTCAAGCGCCCGGACCATGAGAGCTTTTACGGAAAGCGGCAGGGAAAGTCTGGTCGGCTATCTCAAACCCTACAACCCCTCGACGATAGGAAGGTGTCTTATCCCTGTCCTCGGGGAGTGGGAACCTTCGCTTATGGTTCCGCATGTCGCATCCGACGATTACTGGACAACGGACATTGCCGTTATGAATGTCGGCGATTTTGATTCCGATGTTCGTTTTCAGGCCTATAATGCCGCCGGAGAGCCGATAGGCATTGCCGAACATCGATTGGCGGCAAAGCAGAATTTTGCAATGGAGGCATCTGAGCTCTTTTCGGATGTTGTACCGGAGGAGATTGCTTCCGTACGCATCGAGGCCGGGGACGAACAACCGTTATGCGGGGTTTTGATGTATGGATCCAGAAACGGTCTTCAACTCGCAGGCATGCCGCTTCATGCCGGCGGTTCGGCTACGCTGTGTCTTCCGCATCTTGCCTGTTACAACGGATGGTGGACCGGTATCGGTCTCCTGAATCCCAACGATGCGGGAACCGATGTCTCTTTTTCCATATTCGATCAGCAAAGAACTCTCCTGAGTCTGACAACCAGGCGCCTCGAAGCCAACCAGCGGATGGCCGTTACCGTCAGAAATCTGTTTGGCGATGAGCTTACCGTCTCCGCAAAGTATCTCAAGATCGAGTCTTCAGACGGTTCTCCTGTCAGTGGTATCTATCTGTTCGGGTCTTCTAATGGATTTCTGCTTATGGGAGATGCCATTGGTTTTAACTGAAATCAACACGATATTCGAAAGGAATTTGATGATGAAAAAAGCGATCTTGATGCTTGCGGCGGTATGTTTCGCGGCGGTCTTAGCCCTTCCTGTCCATGCCGGGAAGAGCCGGACTCTTACCGTCCTTTTTACCGGTGATCTGTTGGGCCAGGTTACACCGAAACACAAGTGAGGCGGAAGAACTTCCGGCGGTCTTGCCGGAATAGCAACCGTGGCGAACTCGATACGAAGCGAAGACGAAAGGGTTTTGTTGGTGGATTGCGGCGCATTATTCCCGGCGGATAAGCTGAAGACCCCTCTGAATGGAACCATTGTCAGTCTTGGCATGCAGGCAATGGAGAAGATGGGCTATGCCGCCATGAACCTGGGGAGCGAGGATTTTTCTTTTGGGCCCGATTTTGTAAAAAAGAACTCCGCCAAGGTCACTTTCCCGATAGTCACGTCAAACATTGTCTACAGGAAGGCCCAGTCCCCGTTTGGCCGCACATATGCTGTCGTAAAATTAAAAGATGTCAACTTGGGTATCCTTGGGAT
>JAQULO010000110.1 GCA_028718565.1 Syntrophales bacterium | reverse complement strand
GGCACGAAGGCGGCCATTCACAGCACCTGTCCATATGGAGGATTACACACTATCTAACGAAGCTGGAAACCAACAGCCTGTCCGACCGTGATTTGCACATATGGATTCGAATCTCTCCAATGACCATCCCGGCGCGGTTCCCAAAACATCAAACGAGGGGGCATGATGATTTTCTTATCAGGATACGGAATCGAGAAGCTTATCTACAGCGGATCGAAAAACGCCTACTATAGGGGAGCGAGGGAAAAGGATGGCGTCCCGGCGGTCATCAAAGTCCCTATCGCCGCTCCTTCCCGAGAAAAAGGTCGCATACAGGTTACCCATGAGCATAACCTTCTAAACAGTCTCAACATCAAGGGGATCCCCAAATCCCGGGGCGTTAAGGAATACCGGGACGGCTTTGCTCTGATCCTGGAAGACTCGGGGGGTTCCTGCCTTGCCGGGTGGAAACCGAAAGGCTTCAATGTAGGGGATGTCATGACGATTGCATCAAAGCTCGCCGAACTTCTGGGGGAACTGCATGCGAACGGTGTGACTCATAAGGATATCAACCCGGAATCGATATTTTACGAACCCGAGACAGGGGCCGTCTGGCTGGCGGACTTCCGTTGCGCCATCTTTTCTTCCCCCGACAATCACAAGATACCCGATCCGGGAATGCCGGATGGAACGCCCCCGTACATGTCGCCCGAGCAGACGGGACGGATGAATCGGTCCGTCGATTTCCGGACGGATTTCTATTCTCTCGGGGTTACGCTTTATGAAATGCTGACAGGAACGCTCCCCTTCAAAGGAAGCAATTCTCTTGAAATCGTACACAGCCATCTGGCCTTGCAACCGCGCCCCCCGCACGAAAGCAATCTTCTTATTCCGGAAACGGTCTCGAGCCTTTTGATGAAACTTCTTTCCAAGTCACCGGAAGACCGTTACCAAAGCGCCTGGGGGATGAAAGCCGATTTTGACGAATGCCTCCGGCAGCTTGAAAAGAAGGGGAAAATCGATTATTTCCCGCTGGGCAGTCATGACATTTCCGGCCAACTTACCATCTCACGGAAACTTTACGGCCGCGAGCAGGAGCGGGAACTGCTTCTGAAATATTTTGACCGTATCGGCGAAGGCCCGGCACAGATGATCATGGTGGGAGGCTATTCGGGAATCGGCAAGACATCTCTTGTGCAGGAGATCTGCAGGCCTCTGACCGCTGGAAGAGGGAATTTCATTTGCGGGAAGTTTGACCAATTGCACAGCGGCATTCCTTACTCTGGCCTCATGCAGGCGTTTCAGGATCTGGTCGGTCAGCTTTTAGGCGAAAACAAAGAACGGATGCAGCAGTGGAAAGACCAGCTTCTTTCTGTTCTGGGGACAAGCGGTCAGGTCATCATTGACGTCATTCCTGATATGGAGTTGGTGATCGGTCCGCAACCGCCGCTGATGGAACTTGGGGCGGACGAGGGGCAAAACCGTTTCAATCACCTGTTTATTAAGTTCATGAGCGTATTCTGCCGGAAGGAACATCCGCTGGTCATCTTCCTGGATGATCTTCAGTGGGTCGACAGGGCCACGCTCAAACTCATCGAACTGATCATGAACACGGGTGAACTGCGTCATATCCTGCTGATCGGGGCATATAGGAAAAACGAGGTTGATGAATGGCATCCACTCATGGCCGCCATAGATGCGATCGTAAAACACGGCGATTGTATCCGGTATATCGATGTTCCACCGTTATCAACCGAACATGTTGCGGAGATGATAGCGGACACGCTTCGCCAGGATCGTAAGGATATCAAGGACCTGGCCGAACTGGTTGCATTCAAGTCGGGAGGCAATCCTTTTTTTGCCACCCACTTTCTCACAATGTTGCACCAGGAAAAGCTCTTAACGTTTGATACCGCCCTTAAGTCCTGGAAGTGGGATTTCACAAAGATTAAGGCATTGGAGATTACGGATAACGTCATTGACCTGTTGATCCATCAGCTCCATCGAATGCCCGACGAGACGCAATTCATGCTTCGGATGGCCTCCTGTATCGGGAGTCGCTTCGATATCAAGATGCTGGAATTGATTACAGGGTTTTCCGGTGAGGTCATCTGCCGCGATTTGATTCCCGCCGTGCAGCAGGACTTGATTATCCCGATAAGGGGCGTTCATATCCGGGAAACGGCAGACCATGAACCTGGCGAGGCAGAGATCTATAGATTTCAGCACGATCGTATACAGCAGGCTGCTTACGCCCGTATTCCTGAAGCCAAGCGGAAACCGATTCACCTCCAGATCGGGCGGGCGCTTCTGGAGCATTTCGATGCCGGCAAAAGAGGAGAGGACATTTTTGACATCCTGGTACGCCTGAACTTTGCAGCTGAACTCATGACATCGTCGGAGGAGCGGCTGAATCTGGCACGACTGAATCTAATGGCGGCAAGAAAGGCGAAGTCTTCCGCCGCGTTTGAAAATGCTCTTGATTACGCCGGGACCGGGATGTCCCTGTTGCCCGAAGACGGTTGGACGACATGCTACGAACTGACGTTACATCTGTACCTGGAATACCTCGAAACCCTGAGGCTCAACGGACGCACCGAAGAAATGGTGCCGACATTCGAAACGGTGAAGAGAAACGCCCGGACTCCTCTTGAGACGGTCGGAGCCTATAAGAGTCGCATCAAGGGGTTTATGGCCCAAGATCAATTGAGAGAGGCCCTCGTTACCGCGCAGGAAATTCTGAGTCGTCTTGGGGAGGACGACATGCCTGAACGTGCCGATCGGACCGCGATCAGACGTGTCTTGAAGAAAACCATGGCGAATATACCGGTAAAAGACATCAAGGCATTGATAGATCTTCCGGAGATGACGGACCCACTCCATCTTGCAACCATAAATATTTTGATGACCATGATCAGTCTCACATATTTTGTTGTTCCCTCTCTATCCCCCCACATTGTTTGTAGGCTGGTCGATGATTCCATCCGTTATGGGAATGCACCGGGCTCGGCAGTTCTGTATGCGGCGTTCGGCAGTTTTCTTTGTAGGTTTGGCGAAGACATCGAATCAGGCTACAAGTTCGGGGAAGTGGCACTCGCGTTGGCAGAGAAACCCAACGCCAAAGAACATAAAGGGCAAACCCTTCATATTGTGTGTGGTTGCATCAATCACTGGAAACAGCCTCTTCGTGAAACCCTCGATCTGGCGATAATCGGTTACCGGAGCGCTCTTGAAGTAGGAGATTTCGAGTATGCCTCGTACAACTCCTATTGCTATTGCTTGCATACATTTCTGTCGGGTGACCCGTTGGAAGCTGTTGAGAGAGAGATGGAATACTATTGTAATATCGTAAAAAGACTCAAGCAGCAAACATCGCTTCGCTTTCATAGAACCTTCCGCCAAACCGTTCTCAACTTGATGGGAAGATCTCATGACCCCTGCCGTTTTCCAGATGAAACGACTGATGGGTTTTATGCGCAGTCCAACAACAGGCTGGAAACCTTTTACCTGTCTTTTTGTAAATTGCTCTTGAATTACCTCTTTGGAAATTACAAAGAAGCGATTCACTATGCCGATTTAGCGGAGAGAGAAAACTTCAAGGAAGTTGGAGGGACACTGCCCATCTCTCTTGCTATTTTCTACGATTCGCTTGCCCGCTTGGCGATTTACGCAGACGCAACTGACGAGGAACAGAGGCAAATACTTGAGAAGGTTGCGGGCAATCAGAAAAGAATGGAGATGTGGGCGAAACATGCGCCGGCCAATTATCTCCAAAAATTTCATCTGGTAGAGGCCGAACGCTTGGCGGTGCAGAGGGATGATAACGGGGCGATGGGGCACTATCACCAGGCCATCGAGTTCGCGCAGGCGCATCAGTTCATAAATGACGAAGCCCTGGCCAACGAACTTGCCGCCGGATTCTGGTTCCGCAAAGGAATGCCTGCATTCGCGGATCCCTTGATAAAGAGGGCCCATGCCTGCTATACCCTGTGGGGAAGCTATGCCAAGGTAGCTCACATAGAAAAGAGATACCCGAAATTGGCGGACGGGAGGCCTCTGAAAGTGGAAACCCCGGATAACCACTTGCCTGAGCCGCTTCCCGGCTCATTTTCTTCGGGGCTGGATATCGCAACGTTAATGAAGGTTTCCCATGCGATCTCCACCGAAATCGATTTGGAGAGACTTCTGACCGCCTTGATGCGTTCTGTAGTCGAAAATACCGGCGCGGAAAGGGGGTCGCTCATACTGTGTTCCGAAGGAGACCTGTCCATAGCGGCCCAATATGAGGCAAAGACGGGCGAAGTCAAGATCCTGCCGTCCATCCCGATTGAGCAGGGGCAAGATATCTCTCCGGCTGTTGTCCATTATGTCGCCAGAACCCGCGATTTCCTCATCATGAACACTGGGAGAAAGGAGGGGGTTTTTGCAAACGACCCCTACATCATGAGTCAAAAGCCGAATGCTATCTTCTGCGGCCCCATGATTCACAAAGAGAGGCTCATCAGTATTCTGTATCTCGAAAGCAGACTTGTTCCCGGCGTCTTCCCGGCCGACCGGCTCGGAGTGATCAAGATACTCATGTCCCAGATGGCCGTCTCCATTGACAATGCAAGGCTCTATGAACAACTCAAAAAGGCTGAGGAGAAGTATCGCAGCATCTTTGAGAACGCCGTTGAGGGCATCTACCAGAGCACTGTCGGGGGACAATTCATCAGCGCCAATCCCGCCATGGCGAAAATTTTGGGATATGAATCCGTTGAAGATCTTGTGTGCAATATGGCCGATATTGGAAAAACTCTCTATGTGTCCGATGAGGCCAGGACGCAATTACTGGACACTATTAAAGAGAAAAAAACCGTATCGGGTTTCGAGGTGCAGCTATACCGCAAGGATGGGAGCACCTTCTGGGCCTCATTGCATGTGCGGTTGATCTACGACCAGGAGGGGAACCCGTCCAGCATTGAAGGCATATTTACGGATATTACCGATAAGAAGAAAGCGACGGAGGCGTTGCGGGAAAGCGAGGACTACCTGCGAAAGGAAAATATCCGCTTACGAACCAATATCAAGGACCATTACAGATTCGGAAACATTATCGGAAAGAGCGCGGTAATGAAGGAAGTTTACGAGCTTATCCTGAAGGCCGCGGCTACGAACGCCAACGTCATTATCTCCGGGGAATCGGGGACCGGAAAGGAGTTGGTGGCAAGGGCCATTCATGACATGAGCGACCGCAAGGGGAAATTACTAATTCCGGTCAATTGCGGCGCCATTCCCGAGAATCTGATGGAAAGTGAATTCTTCGGCTATAAGAGAGGCGCCTTCACCGGTGCGAGCCGGGATAAACAGGGGTATATGGACCTTGCCGACGGAGGGACCTTATTCCTGGACGAACTTGGCGAACTGGGTCTGCACATGCAAGTCAAGCTGTTGCGCGTTCTTGAAGGGCACGGCTATATTCCCGTCGGAGGGAGTGAGATACGCTACCCCGATGTCCGTTTTATCGCCGCAACCAACAAGGATCTACAGACGCAGGTCAAGCAAGGCCTGATGAGAGAGGATTTCTTTTACAGGATTAATATTGTTTCCATTCATCTTCCACCTCTCCGGGAAAGGACGGATGATATTCCCCTGTTGGTCGAGCATTTCACGAACGAATATGGACCAGTGGAAACGCTTCCTCCGTTGACCGGTAATATGTGGGAGGCAATCATGCGGTATGACTGGCCTGGTAATATCCGTGAACTGCAAAACGCCCTGCACAGATATTTTGCGATGAACAAGTTTGATTTGGGAATCTCTGTAGAGAGAAAGCCAAGTGCGGATTTTTCTACGTCAGAGACCATTTTCAATCCGGAAACAGACAATCACAGAACAGCCGTAGATCTCTATGAAAAGAACCTGATCGAAGCGAGCCTGAAAGAGAATCGGTGGAACAGAGAAAAAACCGCATCCAGTCTCGGCATGTCAAGGAGAACCTTTTCCAGGAAAATGAGCAAGCACGGCCTCACTCGGCATTTATAGTGTCGGTATTGATCCCATGAATTAGTCGCTCATGAACAAACACTTGTCTTTCTTGATATTATTGGACATTTACAGGATAATACGCTATACGGCTCGCAAGATCGTTCGTCGAACAACGGCAGAAAACTTGCCAATTTTTTATGAGACCTAATTCCATTTCTAAATTATTGATGTTATTGGTCCGGCACCGGTAGGTTCAAACGTCGGCTGAAAGCCCGACTATGGGTCTTCAACCTTGAACTCCTCATCTTCTTTTGCAACATTTTGGGTTTCTATGTATTCCATGATCATTTCATCGGTAATGTTTCCGGAACTGGCAACGAAAAAACCTCGCGCCCAAAAATGCCAACCCCAGCATTGGCG
>JAQULO010000109.1 GCA_028718565.1 Syntrophales bacterium | reverse complement strand
TGATAAGCGTGACCGCAAGCGGCCACGCTTATCACCGCCGGATGCTTCGCCATTGGCCTTGAAAGGCTCCGCTTTCGCTCCGCCTATCAAGACCGATGGAGCCGACTGCGATTCTCAGTTTTTGCGTGAGCAAGCTCCCGCAAAAACCTGCGAGTCTCGCGGCTCATCCGGCGGCGTTAGCGATAACACGCAAGAAAGGAGAAAGAGCATACAAGAAAATCAATCAAAGGCTTTTTACAAAGGTTCAGGGCAAAGAGGAGTTGTGCTCCTGTTTTTTATGACAGTCAGTTTTAATACTCTTTCGACCGGCAGCAGGGAAATCAATAAAACCTGTTAAACGGGTGGTTGCCCTTTGGACTTTCTGTGGCGGGAGGGCCGATAGGCCCTTGTTTTCTTGTGGGGGTCTCCACCCTTGAGCACGGTATCTCCCTGAAGGGGATCATTCCCTATCCACAGGGGAACAACCTTCTGCTTTCGAATAAGTGACCGCAGATTAGGTAGATCGCGCTTGGTCAGAAAGGTGAGGGCCTTGCCCTTTCTTCCCATTCTCCCCGAACGTCCGGTACGGTGGGTGTACTGCTCCCCGTCTCCCGGGAAATCCCAATTTATCACGTGCGAGACATTGGAAAAGTCAAGTCCCCGGCCGGCGACATCGGTGGCTATGAGGTAGCGCACCTTGTTGCTCCGATAGTGCCGATAGATGGAAGAGCGCTTATCCTGGCTCAACCCTGCATGGATATATTCTATATTTTTAAAGTCTTTCTTCATGTTTTTGAAGAGGGCATCCACCTTGTGACGGGCGTTGCAGAAGATGATCGCCTGGGTGATATCCTCCTCTTCGAGATATCGTATCAGTTCCGCCTCTTTATTTTTCGAGTTCAGGTACTCGAAATAGTGCTCAATGCTCTCAGGGGATGGTCTATCGTCAATGAGGGAAATATACTGAGGATTATTGAGGGTCTTGTCGACCAGTTTCTTTATGTCGTCATCCATCGTGGCGGCAAAGAGGAGTGTCTGATGCTCCTGTAGTATGCAGGACATGATGAACTCGACATCTTCCAGAAAGCCTATCTTCAAAAGCTCATCGGCCTCATCCAGTATAACGCATTTCACCTTGGACAGGTTGACCGTCCCATCATACATCAGATCGATAAGCCGCCCCGGCGTCGCGACAAGGATATGCACCTTGTGATTGAGTTTTGCTACCTGGATGCCCTTACTGAACCCTCCGTATACCGCGAAGGGAACAACATCGGTCTTAACCGATACACTATGGATATCATTTACATACTGGATGCACAATTCACGGGTCGGAACGATCACGAGAGCCTGGATGGCGTTGAGGGTCGTGTCAACCTTTTGAATAAGGGGGATGGCGCATGCCGCCGTCTTTCCCGAACCGGTCTCTGCAAGGGCACACAAGTCCTGCCCGGCGGCAATTACCGGATACGACACTTCCTGAATCGGCGTCATCTCATCATATCCCAGCTTCACGATCGATTCGGAGATGTTTGAGGGGAGGTTTAATTCGCTGAATTTCATGTGCGGTTTCTCATTGGGGGCACTCTACACGATCGTGTCTCTTTTATCAACATAATTATTTAAACAGGGATTTTAGAAAACAGGTTAACATGACACAAAGTGCTCATCCAGCCGTATTGTGTCCTCCTTCATATATTCCAAGCTTTCCACCTCATAAACAAAGGCGGATATTTGTCAATGATGGTTTTATGAAAATCCTTTGCAGAACACCCCGTGGCAAGCCACAGGGAGCTTCATTTTAGAACGTGCGAAAATCAAGGAACTCCCCTAAGTGCTCTCATTCGCCGATAATCTTCACGAGGACCCGTTTTCTTCTTCTCCCGTCGAACTCACCGTAGAAGATCTGCTCCCAGGGACCGAAGTCGAGACTCCCCTCCGTGACGGCCACGATGACCTCCCTCCCCATGATCTGTCGCTTCAGGTGGGCGTCCCCGTTGTCCTCGCCCGTCCGGTTGTGGAGGTACCGGGAGATCGGCTCATGAGGGGCAAGCCCTTCCAGCCACTCTTCATAGTCACGGTGGAGACCCGACTCATCATCATTGATAAAGACCGATGCCGTTATATGCATGGCGTTGCAAAGCAGGAGTCCTTCCGTGACTCCGCTCTCACGCAGGCAGTCATTCACCTGCGGCGTGATATTGATAAAGCTCCTGCGTGAGGGCACGTTAAACCAGAGTTCTTTCCTGTAGCTTTTCACTCGATTCTCCTCTCGTACGGCAGGGACCGGTCGATAATACTATTAAAATTCATATTGCTACAGACAACGACCGGGAGCGCTCCAGCGTTTTCCCGTCGATTCTCCATCGACTTGTGTAGGGCCGGCATATCGATAGGGGCCATCATAGTAGGTGCGAGGAAACAAGCCTGGCGAGAAATAAGAACCCCCCCGGCATCCTGCTTACGACCGCATTAACCGTACCTGTCAGGCTACTTTTTCGTCTTCTTTTTCTCTGTCGCGCGGGCAAGCTTGTCTTTCAGGATATCACCGAACGTACCCATCGAAGCAGGCGTTTTTTGAAGGTACGTCCGATAGTCACCATCGTCGGCCATCTCCATTTCATCTTTCCCCTTTTCTTCTTGTGTCAGCCTCAGAGAGATCCGTCTCTTCTCAAGGTCAACCGTCTCAACGGTAACGTCAAAAGACTGTCCCTGCTCCAGCGCTTCACCGGGATGGTTGATGCGTTTCCCGCCACCCAGCCGTGAGATATGAATCAGTCCGTCCACACCCCCTTCAAGGGTCACAAAGGCCCCGAATTTTGTCAGGCGTGCCACCGTTCCGGTATGGGAAGATCCCGCGGGATATTTTTCTTCAACCCGATCCCATGGATCGGGAAGGGTCGCCTTGAGACTGAGCGCCACCCGGTCCTTTTCCCAGTCCAGATTCAGAATCATCAACTCCAGTTCCTGACCGATGGATAGGAACTCGTGGATATCATCGATCCGCGCCCACGCGACCTCCGAGATGGGAAGCAGTCCCTGGATACCGCCTATATCGATAAATGCGCCGAACCCTTGGATCGATGCGACCGTCCCTGTGATCTTCATCCCCTCGCGCAGTTCCTCTTTGAGCACCTTCCTCTTTTCTCGCTCCTCCGCTTTCAGGATTGCCCGGTTGGAAAGGATAACGTTCCGGCCCTCTTCACCATGTTCCGTAATCACAAAGGACATTCGTTCCCCGATATATCCGGAGGAGTCTTCGACTCGCCTCAGCCCCATCTGGGAATAGGGACAGAAGGCCATGGTGCCCCCGGCTATCTTGACTTGGAATCCGCCTTTTATCTCCTTTTCTACCAGCCCTTCGACGGGGATCTTGCTGTTCCAGGCGTGATCAAGGTAGTTCCGCCCCGCCTCACCGGTGGTGATCTGTGTGGTAAAAAGAAATTCGCCGTGCTGTGACGACAGAAAATACGCCGCGATTGTATCGCCGACCTTGAACGGAAACTCACCATTTTCATCGAGAAGCTCCTTTTTATCGAGGGACCCCTCGCTCTTGCCGCCGAGCCCCAAAAAGACCCAGTCGGAGCCGATATCGACGATTTGGGCCTCCACCCGCTCTCCCGGTTCCAGCCACCCCGTTTCGCCCGTGCTTTCCTTCAGGAGTTCTTCAAACGATACCGCTTCGCTTTTTTCCTCGACTGTCATACGCCTTCACTCACCTCAATTCAATAGTATTGAAACCGCCATGCCACGGTCACATACTACACCCCCGCTTTTTTAGAAACAACAAAAACACTTGCCCCCTTTTTTCGAGGAGAGTTCTCAGATCACCGGCGCGTAGAGAAACAATATCTCCCGCACCATCTTCGCAGTACCCCCTGACATATGTTGGCTGTGAATAAGGACCCTTTACCCGATGTGTTAAGACGGGTGATGTTACCGGCAGGCGGTGCAAGAACCATGAGTCTCTATTGCTTTTATCGGATATGCAACAAATGATTGAACGCGCCCTGCACCAATTCTTGGTCCAGAAAATACGGGGCCATATCCTGCATCAGAAGAAACCCAGGAACGTCAGATTACCATGGCGTTTTATGGCAATCTCGATCCCCCAGCCTTCTTGAACAGTATATAGCCGCCCAGGGCTATCAGGAGTGCCGGAAACACGTATTTGCCCCAGTTTTGAGCCTCCGGATAGAAGTTCCCCATCACAAAAAATCCCACACCGGCCGCGCCGATAATCCATGCACCGACATCCTTGATGCGCTGAACAAGCATGGATACGGATATAACGATGAAAAGTATCGGCCAGCTTTTGTCAAATCCGTAGATGTTGCTGCTGCTCAGAATCATGAGGATGCCGAGCGTAATCAGGATTACGGCCCCTATGACCCCCCGTCCTCTTCCTCCTGTCTTCACGATATGCCCCCTTCAGGTCTCTCTCGGTCTCAAAAAACTACTTATCCTTCTTCATAAAGTCCATAAAAGGCGTGAACAGGTCAATAGGTATGGGGAAAAGGGTCGTCGAATTGTTTTCCGCGGCAACAACCGCGAGTGTCTGGAGATAACGGAGCTGCAGGGCTATGGGCTGCTCCGCCATCATCTTGCCCGCTTCGGTCAGCTTCTGCGCGGCCTGGAATTCGCCTTCTGCGGCGATGACCTTTGCCCTTCTCTCCCGTTCTGCCTCGGCCTGTTTCGCCATCGCCCGCTGCATCTCCTGCGGAAGGTCGATATGTTTCACCTCGACGGTCGATATTTTTATCCCCCACGGGTCTGTGCTTCGATCGAGGATTTCCTGGAGCCGTGCGTTGATCTTCTCCCGGTCGGCGAGGAGTTCATCCAACTCAACCTGCCCGCAGACACTCCTCAGGGTGGTTTGCGCGAGCTGAGAGGTGGCGTAGAGAAAGTTCTCGACCTCGACAACGGCGCTGTTGGCCTCCATGACCCTGAAATAGATCACGGCGTTTACCTTGACGGAGACGTTGTCCCGCGTTATCACATCCTGCGGGGGGACGTCCATCGTGATGATTCTCATATCCACCTTTACCATCCGGTCTATGATGGGTATCAGGATGATAAGGCCGGGTCCCTTGGTAGCGATGATTCTTCCCAGGCGAAAGATCACGCCTCTCTCATACTCGTTGAGCACCCGTATCGCGGACGCCAGGAACATCACCACCAAGACAACGATTGTTACTATTGTGTACATAATGCGCCCTCCTCTATATCTCTTGTATTTTTTCCACCTCGAGTTTTAATCCCTTGACGCCGATTGTACGCACGCCTACCCCTTCTTCTATGGGCTCCCCGCTGAAGGCATTCCAGTATTCCCCCCTTACAAGGACTTTCCCATCGGTATGCACGAAGGTTAGCGCGGTGCCTTCCCGGCCGATCATTCCCTCCACCCCCGTGGAAGGCTTTCCTCTCTGTGCCTTGACGGCAAGCGATACCACGGCGACAAAAAAGAGCGATACGACCCCTATGGTGGGTATCATTACACCAAACGACACCCTGAGGTCCGGAGCTGAAGAATCAAACAGCATCACCGAACCCAGGGCAAGGGAGATAACCCCCGCCACACTGAGCATGCCGTGGCTCACGATCTTGATCTCCGCGATAAAGAGGATGATACCGAACAGTATCAGTGCAACACCGGCATAGTTCACCGGAAGGGTCTGCATGGCGAAGAAGGCGAGTATGAGTGAAATCCCTCCGACAACACCGGGGAGAATCGCCCCCGGGTGGGCAAACTCAAAATAGAGCCCGGCCAGGCCTATCATCATCAGGAGGTAGGCTATATTAGGATTGCTCAGGGTCACCAGGACCCTGTCCCGTAGCCCCATTTCCACCTTGTTAATGACGGCCCCTTTCGTGTCGAGGATCACATCCGCCGATGGGAGGACGATGGTGGTCCCGTCTATCTTGTGCAGCAGGTCCTCTATATCGGAGGCGATGACATCGATAACATTCAGACTGAGTGCCTCTTCAGCCGGGATGGAGACAGACTCCCTGACGGCCTTTTCTGCCCAGTCGGCGTTTCGCACCCGCTTCTGGGCTATCCCTCTGGCGTAGGCGACCGCGTCATTTTCCACCTTTTTCGCCATTGTTTCGTCCATCTTGCCCCCGATACCGATTGCTACCGGATGGGCGGCGCCTATATTGGTGCTCGGAGCCATGGCGGCCACCGAAGCGGCCATGGTTATCATGACCCCCGCTGACGCCGCGCGGGAGCCGGACGGGTGAACGAAAACGATAACCGGCAGGGGGGCGTTCAAAAGCTCCTTGACGATATCCCTCATCGCCAGGTCTAGCCCCCCGGGGGTATCCAGAAGGATAATGACCTCGGCGGATCCCTCTGCCCGCGACCGGTCAATACCCTTGGTAATATAGTCCGCGACGGCGGGGGTAATGGCGGAATCGACGGTAATGGCATCAAAGACA
>JAQULO010000108.1 GCA_028718565.1 Syntrophales bacterium | reverse complement strand
CATGCCGTTCATAGCGGCAGGTGCAGACAGCAAAGACCCCGAGGAGATGAGAAAGCAGTACCACAAGAGACTGGAGATGGAGCTCGAAATAATCGTATCCATGGAATTCCCTGGATATTTTCTTATTGTTGCCGATTTTATCAACTATGCAAAGAAAAATAATATTCCAGTGGGTCCGGGGCGGGGTTCCGCCGCAGGGAGTCTTGTGGCCTACGCCCTGGGTATTACCAATATAGACCCCATTCGCTACGGACTCTTCTTCGAGCGCTTTCTGAATCCCAGCAGAAGGAGCATGCCCGATATCGATACGGACTTCTGCATGGAAGGACGGGACGAGATCATACGGTATGTTACTGAGAAGTATGGGAGCGATCAGGTCTCCCAGATCATCACCTTCGGCAAGATGCAGGCGAAGGCGGTCGTCAGAGATGTCGGCAGAGCTCTCAATATGCCCTACGGCGAGGTGGACATTATCGCTAAGATGATTCCCAATACCCTGGGGATCACGCTTAAACAGGCGATAAAGGATGAGCCCCGACTTGCAGAGGAGCAGAGGAAGAATGAAAAGATACGAAGACTGCTCTCTCTCTCTCAGTCGCTGGAAGGCCTGAACCGCCACGCATCCACGCACGCGGCCGGTGTGGTGATCTCCGACGTACCCTTGGTGGAGAGGGTTCCACTCTACAAGAGTCCAAACAACGACGATATCGTGACGCAGTACTCGATGAACGACCTGCAGGAAGTCGGTCTGACAAAGTTTGATTTTTTGGGTCTCAGGACACTCACCGTCATCAGAGATGCTCTTAAATTCATCCGAGAGGGGAGGGGGGGTAAGGATTTTTCTATAGAGACCATACCCCTTGACGACGAGGCCACTTACGACCTACTCACGAAGGGCCAAACGGATGGGGTATTCCAGCTTGAAAGCGCCGGCATGAAGGATATCCTCGTTAACATGAAACCGGACTGTATTGAGGACATTATAGCCTTGATCTCCCTCTACCGACCGGGTCCTATGAGCATGGTCCCCGATTTCATAGCACGAAAACAGGGCAAGCAGAAAATAGTTTACGAAGATCAGCGCCTCGAGGATATACTGAAGGAAACCTACGGCATTATCCTGTATCAGGAGCAGGTAATGCAGATCGCCGGCGTTATCGGCGGTTACAGCATGGCTGATGCGGACAACCTCCGGAGAGCTATGGGCAAAAAGAAGGTCTCCGAGATGGAAAAGGAGAGCCCCAAGTTTCTCACAGGAGCTAAAAAGAACAGAGTTTCGGAGGCACAGGCAAAGAAGATATGGGAACAGATGGAGAAATTTGCCGGGTATGGATTCAACAAGTCCCACAGCGCCGCCTACACGATTATCTCCTTCCAGACCGCGTACCTGAAGGCCCACTATCCGGTGGAGTTCATGACGGCCCTCCTCACCAGTGAGAAGAACACCCGGGATAATATCATAAAGTATATATCCAGTTGCAGGGATATGGGGATCAACGTTCTTCCCCCTGACATCAATGAATCCTCTACCGATTTCAGCGTCGTGGGAGAGAATATCCGGTTCGGTCTGTCCGCCGTGAAAAACGTCGGCGGCGGAGCCGTGGACTCCATAATAATCTCAAGGACATCTGGGGGAAAATTTACCTCTTTCCATGATTTTTGTGACAGGGTCGACTTGCACAGGGCCAACAAAAAAGTCATCGAGAGCCTGATCAAGTGCGGAGCCTTCGACTCCCTCGAAAAAAACCGGTGCCGTCTGATGGAGGGGTATGAAGATATCGCCCTCTCCGCGCAGAGGAAAAACCGTGACCGGATGAACGGCCAGACCAGTCTCTTCGATGATCCCGAGATTGCTGATACCACACAGCCGGATCTCCCCGATGTTCCAGAGTGGGATCATGACATCCTGCTCTCCTATGAGAAGGAGATGCTGGGCTTCTACATTACCGGCCACCCCCTCCTGAAATATGCCAACAGGCTCAGCACTATTGTGGACGGCGATTCTCAGACACTACCATTAAAACAGGATGGGAGCACCGTGTCGGTAGCCGGTGTGGTAAGTAACATACGGGAGGTTACCACAAAGAAAAAGGACACGATGGCCTACCTAACCCTTCAGGACCTGAAGGGTTTTATCAACGTTATTGTTTTTTCGGATCTGTACCGTGACAACATATCGCTGGTTCACAGCGAAGAACCCCTTTGCATAAAGGGGCGGCTTGATATCGGCGATGAGGGGGGCAAAATTGTGGCGACAGATATTACGACCGTTGAGGAGGCGGTAAAGACACCCTTTACCTCCGTTCACTTTATGATCGATACCGAAAAATCCAACGACGATACGGTAGAAACCCTCAAAGCTATCTTTGAGAGAAGAAGTGGCAAGTATCAAGGATATATACATTTATTGTCATCGAATGGTGCTGAAGCTATTCTCTCGCTCGGTGCGGGCTCGGGGGTTGAAATATCGGAAGAAATCAAAAAAGAGGTAGATGAGATCCTGGGTCCGGGTGCGACACGTTTTATGTAGATACGGCGGAGGAAAGGGCAGGGAGCCTGTTTTTCTGATGCCTGTTTTTCTTTCATTCCTTGACATCGTTATGCTATTTTCCTATGGAATACCGTAAACGAACTTACAGAAACAAGATCTCAAAAGGAAGTATCGTCTCCTTTCAGGTGAAGATCAAGGAGACGGACCTGTATATAGGCGCAGATACCGATTGTACGGAGACGGCGCTGCAATCCGTGCGCAGGCACCGCGAATGCGTAGAGGAATACATCCGGCATAACCCTTCATTTGTGGATTCCATGACGCCGGTTGCAACGGACGCCTTTGCACCGGCGATAATACGGGAGATGATCGAGGCCTCCAGCCGGTGCGGCGTAGGCCCGATGGCTTCCGTTGCCGGGGCAATCGCGCGGCATGTTGGTCTGGATCTTATAAAGCATTCAGAAAATGTCATCGTCGAAAACGGTGGGGATATATTCCTGCGACTTATCGATAGGGATGCCACCGTCGGAATCTTCGCTGGGGATTCTCCCCTCAGCTATAGAGTTTTTCTCAAGGTAAGGGCCGGAGGAACGCCCTTCGGTGTCTGCACTTCCTCAGGGACGATCGGACATTCGACAAGCTTCGGCAGGGCGGATGCCGTGTGTGTTACCTCCCAATCGGCTACCCTGGCCGATGCTGCGGCGACCTCAATCGGTAATCGCGTGAAGAGGGAAGGGGACATAAAAGGGGCACTCGACTACGGGCTGGGAATAGAAGGGGTTCAGGGCGTGTTGATCATTATGGGGGACAAACTCGGGATACGGGGAGATATGGAACTGGTGTAGACGAGATAAGGGAGGGTTGGTGTGACAACAACACAAAAGATCGGTCTGGCGCTGGGCAGCGGCTCGGCACGCGGGTGGTCGCATATAGGCGTGATACAGGGTCTCAGGGAGGAAGGGATCCCTATCGACATGGTGTGCGGAACGTCGATAGGGGCGATCGTCGGCGGGGCCCTGGCAGCCGGAGCACTTGATCAACTGGATGCATGGGTGAGGGAGCTCTCGTGGTCGGATATCATTGGATTTATGGACGTCATGTTCCCCCGATCCGGCCTCATTGAGGGTGATAAGATAATAAAATTCTTCAGGAAAAACTTTACGGATCCGAATATCGAGGACCTTTCCATGCCTTTCGCCGCAGTAGCGACAGATCTCATGTCGGGGCATGAGCTATGGCTTAGAGAGGGGTCATTGATGGACGCTGTGCGTGCGAGCATGTCGATGCCCGGCATCTTCGTACCCTTTAAACGAAACGCACAGTGGCTTGTGGACGGCGGCTTGGTGAATCCCGTACCCGTATCGGTGTGCAGGGCGATGGGGGCGGATATTGTCATAGCGGTTAATCTTAACTCAGATCTCGTGGGAAAACGCAGAGCACCGAAGGTTTCACCCCGGAATGTCCCACCGAAAAAAGAGAGAACAGCAGGGAGATTGCGTGAACAACTCACGGCCTACCTGGACAGTACCGTCAAGCGGGGCAAATCCCTCATCCCCACGAGGTTCGCATTGGGCAGTTCCGACCGCGATCCGTCACTCTTTGAGGTTATGGCGACAGCCACCAACATAATGCAGGATCGCATAACGCGCCAGAGGCTCGCGGGAGATCCCCCCGATCTTCTGATATCACCCCGGCTGGCTCATATTGGTCTCTTGGAATACAACCGATCGGATGAGACCATTCGAGAGGGGAGACATGCCTTGGAGCTGAGCCTGCCTCTCTTGAAGGATATGATAGGCTGATTCTAGTTTCTCCACATCGGACTCACAAGCATGTCTTTCTGTGCGGACCATAATCAAAGTTTACATAACATATCTTATCGGACCTTACAAAAACAGGGCTCCGAGGAGGCGGTCCCATTTCGACCAGCAACCTGTTTCTCTCATTCAACCCAATGGACAAATTCATTCAGACTTCCTCGTGCCCTTTCAAAAAGGTTCACGGGGTTTTCATGATCCGGCCAACCAAGTGCTACGCCGATGACGATCCGTTTGGTATCCGGTATTTCCAGGAGGGTCCGTAGTCCATCAGGATATTGAACGGCTGCCGCCAAGATGCAGGTTCCCAGTCCCCTCTCATGGGCAAGGAGACAGAGAGTCTGCACAAAAAGTCCGGCATCAAGCATGGAGTATTCAAGCAAAATGGCCTTGTCAACAGCTATAAGAAGCAAGACAGGTGCACCAAAGAGCCCAAACATTTGGTTATAGAAGTCAAGCCGCCCTTTGGCATCTTCACGGGGGATTGACAGTGCCTTCAGGGTGCGCCTCCCCACATCCTGATAACGTCTCTTATTGATTTCCGGCCATTCCAGCGGCATGGGTATGTTGGGATTGGGCTGCTTGCCCGACGTGGCGGCGCGCTGATTTTTTTCTTTAAATGTGGCAAGAGTATCTCCTGTGACCACGGTTATCTCCCAAGGCTGGGTATTCCCCCATGAGGGAGTCCACAGGGCATCGGAGATTATCTCTTCGATGATGCACTTGTCTACAGCCTGAGAGGAGAAAGACCGAATACTTCGACGCTTCTTAACGGCTTCTTTGAGTTCCATCGATTCTCCTTTTGGTCTATCTATTAACTCTTGCCGAAAGGTTTTTGCACGGCATTAAATACCTAGAGGCCTTCTTCGGCGAGGGAGTTGATTAGTTGCGACTGCTTTTTGGTAAGCTTTTTGGGTATTTCGATGGTGAAACGCACATAGCCCTCTCCTCTGCCGGTTCCCTTAAACTTGTGAAAGCCGAAGCCCTTCATCCTGATCTTGGTATTTGCCTGCGTTCCTGGTGGAATCTTGATCCGCTTGGTTTCACCGTCCGGCATCTGGACATCCATCGACGTTCCCAGCGCTGCCTGGGGGAAGGTAATTGTTTTATGAATATATATGTCGTCCCCCTCTCTCGTGAAAACGGGATGAGGGTCGAGGGTGACGTTGATGAACATATCCCCCGGGGGGCCGCCATTGAAACCTGGAAGACCTCTGCCGGTAAGGCGGAGTTTCTTGCCGGTATCGATACCTTTCGGTATCTTTATGGTCATCTCATTCAGTCCACCGTCATCCTTTTTAAAGGATATCCTCTTTTCCGCTCCTGAATATGCATCCTCAAGGCTTATAGAAAGATTATATTCAAGGTCCTGTCCTTTCCGGGGAGCCTGCTGTTGACTATACTGCTGGTTTCTGAAGAGCTGGGAAAACGGATCGTCATTTGGGTATGTACGTCTCTGCCCTCTTGCCCTGGTGGATCCGCCAAATCCACCGAGGTCCCTCAGTATTTCATTCAGGTCGAACCCCCTGAATATGTCTTCCTGGGAAAAGTTGCGATTGAATGCCTCCTGTGACCCGAAGCTGTCATACTGCTTTCGTTTTTCAGAATCACCCAGAACGGCGTATGCCTCGCTTATCTTCTTGAACTGCTCCTCGGCAGATTTGTCGCCTGGATTCTTATCGGGATGGTACTTGAGCGCAAGCTTCCTGTAGGCCTTCTTTATCTCATCGTCGGGCGTCTTTTTGTCGACCCCGAGTACCTTGTAATAATCCTCTGCCATAGCGCCTCTAATCTACTAACTACTTGTTATTTGTCAAGACCTTCCTTGTCGCCATACCACCAAAAATCATTTCCGCTGACGGGATCATAATATCTCGTACCGCCGCCGCCTACCTTTACCAGGGGAGCATATTGCATCTCACTGCTCTCGTGGATCAGTCTGTCCGCCGTCATGACAACACCCATGAAAAACCCATGTTTGTTGAAGACTTGCCTACTGTAGGAGGCACAGGTTGGATACATGGGACATCGGTCCCCATCTACCTTCGATATATATTCGGAAAAGAAGTTCAGGCCGCCCAAGGCTAACCGTGCCGGTAGCGAGACGTTCTCCCGATGT
>JAQULO010000107.1 GCA_028718565.1 Syntrophales bacterium | reverse complement strand
AAGTGACAACCAACAAATACTTTCCAGATGTGGACGCAATCGAGTCATCTGTCCGGAAGAAACAGCGCCAACTTAAACCTAGCAAAATTCGCTTAACATGTAATGTTACTTAATGCCGTTACTATAGCATTGATGGTAAGGCCGCGGAGATAATGGAACGTGGCTGTAATGGTTTTATTCAGAAGCCCTTTAATATCAAGGCACTGTCTCATAAGATAAGGGAGATTTTGGAGAAGCAATAGGCTATAATGCTCCACCCGAAATGACAACTTATTATATAAACAAAGATACCTAACCGGGTATCCATAGACCAAAGACCGGCATCAGTAGAAGCACGTATTGAAGCCGGACATTGGGAGTCGGACAGTCTGGTATCAAGGGAAAGCCTTGCCGCTCTTAACTCCCTAGTAGAACGAAAAACACGGTTGCTTAAGCTTACTAAACTAACCCGCAAAACAGCTGCTGCTACACGTGAAGCGGTTGTTAAAAGGCTAACGGACCTTCCAAAGAATGCAAGAAGGACGTTAACCATGGATAACGGCACAGAGAATGCGGAACATCAGGAGATTACCGCTTCCATTGGGATAGATTGCTATTTCGCCCATCCCTACTCCTCATGGGAACGGGGGACTAATGAAAATATCAACAGTCTCATCAGATGGTACTTGCCAAAAGGCACGGACTTTAATACCATAACTGACAACCAGATTGCCAGAATCGAATCTTTGCTTAATAACAGGCCCAGAAAATGTCTAGGCTATAAAACACCGTCAGAAGTAGCTTCTCCATTTGTTGCACTTCAAGGTTGAATGTAGGGGTTCCATAATACGCTTGAAAAAGTAATTATCTCATTGTATATAGCCACGATCATAAAAATCGCCAGCAAGCGTAGGGTTGCTATACTAAATAAAAAAAGCCCTACAGTTTCTGGTGGGGGGTAGAGAAGATGCGAAAAGCAACGAGAGGGATTAATCTTTGAGGCACAACTTGCCGATAAAATACAAGGGATGACTGTTTGATAGCAGGTTGGAAGGATGGTAAAGATGACTAGCGCGAACCGTCGGAATTTTTGGCGGGTATTAGCGGGTGTCTTTATATGCAATTTTCTGTTGTTTTTTTTATACATTCATCTGGCCATGGGGGGCAACTACACCAGCTCTACCCACGGCAATAGCACCAGCGGTGTAAACCGTTCGTCCATTGATTCTAAATACAGCACTTATGCCATAGGAAACTGTGCCCATTGCCATGAGGCCCATGCCAGCATGGACGGAGTTGAGCCTTTTCCGAGTGCAGGGATTGATGCCGGACCGGATAAGGTTCTACTCTTTTCCGAGGAAGAAGGCGTCTGTGAAGCCTGTCATTATACCATTGTCCCGAGGAACGTGAAGGACCAGTCCGGCAAGACGTACCGCCACCCCATGCATGACTATAGCGGCCGACATACGTTGAGGGAGTACGGCCAAAGCGGGGCCCCTTTCCGTGATGCTAACCGGCATGCGGAGTGTGCGGACTGCCATGAACCCCATTTCATCGGTTACCCGGGAACCACGTACCACACCTACAATGCCGGTACCCCGGCCGATAATAATCTGGTCTCCAATGCTATCAAAGGTGTGTGGGGTGTGGAGCCTGATAGCTCTCCCCTCTGGACGGCTACGAAGACCTTTACTGAGCAAAAGACCGTTGCCGTGGGCAGCACCAAGGAATATCAGATTTGCTATAAGTGCCACTCTTACTATGCCTTTCAGGATAGCGATGGTGTGACGGCGATTGTTGGACCGTCTGGGGATTACATCACCGACCAGGCCATGGAATTTAGTCCGGGAAACGCATCCGCACACCCGGTGCAGGTGACCCTCAACAACCTGACCGGGTCTTCCAGCCCTAAAGCACTCGACTCAGTCCAGATATCGTCACCGTGGACAAACGTTGGCAACCAGACCATGTGGTGCTGCGACTGTCACGGAAACGACGCTGCAAGTCCGGTGGGACCGCATGGCTCAAATGCTAAGTTCATGCTGAAAGGTACCGGGAAATACTGGCCCACCAAGTCTGACGGCACTACCCTTTGGAAGTTAAATACCACTGATGCACAGAACTCAGACCTCTTTTGTAAAAACTGCCATCCTATTTATTCCTCCGGCTGGATGAACAACGTCCATAGCCATAATAAACACTCGGGGTCGGAATGTGTGGAATGCCACGTGGCAGTGCCACATGGTTCAGCACACTCGCGGCTTATCGCTTATTCAACCGATCCCGCCCCCTATGACTATAATAATAGCTATGCCAAGATAACAAGTTATACTAAGCGATCGCGCACTAGCTACAGCAAGAATGACTGTACTGCCACTTGCGCACAACAGCATTAGAAGCGTGTGCAAAGGGAAAAGGGATCAGATTTTACTTTGGTGCTGATTTTGGGGCAGAGCAAATGGCTAATGATGCTTATGTTCTGGGGGCGAAGAGAAACGGGCTAAAATAAAGTTTAGAGAGTGTCTGTCCTCATTACTAGACTATTTGGGATGATACGGCTTAAACGGTTTCTGCTCTCTCCCAAGAGCGTAATTTGCTTAATTGCCGGTGTCGGCATCTCTTGTTTATTTGGTTCTACTATCCCCAGATAACAGAAAAAAGCCCACAGTTCTTTGATGCCTGGAAGGCTAAGAACCCGAAGATCTCTTTGCTGATTGACCTGCTCCAGCTCAATCACGTATACACCTCGGTCTGGTTCCTGGTGCTGGTTTCTCTCGTGGCCGTAAGCCTGGCATGGTTTGTGTTTGTTGCTGTATTAATTTCCGTAAGTGAATACGAAGATAAAGTACTCAAGAAAAATCGGGAAAAGAGATTACAAGAGCTTGCACCTAAGATGGAAGATTGGCGAAAAAGCACCGGGAGTATGTTACATCGGTAGATGTAGTAAAAGCGGTCAGAGAGACGAGGGAAGGGAAGTGATAGTTATTGATATTCTATGCTTTTTCTGTGGTTCCCCTGTTAAAGTTCCCTACGGGAACCTTGTTTAACAGGGTAAATCTATGGTTAACCTTTTGACAATACGTGGTAGTAAACTCTCTTGAAAAAATCGAATAGACCTGGATCTGTAAGGGGGTTCTTACTCTCCCCAAAGACAGTAATTATGCTCATCGTCCTGGCCGGTGTTTCCTGCCTGATAGCGGTGAGCATGCCGCAGGTGGGGGAAAGAGGCTCGCAATTTTATGAAAATTTCAAAGGCGCCAATCCCGGGCTTTATGGCATATAGAGCTCCTGCAGCTCAACCGTGTCTACACCTCAGTCTGGTTCCTGTCCCTGGTCTTGCTGATTACGGCAAGCCTCTCTCTTACTGTCTGGGACCAAGGGTCCGCCGCCGTGAAGGCGCGGCGATACAGGGGCCGGCCAGTTTCACCGGAGGGCTTCAAAAATTTTTCAAATCTGGCAGTCCCGGGCCCCGGTGATATCACCGCCGTGACGGAAACGGTCAGAAATATTCTTAATTCTAAAGGGTTCAAAATATGCGGTGAAGACAGGAACGAGGCCACTTCTCTTGTCTTCTCTAAAAATGCGACCGGGCGATGGGGGAGTTTCATTCTCCATGCAGGATTCCTGTGTGTGGTTATAGCGGGGTTATATAATCTGGCCTTCCAGCAGAGGGGGTTTGTCGAGTTGATAGAGACGGAGACTTTTACTGGAAGAGCCAATGACTGGCTCACAAGTGACTATGGCCTTCTGGCCAGAGATTTTGACCTCGACTTTCAAGTACACTTAAAGCGCTTTATTCCCACGTATTGGGATAACGACAAGGTCAAGAGCCTCCAGAGCAAGTTGATCATAGGAGACGAGGGCGGGCAGAAAAACGTCCTCCTCGGCGTCAATTCACCAGTACGACATAGAGGCGTTACACTTTACCAGTCTCTAGATTATGGATATACTCTGACGTTTGTTTTGAGCCGGCCGGCAGAAGAACCGGTTGCAACCCATTTCTCCCTCGATGCCCCGGGCCGGAAGAACATGCCTTTTGTCGGAAAGACCGATTTTCCCACGACTGATTATATGCTTGATATGAAATTTTACCCGAATCTGATCGAGCCCTCTTTTTACCTGGCCTTTCCAGGCGTTGATCTTACAGTCACAAAAAAGGATACAGTCTTGTATAAGGGGAGGGTTCTTTTTACTCAAAGGGCCAGAATCGGCGACGAAGCGCTGCATTTTGCAGGGATACATTACTGGTCAGGTATAGCTTTTGTCAGGAATTCCGGGTTGCCCCTGGTCTATACAGGGTTTATGATAGCATCTATTGGGGCATTTCTGATTTATTTCGTGATCCCCAGGGAAATACACATAAGGATAGCAAGGGAAGGGGATGAGACGGTTGTGAAGGTCGGAGGCCGCGCCAGAAAATACCAGGCACTCTTTGCAGACGAATTTGAGAAAATTTGCCAGGCTATAAAAGCGGGCTTGAGGTCAGAATAATATGGAAAGTCTTGAACTGCTACGATATGAATTTATGTTTCACTGGGCGGCGGTGATAATATATGTCCTCTCAACGGCATCGTTTGCCTACGCTGTTTTTTTTCAAAAAGAGGGTAAACTTGACTTGGGGGTGTGGCTGGCCATCGCCGGCTTGCTGCCCCATTCCGTGACCTTGGGCTTGAGGTGGTACGTCTCCGGCCACGGCCCCTATCTTTCGCAGCACGAGGGATTTTCTTCTATTGTCTGGGTAGTGGTGGTGATGTTTCTTATCTTTGCCCATAAGGTTCCCAGGTTGAAGGGGCTCGGCGTGGTCATGATGCCTACCTGCTTTCTGATGATGGCCGGTGGAATTCTCAAGACTCCGGGGATTGAGCGGCTCCCGGCCACCTTTTCCGGCATCTGGCTGGTGCTGCACATCACCTTTACCAAGCTGGCCCTGGGGGCGATGCTGATTGCCCTCGGGGCGGCGATATTCTATCTCTTAAAAGAGAAAAAAGGGGAAGCAGGTTTTTACCAGAGGCTTCCCGACTTAGATGTGTTGGACACGTATAGTTACAAATTTGCCGGGTTTGGGTTTGTCTTCTGGACGATTACGGTGATTGCTGGGGCTATTTGGGCCAATGAGGCCTGGGGCAGATATTGGGGATGGGACCCTATTGAGACCTGGTCACTGATTACCTGGCTTCTCTTCGGTATTTATCTCCATCTGCGGAGGTTTTCTGGGTGGCGGGGGAGCAAGGCGGCCTGTCTCATGCTTGTGTGTTTCTTGTTTTCCATTGTGACCTTGTTCGTTATTCCTTTGGTGCTGCCCACGATCCATTCGGAATTCTTCTTGTAGGCAGAGAGTGACTGACAGGATTGAGGAATAGGAACACCCCCCGGACACACCCCTAAATCTCCTCTTGAGAGGGGTAGACTTCGAAGAGGTTAAAATGTATATACAATACACGGCATGAGAACAAAAGACAAAAAAACGCAACACGGGATTATTATACTATTGATCATCATCAACGATTTCGTTCATGACCTCGCTACCGGGCTTTGGGTCAGCACCGTCCTGACCATCTTCCTGCTGGAAAAAAAACTGTCCCTTGCACCCGGAACACCGGCCGCGATCTCCATTCAGGAGACAAAGAGGTTCTTTTTCTGGCTTGGCGCGGCCTCCATAGTGACCATTGCCGTTACCGGTGTGGCTCGTTTCTCCTATTACAGGTCGGAGCCGAACAGGATGGGCACCGTGAAAAACAAGGCTTTGATTGCAAAACATATCGTATTAAGTATTATACTTGGGGCAGGAACTTACCTGGCCTATTGCTATTCGTTCCGATAAGGAGCTTGAAGTTGGCTGATTACTTTCTGGAGTCCAGGTTCGTAAAAGACCTCGACGCAGATATCCTGGCGTTTATCCTCGGCAGTCTCGAAGATCAGGATGAGCAGAAGTTTAATAAACTGGCCTTGCGGGAGTTCGAGCTTCAGTATAACACGGTGGAACCCTACCGCGACTACTGCGAAAGGAAAAAGGTATCTCCTCGAACCGTGGCCCATTGGAGGGAAATACCGGCAGTCCCTTCATTTGCATTCAAGAAATTCGTCCTGACCTCCTTTCCGGTTGAGAAGGCGGAACATGCCTGCTTTACGAGCGGGACGGCTGACCCCTCGAGAAAGGGAAAGATCTGCCGGGATAAAGGGGCGGTCAGTCTGATCAACGCCGCCAACGGACTCCTCACCAAAAAATATGTCTTCCCGGACGTGGAGCGGATGAAGATACTTCTCATGTGTCCCTCGCCCAGTATGGCGCCGGGCATAGGAATGGCCATAGGATTGGACCGGGTAAGGAGCGAGTTCGGCACCCCGGAGAGCACTTACCTGATTACCCACCTCGGGCTGAACGTGGAACTGTTGTTGAAATCTCTCATCGATGCGGAGAGAACCAGTGAGCCGCTGGCCTTGATAGGATCTACGCCCGGCTTTATCTATTTTTTCAATGCATGCGAAAACGAAGGGTTGAGTTTTAATCTCCCTCATGGAAGCAGAGTTTGTGATGGCGGAGGCTACATGGGGCAGTTCGGGGAGTGCTCAAGGGAAGAGTATTTTGAGAAATGCCGAAGGATTCTGGGGGTGGAAGAGCCCTACTGCATCAATGTGCTTGGCATGGGGGAGATAAGCACCAATTTCTTTGATAATACCTTGAAAGATCACCTGGATGGAAAGACCGGTGAACGTTACAAGGTCATACCGCCGTGGACCAGGACAGAGGTGGTAGACATCAACAACCTTCAACGTCTTCCCGAGAGAGAGATCGGCCTGCTGAAGCATTACGATCTCGTGAACAGGGCCATGGTCCTGGCAGTCCAGACGGACAATCTCGGTTTTGAGGTGGAAGGGGGATTTGAGATTGTCGGCAGGTGGACCAAGA
>JAQULO010000106.1 GCA_028718565.1 Syntrophales bacterium | reverse complement strand
TAGATTAAACAATAGTTTCGGATATATAGCTATAATAAGATGCCAAAATGCGTTGAAAAAAGCAAGCAAAAAATGCCACATTCTCCAATTATTCTAGAAACTTATTGTTTCCGGATGGACACTAACTTGCTAACGTATCTGGATAATCTCGTTATCAACCACCATAAGGATGTGGAGAGATTTTTGGGCGTCTCGCCCTTCAGAAAACGAGGTTACCCCGGTAACGCCGGGATAGTTCTCGGTCCGTGAGATGCCGTCCCTCAGATCCTTTCTGGTCTCTATGCCGCCCTCCTCTATAAGTTTTACTAGTATGTCTGTTGCATCGTAAGCAAGTGCCTCCACGTTCCCCGGTTCTCTTCCACACGCGACGTAGAAATGATCGATAAAATTTCTGACCTCCGGGCGGGTGCTGTTCGGGAAAAAGCAGTCGGTAAAGACCGCCCCTTCGAGGTATTCGCTGTCTTTTTTCAGAAGTTCCGGGGAATTCCAGATATTTGTTCCCAACAACTGCACGCCGATGACGTCGTAGAAGACAAGCTGCGGAGCTATCATGCTAACCACGGAACAGGAATCAGGGATAAAAAGCGCATCAAAATCCACGACCGGTTTCGGGTTCTTATCTGATCTCTTATCCTCTTCAGAAAAATTCGGTCCGGTCAGCAACTTGATCTCTTTGCCGAAGTCGGTCTGATCGGAACTGTATGCCTCCACTCCCCGGATCTGCCCGCCCTGCCGGAGAACTTCATCCCAGAAAAGGTGCATCATCTCCGTTCCGTAGTGGTCGCCGGGGTGCAGGATGGCAAAATTCCTTATGCCGAGGTTATGGATGGAATAGGAGACAAGTGCGCGGGTTTGCGCCTCGCTGGTAAGGAAGTCTCGAAAGACATATTCACCTATCCCGGTAATGCCTTGTCTCTGGGTCAGGGTTATGATGGGAACGCCCAGTTCCTGGGCTTCTCCGGCCGCCTCCAGGGAAGTCGCGCTCCCGAGGGGACCTACGATGCCGATAACGTGATGCTCGTTGGCCAGCCTTCTTACCGCTTCCCGGGCCGTGGCGGGATCGCCCTTCGAGTCCTCTATGAAGAGTTCGATGGGGGTGCCCTGACCCGGATCGAATACTCCTGAAGCCAGGATAACAGCATCAAGGGCCTGGTTGCCATAGGAAGCATATTTCCCGGTGAGAGGGAGAACGCACCCGATCGCAATTCGGTTTACCGGTTTCGCGGCGACTATCCTCCTGAAAAGGGTCTCTCCCATACGATATTCAAAAGGGGGATGCTCCCTCGGTATACCTTCCGTAGTGGGTCGAGGAACTTTACTCACGGGAATCCTTGCGCAGCCGACGGAAAGCAGCGTAAGCGCCGCGAAGAGTATGCACCCTATCTTTTGTGATTTTTTCATACGGTTCTCATTTATGCAGCGATTTGATATATCTCAAAGTTTCCCCCGCCAGTGACGGGGAATCAATAAAAACCGACAGTTCGTGATTATACTTGAGCGCGGAATTTGTCAGATTGTGACTTCCCAGGAGTATATACCGTTCGTCTATCACGGCCACCTTTGTGTGAGTAGTAACGCGCGGAGAATCAAACGCCACATCGATCCCCTCTTGTCTCAGTCTCGCCGCCGTCTCCCTGTTGCTCGTATCGACCAGAGACCCCTTTGTATCGTCCCCTCTCTCAAGGATAATCCTCACCCGCACTCCCCGTTTGGCAGCGCGGACGAGCCCGGCAAGGAGCCTGTCGGTATAACTTGTGCGGTACCCGTTCGTCTTGAACAGAAAGAACGACATGACGATCTCACTCTTCGCCCCGTCGACCGCCCTCATGAGTGCCGGGAAATAATTCCCGTCTTCGAGCAGCATCAACCGGCCATCTCCCGACGTCGAGGCCTGCAGGAGACCCGGCCCTGCCGGCCCGCATGCCCACAGGAGCAGGATGGCAACAACTCCAATAATACGGATGTGTGCAGGTATTTCCTTCATTTTGTCTGGCATCCTCTAAGGGGGGATGATACTACATAATTCACTCCGGTAAGTCGACACAAAAATATCCCGCAGTGGGACTTGTGGCGCCGCTCGTTCTCACAGGTGGGCGGTTCCTATGAGAGGGAAGCAGAAGAGTGGAAAAACTGGCCGCCATATTCATATCCTCTTTTATCATTGGCCTGTCGGGGGCGCTGATGCCCGGGCCGGTGCTGACCGTAGCCATCACTGAAACCACCCGGAGGGGCTTTTGGGCCGGTCCCCTGATTGTCCTGGGGCATGCTATCCTTGAGGTAACACTGCTTGTGCTCCTTATCTTGGGCTTCGCGGATCTGATCAAAAAACCCGGATTACTGGGGGTCGTCGGGATAGGGGGGGGTGCGGTTCTGTTTTGGATGTCCTTCGACATGCTCAGGGGGATACGACACTTAAGGCTCGATCTTTCAGGCGGGAAAAGCGCCTGGGGCGGTCCGGTAACGGCGGGTGTCCTGACGAGCCTGGCAAACCCCTACTGGATCATCTGGTGGGCGACCATTGGCCTGGGATATGTCATTGTTTCGATGCAATTCGGATTTGTCGGTGTGGCGGTCTTTTTTGCCGGGCACATCCTGTCCGATCTGGCGTGGTACAGCGCCGTCTCACTGTTCGTTTCGAGGGGGAAGAGGTATATCAGCGACCGGATCTACCGGGGTATTATCGGCACTTGCGCTGTCATGCTCATCTTTTTCGGGATCTATTTTGGAGTGACCGGGATACGGTATTTCATATAAGAGGCGGGTTATCCCCGTTTTGTTCTTGTGCCCAGAGACCGGTTCGCCCACTCCCGAATCAATCATAACGAATTCTGTGCCGCATTCAACAATGAAGGGGGTTGCATCACCTTGTTGTGTTGTTTCTCTCGACACTTATCACGTACAGTCACGCGTCTTCAAGGGCAACAGGGCGTGATATCGTGCCGCAGCCTTGTTTTTTCTCACGGGCGTAAGCGAGTTGAAAAGGGTGATAAAAAATCCCGGGAAGTCCAAGGGCTTCCCGGGAAGGAGGAGGCGCGCCGAAAAGAACGTAAAAACCGCAGGATCGCACGGGGAGGGCTTTAAACGGAGCCCGACATAATTGTCGGGGCAAGATGTCTTACGTGATGAACAGCACCGACCGGTCATACAATAAGGACCGACACAACTCGCCTGATCAGCTACAGTACCGCATTCAATATCCCCCCGACCGCGATGGAAGGTACGATCATTACAGCAGCCGATTTTAGGAAATCCTGCAAGCCGAGTCCTCTAAACAGAACGACAAACGTGGTGATACAGAGGTTTGTTGTGTCAACGACATTGATTAGAGCGTCATTAGTTTCTATCTCTATTCCAGGTGGTATTTTTTCAGCGCGAAGAAAACTTCTTTCTCCTTTTTTTCCATTTCTTCGGCTTCCGTCGGCAGTTCATGGTCGTATCCCAGGAGGTGGAGAATGGCATGGATCATAAGGTAGTCAAATTCATCTTCAGGGGAAAGGTCTCCGGCCCGTGCGTCCCGCAGTGCCGTCTCTGTGGATATGACGATGTCCCCGAGGATGGAAGGATTGATGTTACCGAATTCCCCCTCATTCATGGAAAATGCGATGACATTTGTTGGGTAGTTCCTGCCCAGGTACTGCCGGTTAATCTCTGTAATGCCTTTATCATCCACAAAGACCAGACTGACCTCCCGGTCTTCCTTTTCGAGGGCCTCCAGAATGTTGCTCAGAGAGCGTTTGGTCTGTAGAAGGTCCACATCCACGGCGGTTTGGCTATTGGTTACAAGAATTTTCATACGGTCTCATTTTTATTTGGGGGAGGGCTGTTGATACTCTATCCTTCTGTGGAATATGCCGGTGAGTATTCTGGTGAAAGTCTCGGAAATCTTTCTCAGATCACTAAAAGTTAGATCGGATTCGTCAAGCTGCCCCTCTCCCACCACCTGCTGTATCCTGTTGTTGACAAGATTTTTTATCCGTGCGGGGGTTGGGTTTGTCAGCGTCCTTGACGATGCCTCTATCACATCTCCGAGAAGGACAAGGACCGCCTCCTTCCCTTGAGGCTTAGGGCCGGGGTACCGAAAGTCTCCTTCCAGGATTGACTGGCCCGACTCCTTGCTTTCCTTCTTCGCCTTTTCGTGAAAATAGCTTACGAGGCCTGTACCATGGTGCTGCCGTATAATATCCGTTATCGCCTTTCCGAGATTGTGTTCCCGTGCCAGTTCGCACCCATCCTTGACATGAGAAATAATAACAAGACTGCTCATTTGGGGAGAGAGGTCATCGTGGCGGTTCTTCCAGTCTGGCTGATTTTCTATAAAATAGAGCGGCTTTTTCATCTTTCCAATATCGTGGTAATAGGCGCTTGCCTTCGCCAGCAGGGCATTTGCTCCGATTTCTTTAGCAGCCGCTTCTACCAGAGAAGACACGATAACGCTGTGATGATATGTCCCTGGTGCTACCATAAGCAATTCCTGAAATACCGGTTGATTCAGGTTGGCCAGTTCCATGAGCTTTATGTCCGTGGTATAGCCGAACAGGGATTCAAAGAGAGGAACAAGGCCGGATACAATGAACCCCGATAAGGCACCTCCCAGGATTCCCATCACCAGCCTTATGGGCGCTTCGATCGTGAAGAGACTGTCGGAGAACAGGGAAAGGCAAAGTACGGCTCCCATATTGACCGCTCCTACCACCAGTCCTATCTTGAAAAAAGCCGAACGCTGTTCGCAATGGATGATATAGTGTGCCGCAACCACACTTCCTACAAGGGAAAACAGGAATATTGACGGCTTGTCTTCAAACAGAAAGGCCACCATAAGGGAAGAGAAAACGGAGAATAGAAGCCCTTCGTTCCTGCCTATAAGAATTGCAACGAGCATGGGGCCTACGGTGAAGGGTATGGCATGGATACAGGATGATGCCTGGATAAGTTGATAGGTCAGGCCTACGGACTCGCATATAAATATTCCGACTTTTACCATAACCACTTGGAGGATTATCACAATGCCCATGAAAAGGATATCCGTAAGCACGGCCCTTGACGAGCGGAACCGTAAGCTGGTCATGCGATAGAAAATAACGGACAGGAGCACTATGGTAAGGAATATACCTGAAGATACGGAGGCATTTACAAAGCTACTCCCCTCTTTCCCCTTGTAAAAGGCATCGAGTTTATCCAGATCCGCCGGAGTTATCTTCTCTCCTTCCCTGATGATCATCTCATTCTTCTGAACTTCGTATAATACGGGTTTTACCTCGTCGGAGACGGTCTGTTTTCTTTTTTCCGTCGCGTTTTTGGCGAAGGTGAGGTTTGGTCGTACAGCCTTTTCTGCCAGTGACAGTATGATGCCTTGGGGCTTTTTGCTTTTGAACAGTGTTTCTGCGTTTTTACGGATAAGGCCGTTTATCTTTCTCGTATCCAGTATGGATGACAGGTCATTCAGGTCGCTCTCTTCCTGATTTCGTATCTCCCGTATCGTTATGCCCTTATCCCGGTGAAGGTCCAGAAGATCTTCGTTGCCAATTAAACCAGCGCCGTAAGTGTAATAAACAAGCCGTACGATATTGTTGCACAGATCGACAGGGAACTCTCGCCCGGCAAGCGTCTTGAATTCTCCATCGGTAAGGGGTATCCCCGAGATGTCTTCGAATGTATTTTTTGCCTTCTCAGTGGGTGCTTTTTCTATATCAGATGCGCCGGGATTTTCCTTTACCAGTTCCCTCGTTGCGAGGAATGCCTTTGACAGCGATATGCCAATCTTTGCCGGAAGATCACTGTCAAAATCATAGATAGCCCGTGTAGTCGCGACGGCTGTTGACCTTTTCTGCTCGGTTGCCGCCCTGTCAATCACAAGGAACCCACGATCCGCCTGTATATCCTTTGTTACAATTGCACCCACCTTATATTCAGGAGGGGCGATACGAAGGATTTGGGGATAGAGGATAAGGGTCAGTACCAGACCTACAAAAAGCGCTATACCGGACTTCCAGGAGAAAAGCTCACTGACGAGCCTTTCGATCAGGCTGATTCCTACGTCTCCATTGACTGTTCCGTTTTGATGGGGTTTCTTTGTGACCATAGCTTTTTTGTGACGATTACTCACTGCTTGTTATCGATTTTTTGCCGCCGAGATGACTGTACGCCCGTATAATCTCCCGGACCAAGTGATGCCTTACCACATCTATCTCCGAAAAGTAAACAAACCGGATATCCTCAATCCCCTTTAAGAGAGACTCTACCTCTATCAGACCTGAAATTCTACTGGTGGGGAGATCTATCTGGGTCACATCACCGGTTATGACGGCTTTTGACCCGGCGCCAAGCCTCGTGAGGAACATCTTCATCTGTTCCGAGGAGGTGTTCTGTGCCTCGTCCAGGATGACGAACGCATCATTCAGGGTTCTTCCCCTCATAAACGCGAGTGGGGCCACCTCGATTATCCCTTTGCTGATCAATGCGGATGCCTTTTCGAAATCTATCATGTCGTAGAGGGCATCATATGCCGGTCTGAGATAGGGATTGACCTTTTCAGACACGTCGCCCGGAAGGAAGCCCAGGCGCTCCCCGGCCTCTACTGCAGGCCGTGTAAGTATTATCCGGCTCACGCTCTTTTCGAGGAGTGCCCCGACGGCCATGGCCATGGCGAGGTAGGTCTTACCGGTTCCCGCGGGGCCTATTCCAAAAACAATATCGAATTTTCTGATTGAATCTATATACGCTTTTTGCGCTATGCTCTTCGGCGTGATCACTTTCTTTTGTGATGAGGTACTGTCAACTTTTATGTGTAAATTTTTTATAGGCCAATTCTCTGAAGAATGGCAGGTTTTTACGCACTTTTCCTACAGGGTTTGATCTCCAATGTAATTCCATCTTTAATGAGATAAAGG
>JAQULO010000105.1 GCA_028718565.1 Syntrophales bacterium | reverse complement strand
CTATAGATTAAACAATAGTTTCGGATATATAGCTATAATAAGATGCCAAAATGCGTTGAAAAAAGCAAGCAAAAAATGCCACATTCTCCAATTATTCTAGAAACTTATTGTTTACGGATGGACACTAGTTAACGGGATAAGACTATCCTTGAACAAAGAATTGGCAGTCCATACGTAATGCCTGTAACTTTTCAGAACAATCAGACGACTACCATGTACAGATATCAACGGAAAAGGGGGTACAAAACAGTGAAAAACAATAGACGATACGTTAGCAGATTCTTTGCGGCAACCCTCACGGTCATTTTTGCCTGCACCGTTCTCATGCCCGAAACACTTGCCTTCGCCGCTCGGAGGAACCAGCCTCCGAGCCCTGTCGTGCGCCACCGACCGCCGCGCCCTGTTGTACGTCACCAACCGCCGCGCCCCGTTGTACGTTATCACTCTCGTTCTATCAACCCTCTCCTCCCCCTGGGGTTCACCCTGCTGACCATCGCCGGGCTTGAATATTATTACAACCAGGGGAGATACTACCGGCATGTTGAGAACCGATACGTCGTGGAATCCCCCCCTGTTGGAGCCGTTATCGTAGATCTGCCCGCCGGACACGTAACGTTCTGGACCGGTGGAATCCAATACTACTATTACGGAAATGCCTACTACACGAGAGACCCCAGGGGGTATGTCGTGGTAGCTCCCCCCTACGATGCTTCTTCAAAGCCTCCCGTGGACTACCAATCCGCTTCACCAGCAATCAGCCAGGTAACGGTGATGCCCCCCATGCTGAATGTGCGATCGGGCCCCGGCATAAACCACCAGATAACCTTCCAGGTACCGCGGGGAATGATTCTGGAAGTCCACGGAACTGCACCTGAATGGATGTTTGTCAAGCTGCCCTCCGGAGAGTTCGGGTGGGTGATGGAAAAATTTACCGTTTCGGAGTCTGTCCCAAATCCAGTCCCTCCTGAAGGGTAGCCAAGACAGAGGGGACCCCGGCGCGTAAAGATTCTGTGGTTTTTACCTGTCACCCTTGACGAGCTTCATTTTGCCAGGGTTGGCAGTATTGTGCCCACATTCGCCACATTTTCCAAACTCAAGAACATCTTCTCCACTTTTTCATATCGTGAAGCTTCTAATTCCCTGGCGGCGTAGGGTATACAAAGCTGATACTTTTTGTGCAGGTCATCCCAGCTCATCGGTTTCTGGGGAAAGATACCCAGCACATATTCATTTAATGTTGAGAACTTAGTGCCGTCCTTAAGGGTGATTTCAACCGTAAACCCCCTGAATTCAGGAACTTTGGGATCAATAACAGCTGTTATCTTTTTCATAAGTTCACGCTTGTCAGTCCTGGCCATTTCTTCCGCAGCATAGGCGTCCAGGAATAGGTTGCCCTTAATAGCGGCTGTTGCCACCGTATATGGCAGGCTGAACATAGCTGCTCCCACCGTTGTCGGATTCCACTTTGCCTCGTGGGGCTGGATAACCATGGCGGCCGGGGTGCTTATCGTGCAGTGGATGGATTTAATGTCCCGGTAGTCAATATTGTGCTTTTTAACAAGCTCTATAGTTCCATCTATTGCAGAGTGGGTATACTTGCAGGACGAATATGGCTTCAGAGCCAGACCATCAGCAAAGAGCCATTTTTCCCCCAAGCCCTTGCTTATTAATTCAGGCGTGGTGTCGCAGCGAAACTGGAACCTAAACATTCCACTGGGCACCCCCAAGAAAATCCCTTTGGGTCCGGTTACTTTCTTTTGAGCCAAAAGTACTGCCTGTATCCCATCTTGAACCCTAAAAGAATGCTGGACGCGAGGTACTTGAGTCCCTTCAGCATACTTCTGCATTTCCGTGTAACTGGACATCGACCAGCCAATCCCCATCGCGTTCCATGTTTCCTCTACATCACAATCAAGTATTTTGGCTACGCTGGCAACAATGCCAAAGATAGCGGGATATTCGCCTGGCGCACACTCCCGAGCCCTGGGGGTTGACAGGTTAGAGCCTGCCAAAACTCTAACCATCGTCTCGGCACCCACGGCATAGGCAGTGATAAGTTCCTTTCCCGTCAAATCGCCTTTCCACTCAGCCACGGTAAGCAATGCGGGAACTATCCACTCGGTGACGTGCGAGGGATATATGTCGTGTACATCGCCCATATCTATGGCCCGGGCCATACAGCCAAAGGCAAAAGCCGCTGTCGGAAGCGAAACCTTTCCACCATACATGAAAATCGAAGCCTGTGGATTGCCCCCCCATTCTGCAGCCAACTCAGCTACTTGGGGACTCGCTTCCCATCCCGAGCCGGCGATAGTACAGGCAAGCGTATCAAACATAGCCTTTTTGGCAATATCAACAACGTTAGCCGGCAGATCCTCATACTTAGTGCTCACTATAAACCGTGCCAAGTCCCCAGCAGGGTCTTGGTCTGGTGTGGTTAGCGGTGGAGGCGTCCACTTCGCTTCGTTGGCTGCATTCAGCTCAGCTACTGCTATTCCATTGAATAAAAACAGGATTCCAACAATTACCACGCTCACCTTCCAAATTTTATTCATAACTTTACTCCTTTCTGTTTGATAATCTCGTTCCAGGATAGTAAATCCCTCGCCTTCAGGCTACAACTTACCTATGAAAGGGTATGAAAAAATTAGTAGCAGAGACCATTTTTCCATAAATTTTCTCCGCTTATGTATTTTACTGTGGCTATTGGCGCGGTCGCTTCCATTTCCGGCAACGAATCTAGTTGATTATGAGAACAGCGTCTCATTACATTCATCACTCCGGAGGAACTACGGACTTCAAGAAAATGAAAACCAATCTCACCTTAAAAAGAGGAGGGCAAATTGACCCTGAGTCGCCCCTGGGTTTTTGCCCTCATAAAACGGGATTTAGCTTGATTTTATTAAGAAAAAGTGGGGTGAGTGAAGGGACTCGAACCCTCGACCTCCTGGGCCACAACCAGGCACTCTAACCAACTGAGCTACACCCACCACGCATATATGGTGCGCCAGCAGGGATTCGAACCCGGGACCTACGGATTAGAAGTCCGTTGCTCTATCCAGCTGAGCTACTGGCGCGTCGTTCGTTGAGAGGGAGTTCTTGTAGTCACTTTGCTTATATTTGTCAAGACAAAACACCAGTCGCCGGTGTTATCTGACATAACCCACCACCCCGTCGTACACGTACCCCCTCTTCTCATAACCTTCACCCTTCGGGTCCGTTGTATAAAAATACGCCCCTGTTTCGGGGTTGAACCATGTGTACAGATCTCTGGTCCCGATCAGTTTAAGGGTTGCAATATTTCCTATCGGTCCGTCAAAGACATACCCTTCGAGAGAACGTTTCCAGCCCGACCGGTTGTACGAATAAAAGTGTATTCCTTTTGATGGATTATACCACTGGAATAATTCCGAGGTCCCCGATGTTCCCTTGCGGAAAAGCCTGAAGAGCGGCCCCTCTTTCCGGTACCCCTGCAACCGGAGATCTCCCTGCGCCCCCTCGGGGGACAGCCGCATGTCCGATCCTTTTATATATCTGAATATATCTACTAATTCTGAAAGCTTATCACCAGCAACATCAAGAGAAACCTCGACTACTTCAACCCCCTCGTCAGAGTAAAAAATAATGTTCTCGCTGTAAGAACCGGCGGCCAAACCCTCAGGGGTAACCGACACGGTAATATAATCCACTTCATTGGTTGTCGTCCCCCGTTCAGGGGATATTACCATCCACCCCTTCCTGCCCTCCATGAGGCTCGCAGTGTAAACCCGAGCACCCTCAATCTCCACGGCTCCTCCCTTTACCGCGAGGACAAGGCGATGCGTCCCCCCCTCCGCGAGATTTTCTGCCGCCGGGAACTCGATCCTTTTCCTCTCTTCGGAGGCGCAATCTACCGCGCCCGTCAGGCGACCATCAACAAATACTTGGACGGTACCTCCACCAATATCCTTCCACAGGAATACGGTTATGCCGCTCCCCGAGAACGAATACCGCAGAAGGCTGTCTTCCCCTGTACCGTAAGGATAACCCCTGTTTCCTGTCCACTCGCCGAATATTTCAATCCTATCTTCCAGACGCTTCGGCACGCGATAGTGGTCCTTCCCCGAGACGGCCTCATTCGCAAATGAAACGTACCTCCCCTTTTCAAGGATAACCTCCCGGAACGTCTTCCTGCTGCCCTGCAACACCGCGACCCATTTCAGGACATTTTTTCCCACGTTCCTCAATTCGATCTTTTTCATCAATGTCCCCTCTGCCGCAACACTGCCGAAATCTATCCCAAGGGGCTGTATGTTCATGGAGGAACGCGACGCCGTTTCTGCTATCGTAAATTTAAGAAATACAGACCGATCTCCACCATTAAAGTGTAGTCTTAATTTTTCTCTATAACTTCCGGCAGGCAGGAGTTTTTCATAGGATACCGAATTGTGTCCCATCTCAAGGCGTATGCGAACGGCAAACAGCCCACTCACAGAAACGTCGTCCTTCGCCACGGACTCAACGGAGACGCGAAGGAGGCGCCCGGACCTCCCGGCCGTCCCTGAGGGAGTACCACTCTCCGTAGACACCCAGTCTCCTACCCCATAAGCCTGCCAGATCAGTGCTCCCCCACCGACATTTTTGAGAGAAATAATACCCTTTGACGCCTCACCGGGGCCTATGGTGCCGAAATCCACTTCGTGGGGAGATACCAGCAAGACAGGATCGGTGGGAGCCTCTTCAACATCGACAACCGCAACATTGCTGTTCACGGCACCTCGTACCCTTCTGATCTCGACGCGACCGGCCCTGCCGGCGACAAAAACAGGCCGCCTGCTCAGAAAGAACCCGATTGAAGGGTCGGAGATTATCCACCTGCAAGCTGAAGCATTCGAAAGATCGGTTCTGCTCCCGTCCGACCATATCCCGGTCGCCCGTAACATCATTCTATCGTTTGCCGCCATTCTTATAGAAGCAGGGGTTAGGGATATGGAGGTAAGGGAGAGGATAGTGACCGGAATGGTTATCTCATCATCGCCCCCGTTTGAGCGTACTATAATGGTCCCCTCGTACTCCCCTTCCGGAAGCCCTGTGGCGTCAACAGTTACCTTTATACTCTTTCCGCCAGTACCGCGCAGACTGCTCCCATTGTGTCCGTTTTTCCATTCAGGGGCGTTTCCGCCTACTACCAGCCAGGACACTCGGCTTATAACTTCCCATTCCAACTCCCCCGTACCGGCATTTTGCAGGGACAGGGAAAACATTTCTGTTGATCCCTTTTCAACATGATCCTGGCTTGTCTTCGGCAAGCGCACCTTCAGAAGGGGACCTTTGAGGGCGCCCATATGGATGGTCATGACAGGGCTCTGTACCCTTCCCTCCTTGGCAAACACCCTCACATTCCCTACGGATTTTCCGATAAGCAGCCCCTTGTCGGCGAAATATCCCACTGTCCTGTTATCCGATACCCACTCTATCTCTTTTGTAATATCCTTCTGCGAACCATCAGAATATACACCGGCAGCGCTCAAGCGAACCTTTCTGCCGACCTGCGCGGCGAAGGCCGGTGGTGTCAGTAGTATCTCTTTCAGTTCCGGTCTAGGGACGACATCGCTGCCCCGCAGAACGGTAATGGAGACCGGGACTGTCCTGGTCCCGGAAGAGGTCGTTATGACTATTTCGGTCGTGTGACGTCCCAGGGAAAGACCGCGCGGGCTTGCTGTGATTGATATGATCTGTGTGCCGCCGTCCTCAACAACCCCTGAATACGTGTCCAAGGTCAACCAAGGTTCAGCCCACTTAACCATCCAAGTGACCTTCCCTATGCCGCCTATCTCAACCAAACGAACCCCGGTCGCCGTATCTCTCATAACGCCGAAATCCACCCCGTCGGGCGCTATGGAAAGGACCGGATTTCCAGGCTGATCGGTCATGGCAAGAGCAGCAGGCGATCCCGCAAGGATCAGAATCATGGCGAGGGCTACGGCAACAACAACTTTCGGCTTCAACTCTGTCATACCTCTTTTCATCACAGATAGTATCAACTTGACCACCTGGAGCAAGCTCCGTGGGTATTGCGCTGTGCAGGTGAAATTATTACAACTTACAAGCTATGTCAAGCAGACGACAGCTTGATAAAGCTTGACACCTCTCAAAGATAGTATATATAGTCCCGGCCTTAGCCATCATCCATAACCCGGAACTCTTACGTTTTTATCTTTTATCGACAAGATAATGATTCCTGCTGATCTAACATACTGGCTTGCCCTGAAGTTCGTGGATACCGTGGGAAATGTCGGATTCAACAGTCTTGTCAAGACGTTCGGCTCCCCACGCGCCGTCTTCGAAGCGTCTGCGGCCGCCATTCAAAACATACCCCGCATCACGCAGAAAACGGCCCGCAACATACGGGACTTTAATGACTGGCCGCGGGTTGAAAGGGAGATGGAGTCGGCAGACAGGCTAGGTGTCTCGCTGATCACCTCCGACTCTCCTCTGTATCCCCGCCTACTTCTGAACATATACGACTTTCCGCCTATCTTGTACGTCAAAGGAACCTTGTCCGCCCGTGATATCACGCTCGCCGTGGTAGGCTCCAGGATGGCAAGCACCTACGGCAGATTCACAACGGAGCGGCTCTGTCGAGAACTCGCCATGGGGGGAGTGACCATTGTCAGCGGCATGGCGCGGGGCATTGACTCCGCCGCCCATACCGGGGCGCTTGCCGGAAGGGGAAGAACCATCGCCGTTTTGGGGTCCGGCATCGATGTTGTCTATCCACCCGAAAACAGGAATTTGTTCGAAAAGATAGCGGAAAGCGGCGCCGTGATCACCGAATTTCCCTTCTCCACCCACCCCCTGGCCGCCAATTTTCCTGCCAGAAACAGGATCATAAGCGGTCTCTCACTG
>JAQULO010000104.1 GCA_028718565.1 Syntrophales bacterium | reverse complement strand
GACCTGGTTTCCTGGTTTGTCGGAACACGACCTCCTTTCCCCAATAAAGTCGGTGCCCCATACCACATGTCGTGTTTATTGTCCCCCCGGATTTGTGAAGGCTTGACAGGCGGCGAAAAGACCAGTATGTTTCAGCGGCTATGGCGAATCTACTCTATAATATTGTCTTGTCCGTGGCGGCCCTGTTTTTCATACCCTTTTTCCTGGCAAAGATTGTCTTTGCGGGGAAGTATAGGAAGAGCATCGGCCCCAAATTCGGGTTTGTCCCGGACAGCGTTTTTAAAGGGATGAAGGGCTCTCCCCGGATATGGGTGCATGCGGTATCTGTAGGGGAGGTGACCGCCGCCGCCCCCATCATATCATCCCTGAGGACGCTTTATCCGGGGGCGTGTATCGTCCTTTCCACAAGCACGGAGACGGGCCAGGAAATGGCGCACCTCCTTGTCACGGACGCCACGTCGCACATTTACTACCCCCTTGACATTCCCTTCGTCGTGAGAAAGACCATAGACAAGGTGCGGCCGGATATCTTTGTCCCGGTTGAGACGGAGATATGGCCCAACTTCATCCGCGCCTGTGAAAAACGAAGGATTCCCGTAGCGATGGTTAATGGCCGGATCTCCCCCCGTTCCTTCAGGCGGTACCGGCAGACGAGGTTCTTCTGGAAGCGCGTTATGAATATGGTTGATGTGACAGGGGTCATATCCGCGATCGACGCCTCCCGGCTGGAGGCCTTGGGGGTCGAGCCGTCGAAGATCCATATCATGGGGAACGCGAAGTACGACAGTCTTGCCGCGAGGGCGGATGATTCCATCAGAGACGACATGGCGGCGAGACTGGATATACCCCGCGGAGCACAGGTCTTTGTCGCGGGGAGCACGCATGAAGGGGAGGACGATGTGGTCCTGAAGGTTTACCGGGACCTGGCAGAGCGATATCCCGGTATGCTCATGATTATCGTCCCGCGGCATCCCGAGAGGGGCGGCGCTGTCCTTTCCCTCGCGCACGGCTCCGGTTTCCATGACTGCGTGACGATGACAGCGATACGCAGTGGTGAAAGGCGTGCCGGCCGCCGGATCGTTATCGTTGATGTGATCGGGGAGCTCTTCAAGGTCTACAGCCTCGCCACGGTGGTCTTCTGCGGCGGGAGTCTGGTTCCCCGGGGTGGGCAGAACATCCTGGAGCCAGCGGCGTGGGGGAAGGTCGTGCTCTATGGTCCTTCGATGGATGACTTCACGGAGGAGAGAGAACGGCTGGAGATGGCGGGGGGGGGTACGACCGTCAGGGATGGCGGGGAGCTTCTGTCCGAGATACTCAGGCTGATGAAAGACCCCGAGACCCTTCGCGTGAGAGGAGAGGCTGGGCGTACCATAGTTACCTCTAACGGGGGAGCGGCCCAGCGATACGCCGAAATGATATCAAGAATGCTCGGATCGTAATACACGGAGAATAGCTGTTATCCATCAGCCTGTTTCAGACACTCCTCCCACTGGCCGTTCACCAATACCTGGAGGGTGCTCAAGTGATCAACCCTCTTATTGGATCTCATGAGGGTCATATTCCCCGCCCCTTGTGGTGATGTTTTTGATGATGCCCCGCTGCCTGTGGCGTGGCGGTTCATTTTCTGGTGTTGCATGAAAGATCCAAGGGAACAACAGGGGGTGCGCCTCTTTTACTCAGTATTCAGCGTCCAGCAACTGTGTTTCCTCTTCCAGCTTCTCGAGCAGCGGGAGAAAGGTTTCGGGGTTTAGCGCCGAGAGGGGAATCGCGTCGAATCTCCGGCACAGGTTGTCCAGTACGACCTTCTCGGGGAAGAGATCGGTCTTGTTGAATACGCGAAGGCACTTCTTGTTCTTCAAGTCGAGTTCCTCCAGTATCCTGTCCACCGCGAGGACCTGCTCCTCAAACCTGGGGTTGCTGACGTCGATGACGTGTAGGAGGAGATCGGCCTCGTCCAGTTCCTCCAGGGTTGCGCGGAAGGCGGAGAAAAGCTCCTTCGGAAGGTTCCGTATGAACCCCACCGTGTCTGTGATGATTGCCTCCCTGTTGCGGGGGAAGCGGAGGCGTGAGCTCTTCGGGTCCAGCGTGGCGAAGAGGAGATCTTCGGTCAAGGCTCGGCTCTGTGTTAGGGCGTTGAGGAGCGTCGATTTCCCCGTGTTGGTATAGCCGATGATGGAGATGACGGGAAGCCCCCGCTTCTTCCTGAGTCGGCGCCGCTGGCTCCTCCCCCTCTGTACGTCCTTCAGCTCCTTTTTCAGGCGGTCGATCCTCTCCCGCGCTCGGCGCCGGTTGATTTCGAGCTTTGTCTCTCCAGGGCCGGTCCCCCCGATGCCCCCTGTCAGACGGGACATGGCTGTGTTCTTTGTCGCCAGACGGGGGAGTAAATATTGCATCTGGGCGAGCTCGACCTGGATTTTCCCCTCGCGGCTGTGGGCGCGCCGGGCGAAAATATCCAGTATCAGCTGCGACCGGTCGATCACCTTCAGCTCGGTAAAATCAGTGATGGAGCGCACCTGGGCGGGTGAGAGTTCATGGTCGAAGATCAGGAGCCCGGCCCCGATCTGGAGCGCCTGTATGACCAAGTCGGAGAGCCTTCCCCGCCCCATCAGATACCGGGGGTCGTAGCTCTGCCGGCGCTGTATGACGGTATCGAGAATTTCCACGCCGGATGACCGCGCCAGTTCCCTCAGCTCGTCCAGGGAGCCGTCGCTGTCGAAGAGGGGGTCTGTCTCGACGCGTATCAGGATAGCCCCCTCGGCGGCATCCACCCTCCTGGGCCTCTGCCTCCGCGTGAACTGTTCCTCCAGTGCCTGTATGAATTCGGTGAAGTTCAGGCCTGCTTCAAAGACGGGAACAGGGTCCATCAGGAGCCAGTAAGCTCCTCCAGGATTTTCGGGGATCAGGTGCGCTGAGTGTATCCTTCCGGGCAGCCCGTCCTCTCCGACCTCGATGGCCGAGATCATATCGAGCCGCAGGAGGGCAAGGTCGGTCAGGTCGTCCCCCGTGAGGGGTTCTGTGTCGAGGTGGGTGTGGATAAGGCGCAGGCCCTTCAGACGTGCCGAGGAGGAGCGGAACCCCTCAAGGTTGGGGATCACAATCTGACGGTGATCCCCAACGATCACGTATTGGATTTCCCCCCTTCGGCTGACCAGGACTCCAACCTGTCGGTTGATTCGGCGTGACAGTCCGGAGAGCCACCTCGCCAGCTCCGGGGTGACGATCCGTTCCGGGGGGAGTTTCCTCCGGTAGAGCCGCTGAATTTCCCTGATCTCTCCGGCCTTTACGCCATCAGTAGTGCCGTGGATTTTGTCTATGGCAGTGCTCCTTTTTGGGGGGGATTCTATCACAAAGAATGGAGAGAGGAAAGCGGTACGGCAGGTAAAAAAAGGCCCCGAAGACGGTCTCCGGGGCCCTGCAATTGAGTTCTCAACCCGGTGCTAGAAGCTCAACGTCAGTTTGTTCATAAGTACGTAGTCATCGTCGACCGTGGCTGCTGCGGAGGACCCTTTGTACCAGTCGCCGGCCCAGAAGTAGCCGAAACCGACCATGTAGTCGAGGTTATCAAACAGCTTGTAGGTCGCCGTGACGTCGAGTTCTGAACCGATCTTGTCATCAAGAGCGCTCCCCTTCTCGTCTGCCTTGGCGTACGAGTAGGAGAGGAGAAGATCAAGGTTAGGCAGTGGTGAGACGCCCGCGTATATCTGATACAACCAGGCATTGGTCATCGTGTCGCCGGTAGAAACACCGGCGGGGTTGCCCTGGCCAAGGTTCTGCCCCGACCACTTCTGCAGGTCGTCGTTCCAGAGGATCAGGCAGGGATTGTAGTCAAAACCAGAGGTGCCGGCCTCATTGTCGTTCGTTGTGGGATCGTCACCTTCCACCCAGGCGATCTGCCCGCCCACATAAGCGTTACCGACGGTATACTTGGCGTTGACGTAAGCAGACAAACCATCCTTGTCCACGTCCGTGATTGATGGGTCGTCATAGTCCGCGAAGGCACCGAGTGCGTAAACCGCCTCGGCCTCGACGTAGAGGTCGCCGACCTTCGCCTTGACGTAAGGCATGAACAGATGGAGGGTCTGGTCATATCCAGCCGGTTTGAACGCGGCATTATCGGCATAAATGTAGCGAAGACCTGTTGATCCACCCTCGAAGTACTTTATGACAAAGGGCATATACTTATCAATGTCTCTATCGGTATACTGGGTCCCCCGGTCAAGCTCGCCAGCCTTCTCGTAAACAAAGCCGACGAGCCATTCGCCGAGCTTGGCCTGCCACTTGATTCTGGGAACATCAGACACCGCATCGGCAAAGGAGGTAGCCCAAACACTACCTGCCTGATATCCGACGGTAAACCTACCGTACTCCGTGTCCGCCTGGACGTAGACGCGGTCGAAGTCGATGTTGGAATCATCAGTATTCGCTGCCCCAGGTGACGTGGGACCGCTTTCCCCGTTCCAGAACCCTTCCATGGCATCGAAGCGGGTGATCAGCATGAGAGCCGGACTGACCGCGAAGGTCGTTTCGACTCGGAGGCGCTGGTTGTACCACGCGCTGGAACTGCCTTCTGCGCCCGAGGGCTCAGTCATCAGGTCCCCATTGTCATCGTAGTAGCCTGCAATATAGTAAGTACCGCTTACGCTTACGTCTACCGCCGCGGCGGGCATGGCAAATGCCAGCACCAGGCTCAGAGCAAGCAATCCTAATAGCAACTTCCTCATTATCTTTCCTCCTGTGGTTTTGTTAACTTAAACCCTTGGTTATTTTTACGGTTATTTTTCACAATCTTTTCGAATCTCTGTTTTCCGTGATCACCCCCCCCTCTCATATTCGGGGCACACCCCACCCCCTCAATCAATACAACCTTGCCCCAACTAACATTGAGCCTGTCCCCGTGTCAAGATAATTTTACGCCATTTTTGAAACTTTCCTGGTAACTATTTAGGTAGTTAGACTGAAAAAACAAAGGCCGGAGCACTACACCCACACAGGTGGGGGATGTGGATATTCAACCTTCAATCCTCTCCCTGAAAATGGTGGAGGTAGGCGTGGACCATCTCAAGCAGTTCGTCCATTCCCTCCACCGAAACGGCCGCTTTTCTGAATGTGCTCCCCCCCCTGAGCCCCTTCGTATACCACAGGAGGTGCGTGCGAAATCCCCTGACCCCTGCCGTTTTGCCGTGCTGCCGCATATGCATCTTCAGGTGCTGGCGCAAGATGTCCTCCCTTTCTATCGAATCGGGGGGGGGAAGCAAAGTTCCATCGGACAGAAAGGCTGTTGCTGCCCTGAATATCCAGGGGTTCCCCATGGAGCCCCTCCCCACCATCACTCCGTCGCACCCGGCCTGCTCCAGCATCGCACGGGCGTCTTCGGGTCCCCGGATATCGCCGCTCCCTATAATAGGGATCCTCACCCTCTCCTTTGCCAGGCCGATGAGGTGCCAGTCGGCGCTGCCGCTGAATCCCTGCCTCACCGTTCGCGGGTGCAGGGTCAGGGCGTCCGCGCCGCAACCCTCTGCCCTCTCGGCAATATCGACGGCGTTGATCTCGCCGGGTGCCCATCCGGAGCGTATCTTGACGGTCAGGGGCAGATGCGTGGCGGCTCTGACACTCCCGAGGACGGCGGAGAATCGGGCGGGGTCCCGCATCAGAGCCCCGCCCGCCCCTGTCTTCAGAACCTTTCTTACGGGGCACCCGGCGTTGATGTCTATTAAATCCGCCCCCAGTTCTGTCACGATTGCGGCTGCCTCGCCAAGGATGTCAGGGTCGGCGCCGAAGAGTTGCACGCCGAGGGGCCTGTCGTTCGGGGATGAAGCCAAGTATTCGTAGCTTCGGCGGGTTTTTCTGACTAGACCTTGCGCGCTGACCATTTCAGTGAAGCACAGACCGGCGCCGAAGGTGCGTGCCAGGAGGCGAAACGGGAGGTCGGTCACGCCGGCCATCGGCGCCAGAAAGATATTATTCCCTAGGGACAGCGTGCCGATATTCATTTCGTACAGCATGGAGGTTCTCCTCGGTAAGTTAGAAATTATTTTCTGCGGTTTTCTGCCGGAAAACAATTTTGTCACCGCACGTACCCCGTTGGTCGGGGCTGGGGACTTTCAGTACGATCGTAATGTCCGGCTAGACGGTACTAGAAGCCGCGCCTTTTTTCAAGACCTTAAAAGGAGAGGAAAGGGTAGACGGCTACAGGGGGATTCAAGGAGTGCTATGCGCGACCTGTTATATGTAATGGGTACGGCGTGCGCGAAAAAAGGCACAATAGAAAAATTTTTTAAAATATGTCTTGACTCTTTGAAACCGGCGGCGTATAAGTCCGCTTCCTTGTCGGGAATTGCTTTTTGGTTTGTTTTTTATTTTGTTTTTAAAAGATACTTCTTGACAGCGGATTCGTTCTGGGGTAGAAGCTCAAGTTCGTTCTTGATGCGTAAAGATCTTTGGAAATTGAATAGTGGAAGATAGTTGGTTTGTGGGTCCCAATGTAGTAAGTACTTTGAGAGTGATCTCAATTGAAGGATTTAAACTTGAGAGTTTGATCCTGGCTCAGAACTAACGCTAGCGGCGTGCCTAACACATGCAAGTCTTACGAGAAAGTCCCGTTCGCGGGATGAGTAAAGTGGCGCACGGGTGAGTAACACGTGGATAATCTACCCTTCAGTCGGGAATAACTCATCGAAAGATGGGATAATGCGCGATGAAGCTTGTCTGTTTCGACGGATAAGCCAAAGGTGGCCTCTCTATAGAAGCTACCGCTGAGGGATGAGTTCGCGTACCATTAGCTTGTTGGTGGGGTAATGGCCTACCAAGGCTTCGATGGTTAGCTGGTCTTAGAGGACGACCAGCCACACTGGAACTGGAACACGGTCCAGACTCCTACGGGAGGCAGCAGTGAGGAATTTTGCGCAATGGGGGAAACCCTGACGCAGCAACGCCGCGTG
>JAQULO010000103.1 GCA_028718565.1 Syntrophales bacterium | reverse complement strand
AAAATCCCTGTGCTCATCAACTACGTTGATTCACCAAAGGTGTGGGGCCTACGCCCCCACGCCCCACCACTGACTACGTCAGTGGATTAGATTATAATTCAATATAGGCAAAAATATTTTTTTAATATGCCAGATAAATTCCCTTGTGATTTAGTGACAAATCTTTTAGAACCATCCGTGGTGGTGAAAATAATTTATAGAGGAGACAAACAATGATACCGAAGATAAACAGATTCCTTTTAGCGTCGGATCTTTCAGAAAATTCCAACTACGCTTTTCGATATGCCGTGGACGCTGCTGAAAAAAATAACGCGGAGGTAGTCATCCTGCACGTTATCGAAGAATTGCCCGCGAACACACTCTCTTATATTAGATTGACCGTGCCTGACGAGGCAATTGAAAGGATGAATAGTGAAGTGACCGGGAAAATGAAAGCCCGCATTGAGGAGTTAGTCAAACTTACACTTCGGAAAAAACCAGAGGCCCTGAAAAGGATAAGACCCATCGAGGTCAAGAAGGGGCGCCCTGTCGAAGAAATTCTCAAGGTAGCGGATGAACAAAACTGTGACATCATCATTATGGGGACCCATGGAAAGGGATTCTTGACCAGTCCTGTTCTGGGGACCGTCGCCGAACGGGTCTTGAGACGTTCCAGCAAACCGGTCTTGGTCATCCCCATCAAGAAGGTTTAGATCCTGTTTTTCCGGAACGGTGCGGCTGTTCCACGAAGGGGTAGCCGCACAAGCCCAGTATGCCTGGGCGTATACATACCTACTAACCCTATAGGTGAGATGCTCCCGATTACCGCCAGAAACGGTGTGACGGGGGGAATGAGGGTGACCGCTCCCCCAAGGGTAAGCCGGGCGGCTACTTGGTGTTATGCCGCCAACGAGGGGCCTGCCGGTGGATGCCCTGGCAACAGCACCGCCCTCAACCGCCTCTTTGTCGTTCCTGCATCATGATCTTACAGCTTCTACAAACCGGGCAACACGTCTTTTTCTCTTCCCTTCATATCGTGTTCTGACATAATCGTAGCTGACAAAGCCGAATCCGTGATACACGAGGCTAGCGACCATCTTTCCTCTTCATCAATCGGAAACCTTCGAACAATTTCCTTTTGGGGTTCTTCTGTGCCCGTTTTTCTAAACTGATGAAAGTACGCACCAACAGAATGAGTCTAAAATACATTGATGTTTCCCATCTCATCTGATAAACAGCGGGGAATCTGTGGGATAGGATTTCTCCCGCTTTAGAGAGGCATAAGATTATGAAAATCGGATGGATAGGCACAGGTGTCATGGGCTTTCCGATGGCGGGTCACATCCGGGATGCCGGACATAATCTCTACCTTTACAGCAGGACACAAAAGAAGGCAGAAGGCCTCATGGCAAGGGGAGGGCGTTGGTGCATATCGCCGGCCGAAGTCGCCCTCAACGCGGAGGTCGTATTCACGATAGTAGGTAATCCCCGGGACGTGGAAGAGGTGTACCTCGGTAAAGGGGGGCTTGTGTCTGCCGGGTGCAGGTGCCGTACGGTCGTTGATATGACAACCAGCAGCCCGAAGCTGGCCCAGACGATAGCCGAAGCGGCCTCTCGCGAGGGGATCGACAGCCTTGATGCTCCCGTATCAGGGGGAGACATTGGAGCAAGAGATGCCTCTCTTTCCATAATGGTAGGGGGAGACAGGGGTGCCTTTGAACGGGTATTGCCCCTGCTGCATTTGATGGGCAAAGAGATCGCCCATATGGGCGGACCCGGCACCGGTCAGCATACAAAGATATGTAACCAGATCCTCATTGCCGGCACCATAATCGGGGTCTGCGAATCCCTCCTCTATGCATCGAGGTTGGGGCTCGACGAACAGTCAGTTCTGGATATTGTGGGCAACGGGGCGGGTAGTTCCTGGCTCGTACGGAATCTGGGCCCGATGATTGCGAGAGGTGACTACACACCCACCTTCTTTGTGGAGCACTTCATTAAGGATATGGGTATAGCCTTGGAAGAGGCGGCGGCATGTGATCTCTCGCTACCGGGACTATCTCTGGTCAGACAACTGTATATCGCCGTGAAGGCTCAGGGGCACGGCAGACTCGGAACGCAGGCACTTATGCTCGCTCTCAGAAAACTGAATGGGATGCAATAGGGTGTGAAGATGGTGGACAGAAAAATAAAACTGATCGGGATGATAGAAGACCGAACCGCGAAGGTGGGGATTATCGGACTGGGGTATGTCGGTCTGCCCCTCGCGATTCATTTTGGAAAGAGCGGTTTTAACGTTTTTGGTTTTGATTTGGATTCCGTAAAGATAGAGAAGCTTCTTAAGGGAGAATCTTATATAAAACATGTCCCCATAGAGCCCGTAACGAGGATGATCAGGGCAGGGCATTTTGATGCGACAAGTAACTTCGACCGTCTGAGGGAGGTGGACTGCATACTTATCTGCGTACCAACTCCTCTTACCGACAAGATGGAACCCGATCTGACGTATCTTTTGGAGACCACTGAGACTATCGCGACGCACCTCCGGGCGGGACAGCTCGTCGTGCTTGAAAGTACGACGTACCCCGGTACGACCGAGGAGATGATGCTCCCTCGTCTTAAAGATAGGGGATTTGAGGTGGGCAGAGATTTCTTCCTCGCCTATTCACCGGAGAGGGAGGACCCCGGGAACAAGACATTCAGCGCCTCCAACACCCCGAAGGTCGTAGGCGGTATGACCGCTAACTGTCTGGAGGTGGCGCAGACCCTGTACAACTGCATCACGCGCGCGGTGCCGGTATCTTCAGCCAAGGCGGCCGAACTTGTCAAGATACTGGAGAATACCTTCCGGTCGGTCAATATAGCGCTGGTTAACGAACTCAAGGTTCTTGCCCACAAGATGGGCATCGATATATTCGAGGTGATTAATGCTGCGGCCACAAAACCTTTCGGTTACACCCCGTTCTACCCTGGTCCCGGTCTTGGCGGGCACTGCATACCGATAGATCCCTTTTATCTTTCCTGGAAGGCCAGGGAATACGACTTTTCGACCCGTTTTATCCACCTTGCTGGAGAGATCAATGTCTCCATGCCCTATTACGTGATAGAGAAGACCGTGGAGGCCCTGAACGGGGAGAGTAAAAGCATGAAGGGGAGCCGCATACTGGTGCTGGGTATAGCATACAAAAAGGATGTCGACGATGACAGGGAATCGCCTGGGTATGCCATCATAAAAATGCTCCTGGAGAAGGGTGCCCAAGTGTCCTATAACGATCCTTGGATACCCCAGCTCAGACCGACAAGGAAATACGACTTTAGAATGCAATCAACCCCGCTCACACCTGAGACGCTTGCCGATGCGGATGTGGTTATTATCATCACCGACCATTCAGCCTACGATTTTGCCGATATCGTAAAACATGCCCGTCTTGTGATCGATACACGAAACGCAACGAAGGGGATCACCGGTGCGGGCAACAAGATAGTTATGGCTTAGAGCCTTCGAAACTGCTGGCAATGAGGTACAGTCGTGAGAGCCGTTGTTCAGAGGGTCAGCTCTGCCGGGGTTTCCGTTGATAACCATACTCTCGGTGAGATAAAACGGGGCGTTGTGGTATTTCTCGGTGTCGCTAAAGGGGACACGGAACAAGATGCCGAGTATCTCTCTGATAAGATTATCAACCTTCGGATATTTGAAGACCCGGACGGAAAGATGAATCTTTCCCTTATTGATATATCTGGTGATATGCTGGTGGTGTCGCAGTTTACCCTCCTTGCCGACTGCCGCAAGGGACGGCGTCCCTCCTTTATCGATGCTGCCGGTTTTGAAGAGGCCGATGAGCTCTACGAGTATTTTGTAAAGAGGGTGCGAAAGGGTGTCGAAAAGGTGGCAACCGGGCGGTTTCGAGCTATGATGGAAGTTGATCTTGTGAACAATGGTCCCGTGACCATAATTATCGATAGTATAAAAAAGCAGGTCGTGAGTGAGTATGAACAAAAAAAATGAAATCCCCTCCTTTCCCATAAGGGTAGACAAGGAGGGGGCCTGGTACCACGAAGGGGCGCTGATGTTCAGGAAAGATATTCTAAAGGTCTTTTTTGAAAATCTGAGGAAGGATGAGCAGGGGAGATACCGAATAGAATTCAAAGGGGATAAGTTTCTCATTGAGGTTGAAGACACCCCCATCGTCGTAGAGGCGGTTGTCAAGCATGCCGCGAGCGATCATGAGGGTGAATACATCGAGATATCTCTCAGTGATTTTACTTCGGAAAGGCTCGATCCTTCGACGCTGAGAATGAACGCGGAAAACGTTCTCTACTGCGACATCAAACAAGGGATGTTCGAAGCAAGGTTTTTACGCGCTGCCTACTATCAGATCACCGAATTTATGGAACATGATGCTAAAAAGGATAGCTATTTTATACCCTTGAGTGGTAAGAACTACTACATAGACAACTATATATCCGGAGGTACGCAATGATAAAAAAAGATCAGATACAGGAGGGCCTTACCTTTGACGATCTTCTTCTCCTGCCGGCAGCGTCCAGCATTCTGCCGAGGGAGGTTGATACATCTGTGGCGCTCACTCGCAACATATCCCTGAGTATCCCCATCGTCAGCGCCGCCATGGACACGGTGACTGAGTCGAGAGTGGCCATATGCATGGCCCAGGAGGGAGGTATCGGGATCATCCACAGGAATATGAGCATAGAAAATCAGGCTCTCGATGTAGACAAGGTAAAAAAGTCAGAGAGCGGGATGGTCGTCGACCCCATAACGATAGAACCGGAACAGAGGGTAGGAGAAGCCCTTGCCCTGATGAGCAAGTACAAGATATCGGGCGTTCCAGTCGTACGGGGCCAAAAGCTCGTTGGAATTCTGACGAACCGCGACCTGCGGTTTGAGACAAACCTTGATCAGCCGGTCTCTGCCGTAATGACCAAGGAAAATCTGGTAACCGTTTCCTCCGATATAACCCTGGAGGATTCAAAGAAGATACTGCATACACATCGGATAGAAAAGCTCCTCGTGGTTGACGATAACTACAACCTGAAGGGCCTGATCACAATAAAAGATATTGAGAAAATACGAAAATATCCCTATGCCTGCAAGGACTCTCTCGGCAGGCTGAGGGTCGGAGGAGCCGTGGGAATCCTCGACAGAGAGGAGCGGGTGGATGCACTGCTGAAAGCGGGAGCTGATGTCATAGTTATCGACACCTCGCACGGACATTCTAAAGGGGTTATTGACGCGGTCAAAAGCACAAAGGCCACTTTTCCTGACTGTGAACTCATAGCGGGCAATGTGGCAACCCGCGAGGGGGCTGAAGCGCTCATAAAGGCGGGAGTAGATGCGGTAAAGGTGGGCGTGGGACCGGGGTCCATATGTACGACACGGGTGGTGGCTGGTGTCGGCGTACCCCAGATCACGGCGATACAAAACTGCTTCGAGGCCTCTAAAAAGTACGGCATCCCACTGATAGCGGATGGGGGGGTGAAGTTTTCGGGCGATGTGGTGAAGGCCCTTGGTGCCGGGGCGCATGTGGTTATGATCGGGGGGCTCTTCGCCGGCACGGAAGAGAGCCCTGGAGAAACCGTTCTTTTCCAGGGAAGAAGCTACAAGGTGTACCGGGGAATGGGCTCTCTCGAGGCAATGAAGTCGGGAAGCAAAGACCGTTACTATCTGGAGGACGAAATTGAAAGTGATATGAAGCTGGTTCCCGAGGGGATCGTGGGCCGTGTTCCATTCCGCGGTACCCTCTCCGCAAGCATACAACAGCTTGTCGGGGGGATAAAGGCCGGGATGGGCTATGTGGGATGTCGGACAATTGAAGAGCTGAGGGAAAAGGCCCGCTTTATAAAGATAACACCTGCTGGTCTGCGCGAAAGTCACGTTCATGACGTAATCATAACAAAAGAGGCCCCTAACTACTGGTTGGATTAAAAAAGCCTCCTGGGTTTGAATTATAAGGCCGTTGGGCTTAGAAACCCTGCGGGCCAACTGCAAAGATAAGAGGTCCATGAACTACTCCGATTTTGTTCATCTTCATGTGCATACCCAGTACAGTCTTCTCGACGGTGCGATCCGGCTCGACGATCTCTTCGCAAAGGTGAGGAAGTACGAGATGCCCGCCATTGCCATGACTGATCACGGCAACATGTTCGGGGCCGTCGATTTTTATCAGAAGGCCTACAAGGCTGGCGTAAAACCCATTATCGGGTGCGAGTTGTATGTGGCACCTAGGGGCCGGCTTGACCGCAGTGAGGGACACCGCCACCTCGTCGTTCTGGCCAGGGACACTCACGGATACAAAAATCTGATGAAACTTACCTCCGCCGGGTATCTTGAGGGATTCTACTACAAGCCCCGCGTGGACAAAGAGCTGCTGACCCTCCACAGTGAAGGCCTTATCTGCATGAGCGCGTGTCTCAATGGGGAGATATCCCACCTCCTGCTCAACGGAGATTTTGATGGCGCTCAGAGGGTGGCTGAAGAGTACCGTGAGATGTTCGGAGAAGGCAACTTCTACCTCGAAATCATGGAAAACGGCCTCAAAGAGCAGAAGAGAGCTAACGAGGGGCTTATAGAGCTGGGCAAAAAGCTTTCCATTCCTATGGTTGCGACCAATGACTGTCACTACCTGAGCCGTGAAGACGCCGAGGCACACGAGGTTCTCCTGTGCATACAGACAGGGACGACCATGGAAGATGACAGGAGGATGCGGTTCAGTTCTGAGGAGTTCTATCTGAAGTCCCCCGATGAGATGAAGCAAAGTTTTAACTATTGTCCCGAAGCTATTGCAAACACACTTGAAATAGCAGATAAGTGCAACCTGACCCTGGATCTGGGACACCAGTTTTTCCTCCCCCGTTATGAAACCGAGGCAGGGCTTTCACAGGAAGAACACCTGGCTAAGCTGGCCCGGGAGGGGCTGGAGCGCCTCATGCCGTTCATAGCGGCAGGTGCGGACAGCAAAGACCCCGAGGAGATGAGAAAGAAGTACCACAAGAG
>JAQULO010000102.1 GCA_028718565.1 Syntrophales bacterium | reverse complement strand
GACGGCATACGAGATATCGGCCACCAGGTTGCCAATCAGGGTAAGAACCGCCCCGATGAACAGTATCCCCATAACCACGGGATAATCCCGCGACATAACGGACATGTAGAACAACTGCCCCATCCCGGGTATGGCGAATATCGTCTCGAAGATGACGCTCCCGCCGATCAGCCCCGGCATGGAGAGGCCCAGAATAGTGATTACAGGAAGAAGTGCGTTTCTGAGCGCGTGTTTATAGATAACAACCCGTTCGCTGAGCCCTTTGGCCCTCGCCGTGGTTATATAATCCTGCCGTATCACTTCCAGCATATTGGACCTCATGTATCGGGAAAGTCCCGCGAGCCCCCCGAAGGCGGAGAGCAGCACCGGTAATATCAGGTGCTTAAGCAGGTCAATGGCGGCGGTGAAGGGAGGGAGGTACTCGTAATTCAGGGATCGGATACCCGATATGGGAAGCCAGCCCAGGTTGACCCCGAATAGTATCATTAGAAGAAGCGCAAGCCAGAAGGTGGGAACGGCAAATCCGATAAACACAATCACTGCCGTAATCTTGTCAAAGAGGGAGTTCTGATGTACCGCAGATATTACACCTATCGGGATAGCGATCAGTATAATCAGGATCATCGAAAGGACATTGATGATGATGGTGATCGGTATCCTCTCTAATATCTTGTCTATGACCGGACGATGGTCGGTCGAAAAGGACTGTCCCAGGTCAAGGGTCGCAAGCCTTCCGACCCACAGCAGATATTGCTTGTAAATAGGCTTATCAAGATCATACATGGACTGTAGGCGCGCCTTTGCCTCCGCCGAAACCCTCGGATTAAGATCCGTCTGTAGATCGGTAGGAGAACCCGGGGCTAGGTGGATAACGACAAAACAGACGATCGTAATCCCCACCAGGAGCGGTACCATGAGCAGCAATCGTTTAAGAACATGTCTGAGCACAGCTATTCCCCTAATCCAGCAGCCCCATACGCCTGATATTTTCTAGTGTACGCCACAGGTCTTTCTGTGTATGCGGCTCCAACGTAATGATCGGTCGGGCGCCCTTCTTTTTCAGCAACTCAAAAAACCGCCGAAAAGGGAACGTTCCCTCCCCCACCGGCAGATGCTCATCGGCGCTACCATGGTTGTCGTGGAGGTGTATCTGGCCGATCCTAGAACCGAGAGCATCCATCCATTCCTCAAGGCTCGATCGGGAAAAAGCGTTAAAGTGGCCGGTGTCAAAACAGAGGCAGACATTCTGCGACCCCTCGAATGCATCCAGCAGAAGCCTGAGAAACTTCGGATTGCTCTCATAAACATTCTCGATAGCCACAATTGTCCCGACCTGGGCAGCGATTTTGATAAGGCCACTCCATGTCTCCTTGCTGTTTTCCAACCACATCTCCTCGTGGGAGATATAATACTTGTCATCAAAGGCGGCATGGCAGACCACGGACCGGGGCTTGAAACAAGGCACCAGATCAAAGACCTGCCTGAGACGTTCAACGGTTACCTCTCGTACCTTCCGGTCCAAGGCTCCGGGCCTCAGGTCGAAAAAGGGGGCGTGCAGTGTAACCGACAGGCTGGCGCCGTGAATGGCATCCGCTACGTCACAGAATTCATTCCGACTGAAGCGGTCGAGGGCGAAGCAATCCAATCCGACTTCCGGATTGATCCCCTTTTTCAGGACGATATCAAGATACTCATCAATCAGCATCTGAAAGGGCACATTGATCTGGACTTTTTTCAATAAATCTCGCATATCCAAAGCATCCCAACAATAGTGTGTGATAGCCACTCCGACCGGAACATTCCTTATCACAATGCCCCCGGCTTGACAACCGGGCCGTCATTTTCTTCTTGCAATTGGAGACCCTTCTTGTTAGGTAGCAGCGCTTATCATAACAGAATCAGGGGCCGTTAGCTCAGTTCGGTAGAGCAGTTGACTTTTAATCAATTGGTCACCGGTTCAAATCCGGTACGGCCCACCAATGATACCAATGGGTTACGATAAAACAGTAAACTCTCATTGTCTGCCGTTTTGTTCTGCCATTGGCTGTTTTGCCTCGGAATCCCGGTTTTTAGGGGGGGGCTCATCCACTGTCCGTACCCCCGATGCCGAGTGTCTGGCAAAGCAAACATGATTCACCCATTCTTCCTGAACGGAACAATCGACAATCTTGACAAAAATACATGGCTTCGATCCATAATAAACACAATTCACGCCCGACGACAAACATCAGTTCCACACCTCGTAGTGTGTGCTAAAAATACATTTGACACACAAGATTATTCTTAATATACCCCCCTCCAGATTAGAAAAAATTCTATCAACTTAAACCGGGCGTACAAAAGGCACGGAAAGAGATAAAAACACACAGGAGGAATCTATGGCAATTTTTACGCAACAAGGAGATCACGAAGACCTATTCTTTAAAAAGAAGGACGAGGAATTTATCAAGACCCTTCGAGAAAAAGCCAGCAAAGATGCAAATCAAAAATACCGAAATGAACACAAGGGACACTGTTTCCGCTGTGGGAGCCAAAGTCTGGCCGAAATCAGGCACGGCAATATTACTGTTGATGTCTGCATCAACGAGGGCTGCGGTGCCGTCCACCTTGACCCGGGTGAACTGGAGGCTATCCAGCAGGCTTTCACCAAAAATCAGAACCCCATATCAAAAGTGACAAATGCCGTTTTCTCGGTATTCAAAAGTTGATTTTTCCGTTTCCGATACGTGTGAAAGCCGCTCAGTTCCTCAGTACCGGGGCACCTACGTGAAAACCCTATATCACCGAGAACTTTGGATTCGTAGTGAAGAGGGGATGCTCCCGGAAAACCCTGATGAAAAAACTTGACATCTACTGGAACGCAATTAAGATATGCGCATACTTTTTACGACCGGTTTTAAAAGTCGGCTAATGCACCGATCCTGTGGAGGAATTAAAAAATGAAGAGAGTGTTGTTGTTCTTACTTACCAACATCGCCGTGCTCATCGTCCTGAGTATTGTTTTGAGGTTGTTGGGTGTTGACCGCATTCTGGACGAAAGCGGCGCGGGTTTGAATTATTGGAATCTACTGATCTTTTCAGCCGTATTCGGTTTTGGAGGATCTCTCATTTCGTTGGCCATTTCCAAATGGATGGCCAAAAGGGTCACAGGCGCCCAGGTGATCACACAGCCGCGTTCCGCGAACGAAATATGGCTGGTGGACACGGTGAAGAAACAGGCGCAGATGGCAGGGATCGGGATGCCGGAGGTCGCCATTTTCGACTCCGACGCGCCCAACGCCTTTGCCACCGGCATGAACCGGAACAAAGCGCTGGTGGCTGTGAGCACCGGGCTCTTGCGCAACATGAATCAAGCGGAAGTCGAGGCGGTTCTGGGCCATGAGGTGAGTCATGTGGCCAACGGCGACATGATTACGCTGACGCTGATTCAGGGTGTTGTCAACACGTTTGTTATCTTTATTTCGCGTGTGGTTGGTCATTTTGTGGACCGCGTGATTCTGAAAAATGAGGAAGGCCACGGCCTGGGCTTTTTCATTACGACCATCATCGCTCAGATTGTCTTCGGTATTCTGGCCAGCGTCATTGTCCTTTGGTTCAGTCGCAACCGTGAGTTCAGAGCGGATGCCGGCGGCGCGAAACTGGCGGGCACAGCCAGCATGATCGGTGCATTGGAAAAACTCAAAAAAGGCGTTCAGGAACCCCTGCCGGAGCAGATGTCCGCATTCGGCATATCCGGTAAGCCCTCGAAGCATGGCCTGAAGCTCCTGTTCATGAGCCATCCCCCCCTGGAAGACCGCATCGAAGCGCTGAAACGCGCTGGCGGAATGTAAGTGGGCAAAGCGTTAATGTGATATGGTCGGAAAAAATATGGACACCACGTTGAGAGGAGAATGCATTTATGAAAAGGGTCAGTTGGTTCTGTTTGATATTAAGTCTATTCGTCTTTGCCGGGTCCGCAGGCGCAACCCAGAAAAACATACAGGATCTTCCTGAAGTTCAAATGCTGACAGAGGAATACCCGCCGGTTTCCTTCATGAAAGAGGGGACGGTCACCGGCTTTGTCACGGACATAGTCAGGGAGATTATTACCCGGCAGGGCATTCCAGATCACATCCGGTTAACCACCTGGGATGAAGCCTACAATGTGGCGTTGAGCAATCCGAACGTGGTGCTCTTCAGTGCCGAGAGAACGGAAAAACGGGAGAATCTTTTCCAATGGGTAGGCCCGGTCGGCAAAAACAGCGCAATATTCTACGCAAAGAAAGGCTCCGGCATAAGAATCAACAGCTTAGAGGAAGCAAAAAAACTTTCCGCCATTGCCACTACTACCGACTGGTTTACGGAACAAGACCTAAAGGACAAAGGTTTTACGAATCTGGTTAGTTCTCCTCTTCCCATCACAAGTGTTAAGCAGCTCATGATGGGAGAGGTGCAGCTTTCGATCTTTACCGATATTACAATTCCGGAGATTGTAAAAAATGCGGGATACGGCATGGATGATCTGGAACCGGTCTTTACTGTGAGCAATACCTATTTTTACATTGCGGTGTCGCGTGGAACCCCTGTCGAGATGGTCAAAAAATGGCAATCCGTCTTGGATGACCTGAAGGCGGACGGCACCTTCGAAAAGATATACCGGAGTTATATTCCTAATGCGGATCTGAATGATCTGCTGAAAAAATAGATACCCGGCCAATACGATGTGCATCATCCGGACATGTTGATTTCCAGGAGGCTAGCCCGCCATCTGCCCGTACATGCCAAAGAAGTGCGGGCAGATAGCACGGCTTAAAGATAGTGCAAAACTGTCATAGCCCATCGTTCTCCTTGAAGCTGAGAGATTCGATCGGATTTGATTTGTCGTCTGTTTGTTTTAATCAGTGCCGTGTTCGACGTTCTGGTTCTCGTCGAAGCAGGGGATGCCCACAGGCTTCCTGTCCACGCCTCTGACGTGAGAGTCCGTCTTCTGCCCGGGCGGAGTCCGGTGCCGAAGATACGCTAAGGATGTACTTGTAAACCATTCCCACAGGAAAATAGTCGCACCAGTCTTCGCACACCATTTTAATCAACAAGAAAAACCGTAAACCACCTATTAATGTTGAATTATTCTTCTGCGTAGATCGAAAAGCCCTCAAGCCTCTCCCCTGCAATCTATTATTTTTCGGCAGGAACCGACCAAAACTACTAAAGAGAGGGGACCAATGTGCCGATAAAGGCATTAGGAAAGCGATACATATCCGGTGAAAGCCAACAGACCCCTCCTTCATGTGGGCGAGATGAGGGCATGTATGTCGAGCGGAGCACTCCTCCCCATGCATGATGGACACCGTCAAAAGGACTGATTTCTATGGACACACCCAAGATATTGATAGTCGATGACAGCCCGATGACTCGTAGTTTACTGTCAAGACAGCTCAAGCGGTTCGGCAGTAGGGTTACCCATGCTAAAGACGGGCAGGAGGGCCTTGAAATTGCTCTTTCAGAAACCTTTGACCTGATCATATCCGATGTGAATATGCCTCGCATGGATGGATTCACCTTCTGTAAAGAGGTCAAGAACAATCCCGTTACCAGAGGGGTGCCGGTCATTATGCTGAGTTCGCAGGACAATGACCAGGACATCGACAAAGGATTCCAGTCCGGTGCGGCGGCATATGTATCAAAGGCGGAGGCAAAACAGGAACTCCGTGCGACTGTCGAGAGGGTTCTCGAACAATTCAAGTCTCACCGCAGGCACCTGATCCTTGTCGTAGATGATTCTCCGACGGTACGAACGCTGGTCCGGAAGGGGCTTGAGGCGGCAGGTTTCCAAGCCTCTGCCGCGAAAGATGGCAAAGAGGCGATAGCACGGATTGAAGAAAGCCGCCCGGATCTCATTCTCAGTGATATCAACATGCCCGTGATGGACGGTATCGAGTTTTGTAAAACCGTTCACGAAAACGCTGACTGGGCCAGTATCCCCTTCGTTACTATGAGCGCCAACAGTGATCGGGCTACTATGAGGCGCATGCTCGAGTGGGGGGCATCCGCCTATCTGGTCAAACCGTTTAATCTGGAGCAGTTGGTTATTACCATAGAAAAACTATTATCAGACCACTTTCTTATTATACTCAAAGACAAACAACGCCTTGAAGGCGAACGAGGAATGATGCTGGCGAGCATTACCAGCCTTATTACGGCCCTTGAGGCTCGTGATCACTACACGCGGGGTCATTCCGAAGCAGTGGCGCTGCTCATCTCCAAGATGGCCTCTCAGATGGGTTTGGGGCCAGAGGAGATCGATTCGCTGGGCATCGCGGGAAGGCTGCACGATATCGGCAAGATCGGCGTGCCCGACAATATACTCCTCAAACCCGGGCATCTTAGCGAGGCAGAATTTTCGATCGTCAGACAGCATCCCCTGACAGGCGCAAGCATCCTTGGCTCCATTCCGAGTATTCATGAGCTTATCCCTGTTATCCGGTATCACCACGAACGGTTTGACGGAAAGGGGTATCCGGATGGACTCAAGGGTGACCAGATACCACTCTGGGCGCGAATGACAAGCGTTGCGGATACCTACGATGCCCTGACCAGTGATCGTCCATACCGGAGGGGAATGTCTCAGGGGAAGGCACTGAGCATCATCGAGGATGTGAGGAATACCCAGCTGTGCCCGGACTGTGTGGACGTCTTTATTAAGTTCATTTTTGATTTTGAGGAGAGTGGGGCTTCGATACAACGCAGTCTGGGGTCAAAGCTATTGTCATGTCAAGTTTGACTCGTTGCCTCTCAATTTATTGAGCAGCTTTACCACTTATACGCCTATCCCATTTTCCCAGGCCAGCTCTCCCCACGTATGTGGGTTAATCTTTCCTTGACATATAAAATTGTTATTCTTATACTTCCCCCCGCTGGAAACAATATCCTATCAAAAGAACCAATGGAGATCGTGTCGTTTTTGAGATACCGTCTTCCGGGTGTGGGCCTGCAATTACAGATACTATGTTGTTTCTCCCGCAGGCTCCATTATGCATCGTGGAATAAACGTTCAATAGGATATTTTGCGAAGAAAAAAATAGATGATGCAATCAGCTGCACTG
>JAQULO010000101.1 GCA_028718565.1 Syntrophales bacterium | reverse complement strand
GCGTGTGCAATGCCATGGAATCCCTGCTGGGTCACAGCGGTAGTGCCGGGGAGTTTCTACCCGTAGTTGCCGGGAGATTGCGTGAGGCTGGAGTGGTTCTGAAGGGGTGCGACAAGACCAGGGCCATCCTTGCCGATATCGAAGAGGCAACCGAGGCTGACTGGTACGAGGAATATCTCGATCTTATTCTTGCAGTCCGGGTGGTAGATAGCATTGACGAGGCCATGGCGCACATAGAAAAGTACGGCTCTCTCCACACGGAATCGATCATCACGAGCGACTACAAAAACTCTCAGCGCTTCCTCAACGAAGTCAACTCATCCACGGTACTTGTAAACGCCTCCACGCGATTCAGCGATGGGTTCGAGCTGGGCCTGGGGGCAGAGATGGGCATAAGCACCACGAAGCTCCATGCCTTCGGCCCCATGGGGCTCGAAGAATTGACAACCACGAAATTCATTATCTACGGGGATGGGCAGATACGGACATGAAGTGGGGACTATTCGGAGGAACCTTTGATCCCGTACACCTCGGACACCTGAGGTGCGCCGAAGAGGTCCTCGAACTGTTCACTCTTGACAAGATACTCTTTATTCCGGCCGGCATACAACCCCTCAAGACAGACAGAGATATCCTACCCTTTCACCACCGGGAGCGGATGATCAGGTTGGCCATAGAGGGTAATCCTTCATTTTCAACCTCGGGCATAGAAGACAGAAGGGGGGGCAGGTCCTACTCCATCGAAACCGTCAGGCATTTTCTGAACACCGCGCCGGCCGGAACCGAGCTTTATTTTATCCTGGGGCAGGACGCCTTCCACGAGATGCCGATGTGGAAAGAATGGCGGGAACTGCTCCAACTGTGCAACTTCGTCGTCATGACCAGGCCGGGATATGAAACAAAAAACCTGACAGGCATTTTCCCTTCCGATGTTGTCGCTCTGTTCCACTATGACGGTGCCTCGGACGGATTCACGGGACCTGCCGGCCACTCCATATTTTTCAGGGGGCTGACTCTCCTGGATATATCCTCCACGGACATACGAAACCGTGTCAAGACACACCGCTCCATCAGGCATCTCGTTCCCGATCCCGTTCGTGATTACATCCTCAAAAATAGTGACAGCGACTATTTTTCTTTATTTTTAGACAATCTCCCGTAAAATGGCACAAAATAGTGACATCCTTGATATTTCTTATCATGGATGTCACTATTTTAGGAGTCTCGGAATGAATCATAAAAAGGATACGAATGTAGAATTGACATCTGGGAACATCTGCCCTGTAACGGGGTTGTCTGTCTTCGAGAAGCCTGAATGGACATATTCCACTATCGACGGGGATTACAGGGTAACAGCCAAGGTGATAGGGGGAAACATACTTCACACAAAAAATTCCGGATATGCGACCGCTCTCGTTATAGAAAATGCGGTGATCTTAAAAAAAAGGGTGGCAAACGAGGCACTTGCCGGCGATTACCCTTATGTACATATCCTTGATTATTCTGATCTTAAGGGAGCTACTATCGATGCACGTAAAGATTTTATAAACAGCTTAAAAAATAGTGAGCAAAGGCTCAAAGGAATGATCTTTTACGGAACATCCTGGACTTTCAATGTGAGCATCAGCATGGGCAATCGACTACATTTGATGCCCTTCAAAGTGCGTATAGTAAAAGATTATTCCGAAGCGGTAAATCTTGCCCTTGAAATATTAGATGCTTCCAAGACCAAGCGGGACGTCTCTCCGGTAAGCAATGCTACGTTGAAACCCCTCGCCAATCCCGGCAATCCTCTCAGTAAAATTATCACAAGAGATGATTGGTCTATGAAAACCGAAAATTATTCTGCTCGCTTTGAGGTCATAAACGGTGACATTCTTCACGCCGTAAGCGCTGGGGTTTTCGATGAAACGCTTATCGAGCCGATTGATAAGCTGCGCGAAAAGGTAATAACATCAGAGATTATGCCACATGTTTCCTATTATTTTATCATCGGCATAGGGGGTGTTGAGAAGGCCAGTTGGAAGGCGCGCAGGCTTTACATCGAAAGCTTGAAGGAATGGTATAACAAATACCCTTTCCAGATGATAATCCTTTATGGGGCAAGCAGAATGTTAAGCGCGGCATCCAATCTGGCAAGGTCCTTCCTTTCCTTCGATGTCCGACTGGCCAACACCCTGGAAGATGCACTGGAACTCATAGCCGGAGAAAAGACCAACGGTAAAAAAGCCAAACCCCTTCCAGCAAGAAAAGGCACGACCGCTGAACCTGCTGGACCTGAGCAAGTTCAACAGTACGTCGACAAACTGCTCCGTTTTATGGGGGGCATCCCTTGGGATTCCGAGGGACTTAACCCCAACAGGGAAAGAGGGCTCTCTCACCCCTTAAGTCCTGTCTTTGATGCCTTAGAACTGATAAAAACCGATATGGACGAGCTTCTGCAAGAGCGTAAGGGGGCAGAGAAGGAGTTGCGGGAAAGTGAGGATCGTTACCGCGCTATATTCGATAATACAGGCACGGCCACCGCGATTATTGAAGACGACTTGACAATTTTCATGGCCAATGCAAAATTTGAAGAACTCAGCGGATACTCGGAAGAAGAACTTGAAGGCCGGATAAGATGGACAGACTTTGTAGTCGAAGAAGATCTCAACAGGATGATGGACTATCACAACAAAAGAAGGGGAAATGGAAAACAACCACCGAAAAAATACGAGTTTCACTTTGTTGACAGGCAGGGGAATATCAAAGATATATTTTCAACGGTGGATATGATTCCCGGAACGAAAAAAAGCGTTGCCTCGCTGATGGATATCACTGACCGCAAACAGGCCGAAGAGAAGATCAAGCAATCCCTCAGGGAGAAGGGGAATCTTCTCGCCGAGATTCATCACCGCGTCAAGAACAACATGCAAATCATCTCCAGCCTGCTCTCCCTGCAGTCCAGGCATATAACGGACAAGAAGGCCCTCTCACTGGTAAAGAATTGCGATGACAGGATCAGGTCGATGGCCCTTGTCCACGAGAAGCTTTATCTCTCGAAGGACCTGTCCAGGGTTGACTTCAGTGATTATCTAAAAAGTATGGCAATCCGTCTGTTTCAGACCTACGAGGTGGATTCTAGGGTTGTAACGTTTTTGTCCAGTGTGAAAGATGCACTCTTCACTATCGAGACGGCGATTCCGTTGGGGCTTATCATCAACGAGCTTCTATCGAACGCGCTGAGATACGCCTTCCCCGGAGGAAGGAAGGGGGAGATCGCAATAGCCCTTCGCAAGAATAAGAAAACAGAGGAAACCACGCTGACCTTCGCAGATGACGGTATCGGGTTTCCTGAAGGTATCGATTACCAAAACCCGGAGAGCTTTGGTCTACAGCTGGTGAATATGCTCACCGAACAGCTCGGCGGCACAATGGAATTTGACGGGAGCAGAGGGACATCGTTCAGGATTACCTTCAAGGAACAGATATACAAAGGGAGGAGATAACACCCAGGGGTCAGGGATCAGGGGAGGGTCAAAATGGGAAAAGCACGGAAGGTAAAAACTTGTATTGGATACATGAAAATCATGCTTATAGTCCTAATTGTGATGTTAGTCCAAATCATCCCCGAAGGCAAAACATTAGGGGAGAGCAGCCGTGAATCCCGTGACTCTAAGAAAGGATGGAAGATTCTCCACATTATGAGTTACCATTCACCATGGAAATGGACGGATGACCAGTTCAACGGATTCAAGGATGCCTTGAGGGGACTGAGCATAGAATACAGAATCTTTCAGATGGATACCAAACAAAAGAGCACTGAAGAATGGAAGCAAAAAGTCGGCAAAGAGGCAAGAGATCTGATTCACAACTGGAAGCCTGATTTAGTCTATACAAATGATGACAATGCGCAGAAATATGTTACGAAATATTATGTGAATTCAGACATCCCCTTTGTCTTTAGTGGGGTTAATGCTGATCCGGAAGAGTATGAATTTGTCGGCAGCAGTAATATCACAGGCATCCTGGAGCAGGAGCATTTTGTTGAAACTGTACGGTTATTAAAAGAAATCGTCCCTGACGTCGGAAAGATCGCCGTTATCATTGATGAGGATCCAACATGGGATGGAGTGACAAAACGGATGAAACAAAAGTCGGATCAGCTGCCTGGCGTGCAATTTGTCAGTTGGGATGTAATCGACAGTTTTGAAGAATTTAAGCACAGGATAAAACAGCTCCAAACGGAGGCAGACGCCATTGCTCTCATAGGTGTCTTTACCTACAAGGATAAATACGGCAACAATGTCCCTTACGCGGAGACATTAAAATGGACGGCAGAAAATAGTAATTTACCTGATTTCAGCTTCTGGGAGGATCGTATCCCTTATGGAACTCTCTGCACAGTAACTGTGTCCGGTTATGAACAGGGCCTGGCAGCGGGAAAAATAGCAAGAGGTATTCTGGCCGATGGGAAACGTCCCTCCAGCTACCCTATTAAACCGACAGTTAAGGGGGAACCCGTTATCAGTCTCGCGAGGGCCAACAGATTAGGCATCAAGATAAAGGCCGGGACACTCTTGACGGTCAAAGTCATTGAAAGATTCGAATGGGAGAAATAGGTGAAGCTTAACATACGGGGCAAGATAATCTTAATCTCTGTTGCAATCTTATTCCTCGGTATTGGAGCAAATGCCCTGATCAACGGCATCGCTTTCACTAGAGAATATACCAGGGCTCTCCAGTCGGAAACGGTTGCGATAGGGCAATCTTTAAAATCTCAATTGGACAGGCTGTTGGGGTTGGGAATACCGATACAAGACTTGGTAGGATTTGAGGAACAGTGCCGGGAACTACTCATCAGGCACAAGGGCATTTCATATGCAATGATTCTCGATCTTGACGGAAAGATACTTTTCCACAACGATCCATCAAGACATGACCAGATAGTATCTGATCGTGCCATGTTAAAGGGGATAAGAAGCGAGAAGAGCATCGTGCAGGTCTATCCGAGCGGGGGTGAGCGGTTCTATGATGTTATCATCCCGGTCTCGGACAGGAATAACAGACATGTTGCAGCAGTGAGGATCGGATTTCCTGAAAAACTTGTTTCCAGTAAAACAGGCCAAATGGTCGCATACTCTCTTGTGGTTGCCCTTGTTTTTCTTGGCCTTGCAACACTGTTGTTACTTGTTTCACTCAATGTATGGGTGACGAAGCCACTTAGTCGTTTAATCGCGGTAATTCATGATATCAGGGAAAAGGGGACAGAATCAGCCCAACTGATTGAAATAGATTCCAGGGATGAGATAGGACAACTTGGCTCCGCATTTAATCAGATGGTATTTGAGATAAAAGAATCCCACCAAAAAATAAAGCATCATTCAAACCAGTTGGAACAAAAAATCCAGGAGCGTACTGCAGAGCTAAAGTCAATCAACAAACACTTGGAGTTGGAACTCGCCGAACGCAAGCGGATCGAGGAAGCGCTGCGAGAGAGTGAGAAAAAATACCGCACCATCCTTGAGGAGATGGAAGAGGGATATTATGAAGTTGATCTTGCCGGGAGCGTTACCTTTTTTAACGAGGCTGTGCGCAGAATATTCGGATTTTCAGCGGATGAATTCATGGGGATGGGCTACGCCGAATACACCAGCCTGGAAACCGCAAAGAGCATATACAAGACATTTAACAAGGCCTGCGGGACGGGGAAACCTGTCGAAATATCGGATTATGAAATTATCAAAAAAGACAACAGCAAAGCAACGCTTGAACTGTACGCCTCCCTGATGAAAAATAAAAGGGAAGAACCGGTCGGTTTTCGTGGAATCGTGAGAGACATCACCCCCCGCAAGAAGATCGAGGAAGAGATAAAGTCCCACCGGGAGCACCTCACCCTGATCAACCAGATACTCCGCCACGACCTGACGAATGACCTCGTTGTTATACAAAGCGCCATTAATCTTTACAACAAATCCCCCGAAGATGAATTCCTGAAAGAGATATTCTCCCGTACGGAAAAGAGTCTGGAGCTTATAGGCAGGATGAGAGAGCTTGAATCCTTCATCTCCCGTCACGCAGAACTTCAGATATGCGAGATCAGGGACGCAATAGATGAAATAGTCAAAAGCTACCCCTTTATAGACTTTAAAGTCAAAGGCAGCGCTCAGGTCATGGCGGACAATACTCTTGTTTCCGTGATAGACAACATCACACGGAATGCCGTTATCCACGGGAGGGCCGACAGGATCGAGGTTACCATAGGCCGACGGAAGGATATGTGCGAGATACGAATTGCCGACAATGGATCGGGCATCCCCGATGAGATAAAGGAAAAGATCTTTGAAGAGGGTTTTATGTACGGGGATACCGGGCACACGGGCCTCGGTCTTCATATCGTCAAGAAGGCCATGGAGAAGTACGGCGGATATGTCTACGCGGAGGATAACAAACCGAGAGGGGCCTCATTTGTTCTGATGTTCAAAGCGATATAAGGATAGGCCGGGCCGGATGAAGAAACAAGTTCTGATTGCAGAGGATGAGGTTATCATGGCGAGAGATATCGAGAACAAGCTGAGGGGGTTCGGGTATAAAGCGCCTCCCGTTGTCTGCTCCGGAGTTTTTATTTCTGGAAGATCGGAACAAAAGCATCCTTCCCCGCAGCCAGCATCAATGCAAGCGGCATCGTTTTCCTGCCCAGTCTTACCATCCGCTGCGCCGTCTCTCTGATATCCCACTGCGCATACATATCTTCGCGGAGACGGGAGATATGATACATTTCCCGGACATTCACCTGCATGGCCACCCTTTTTCTGTGGGAATTGGTAAGGATATAGGGCGCCGCCTGGGGCGATACCTTTCTGATCCGATCATATGCCGCTTCTGTTTGAGTGATAACCTCCATGAAACGCCCCTCCATGCCGATTGTGCGTATCGAGGTCGGTATCGTGACGCCCAGCGAGGGATCATACTCCTGACAGGTGATAGTTGCCATCCGGTGCCGCTTCAACTGGGCGAAACAGGAGGCACTGACGGTAACCTCGAACAGGAATCCGGCATTCTCGAACTCCCTCAGCGGCGGATCATATACCTGCATATGGCGGCACGCGGTCCGGATTAACGCTTCCTTTTCCTCACGCC
>JAQULO010000100.1 GCA_028718565.1 Syntrophales bacterium | reverse complement strand
CTTTATCTCATTAAAGATGGAATTACATTGGAGATCAAACCCTGTAGGAAAAGTGCGTAAAAACCTGCCATTCTTCAGAGAATTGGCCTATAAAAAATTTACACATAAAAGTTGACAGTACCATCTTTCCTCCTTCACCTAAGTGAGTTTAAACAGCTAACAATTGATATGCATACTACATACTATTCCGGTCTGAACAAAAAATTTTCTTTGGATAAAATTTTTCCTACACCCATATTCCTTTAAAATCAAATAATTATTATTGAACTCTTCTATGAAAAGTGTTTATTATCAGGAAAAGCGTAATGCGTATAATCAGTGATTATTGGCAAATGATACAGGTTGAGTGGTCTTCGTCATCAGGAGCAGGAAGATGAATGATATTTTACCTGAGTTTCAAAAGTTCATTTCCCAGCGTAAGCTGGTGCCGGAAAACCAAATCCTTTTTTACGCCTACTGGGTCAGTAAGTTCCTGCGGTTTTCCAATATGCGACAAGACAAACCATCGGATCTAAGAGAGAGTACAAATGTTTCTTGATGCTCTGAAGAAAGATAAAAACTGCTGGATTGGCAATTCACTCAGGCCGATAACGCCGTTAAGCTTGACTGTGTGTTCACTTTTCCGGGGGGAATATCACTGATCCTGCGAGCCATTAAGCGATAGAAGAGATCACCATTATGAGACTGAAAGTTATGAGACCAAATGCCATGTTACGGAGACTGGTTGTTGTTTTGCTGGGCTGTTTTGTAATGTCATCGGCTGTGTCAGCGGCAGAAGGGGAGGGCGTGCTGACTTTGCAGGACAGCATTGATTTGGCTTTGAAGCAAAGCGTCATCATTCATTCAGCCAGGGAAGGCGTAACCGGTGCGGAGGCCTCCAGGAAGGAGGCACTTACCGGATTTTTGCCAAAATTCAGCACTTCTTACAACTATATCCGGTATAACGAAGCGCCGTATTCCACCATCTATGGATTCCCTTCTCCAACTTCACGAACTGTCGTTACCGCGGGCACTCAGGATAATTATACCTGGGCGTTGGAGGCCAGACAGCCGATTTTCGCCGGTGGAGGCATTCTTGCGAACTATGAGGCCAGCAGGCTTGGGGTAAGCGCAGCGCAAATGGAGGAAAGGGGTGCTGTGCTGGATATCGTCCGGGAAGTCAAGATTGCCTATTTTAACGTGATCAAGGCGGAGAAACTTCTTGTGGTGGCGCAACAGTCGGTAAAGCAACTTGAGGCTCACCGTGACATGGCGCAGGGCTTTTTCGATGTCGGGATGATCCCGCGAAATGATCTTCTCCATGCCGGGGTCCAGCTTGCCAATGGCCAACAATTGCTTGTCAGATCGGAAAACGGCCTCGAACTGGCGCGGGCAAAACTGAATACGGTTCTCAGGAGGGAAATAGATGCGCCCGTGAAGGTGGAAGATATATTCGCCTACAAACCTTTTGAGAAGTCTCCCGGGGAGTGTCAGAAGATTGCGCTGGAAAATCGTCCGGAGATAAAAGCCTACGCTCTGAAAGTGGAACAGGCAAAAAAGATTGTCAACCAGGCAAAGAGTGAGTTTTTCCCCAATGTCAGCCTTGTCGGGAATTACTCCCGTTTTGGGGATACTCCCGGCGTTTCGGGAAACGATTTCAGGGATCAGGAAAGCTGGTATCTCATGGCGGTTGCAAACTGGAATTTTTGGGAATGGGGAAGGACAAAAAACAGGGTTGATGTGATCAGGAGCCGTGAAAACCAGATAAAGGACGCCCTCACGAATGCAAAAGATATGATTACCCTTGAGGTCAGAAATGCCTATCTGCTCCTGCATGAGGCGGAACAACAGATTTTTGTGTCCCAAAAGGCCATCGAGCAGGCAGAGGAGAATTTCCGCATCACCCAGGAAAGGTACAGGGAACAGGCGGCGACTTCAACGGACGTTCTTGACGCGCAAACCTTGTTGACGAGAGCAAAATCTGACCACACCAACGCCCTGGGCGATTATCATATCAGTCATGCAAACCTGGAAAGGTCTATGGGAGTGGAACAGAGGTCAGGGATCATCTAAAGGAGGGAAAATTGCTTTGAAAAAGAGAAAAATCATCGTGGTCGTTTTTTTTGTCCTCCTTATTGGCGTGGGGAGTTTCGTTTATTACGGACAGTGGGGGAGCAGACACAAAGAAGTATACTTTTCGGGAACGGTTGAGGCGATTCAATCCAATCTTGCTTTTCAGACGGCAGGCCGGGTGTTCCACGTGGCTGTCAATGAAGGCCAGAATGTGGAAAAGGATCAAGTGCTGGCTGAGCTCGATCGATCGGAGTTCCAGTCACGGTATGACCAGGCTAAGGCAACGCTGGACAGATCGCTGAGAAACCAGGAACAGCTTTCAACGGTGTTGGGGATCTATACGAAAACGTTGCCGGCCGAGGTTGAAAGAGCCGAAGCAGCCGTCACAAGCGCCAGATATGTCATGGATGATGCCAAAAAAAATTATGACAGATATGAACGGCTCTTCCAGCGGGGCGTTTCCTCGGAAAAGGAACGGGATGCCGTAAAACTGGGCTATGAAACCGCCATGTCCAGGCTGGCCGAAGGGGAAGCCGTCCTCAGGCAGGCCCGGAGCAATCTGAAAAAAATAGAAGCCGGCAGGCAGGATGTTGAGGCCGCCCGGTCCCAGGTTCAGGCGACCAGAGCCGCTCTTGATCAGACGGACATCCAGATGCAGTATACGCAACTGAAGTCGCCTTTCTCAGGGATGATAACGAGTCGTAATGTTGAACCGGGGGAAGTGGTGACGCCGGGTCGTGAGGTACTGACGCTTTCGGATCTCTCACGGGTGGACCTGAAGATATTCGTGGATGAGACCCAGATCGGAAAGGTCAAGCCGGGGCAGAAGGCGGAGGTCAGAGTGGATACCTTTCCTGGAAAGGTTTATACGGGATATGTGTCCTTTGTTTCTCCCGAGGGTGAGTTTACCCCCAAAATTATTCAGACCCAGAAAGAGAGGGTAAAACTCGTCTACCTTGTCAAGATATCCTTATCCAATCCGGATCTCGAGTTAAAATCAGGGATGCCCGCCGATGCATGGTTACGATGATTCTTTTGTACGGGTCGATCAGGTGTCGATGAATTTCGGCCGGATCGCGGCTGTCCGGGAGGTGTCCCTTGAGGTAAAAAGGGGAACCATATTCGGCCTCGTGGGTTCCGATGGGGCCGGCAAATCCACCCTCCTGCGCATGATGGCTACGATGATCCGGCCCTCTTCAGGAAGCATTCTGATTGACGGCGTTGATGTCGTTTCGGAAAGGAAGCGGGTCAAGGATATCATGGGCTATATGCCCCAGAGATTCGGCCTCTATCAGGATCTCACGGTGGCTGAGAACATGGATTTTTTTATGAATGTTTTCCATATAACCGGTGCTGAAAGAAAAAAGAGGCGGGAGAAGTATCTGGGATTTTCGAACCTGCTTCCCTTTGTTGACCGTCAGGCAGGGAATCTGTCCGGCGGCATGAAGCAAAAGCTGGGGCTTGCCTGTGTCCTGGTTCATGAGCCTCGGATTCTCATTCTTGACGAGCCGACGAACGGTGTCGATCCGGTATCGCGGCAGGAATTCTGGAATATACTGGCGCAGATGAGACAGGACGGCATGACTATTGTGGTTTCCACGGCATATCTGGACGAGGGCGAGAAATGCGATTCTCTGGGACTGATGCACCGGGCGCAACTGCTCTCCACGGCGACCCCGGCGGATATGCGCGCCTCTCATTCCACACTGGAGTCCGCCATGATTTCCCGCATCCGGGAGGTCGATCAGGAGCTTGCCCATGATTCCTTCAAACGGTGACGCCATTGCTGTGAGGGAACTGGAGAAGCGTTTCGGGACGTTTGTCGCCGTCAACAAGATTTCCTTTTCCGTGAAGAAGGGAGAAATTTTCGGTTTCCTGGGTCCCAACGGTTCCGGTAAATCCACGACCATTCGCATGCTCTGCGGCATCCTCAACCCCACATCCGGCTGGGGGCAGGTGGCCGGTCATGACATATTTACAGAGGCCGAGGAGATCAAGAAGTCCATAGGCTACATGTCTCAGAAATTTTCCCTGTATGAAGACCTGACCCCTCTCGAAAACATCCGTTTCTATTTGGGCATTTACAGTGTGGCGCAGGATCAGTGGAAGGATCGGATTGAATGGATCCTCGATATGACACAGCTCCAGGAGGTTCAGGATCGTTTGACCAGGGGATTGCCTCCCGGATGGCGCCAGCGGCTTGCCCTGGGATGCGCGCTTCTGCATCGCCCGGACGTTCTCTTTCTGGATGAGCCCACATCCGGAGTTGATCCCATCACCCGTCGGCATTTCTGGGATTTCATCGCTCAACTTGCCCGCGAGGGGATTACAGCCCTTGTGACCACCCACTATATGGACGAAGCGCGTCACTGTGAACGCATCGTAATGATAAACGAAGGGAGAATCATTGCCTCCGGGAGTCCCACGGAGATTGTTGCCGCGGCCTGTCCCGGACGTTCCGATGCTGATTTGAACGATGCGTTTATTACACTCATAACCCGCGGGGGTATCAACCATTGAAGCTCAAAAACATATGGGCCATAACCCTCAAGGAGTTCTACCATCTCATCAGGGATTTCCGTAGTCTGTATCTGGCCTTTGCCATTCCTTTGCTTCTGATCCTCCTCTTCGGATACGCTCTTAGCCTCGACGTGGACAATATCGAGACGGTGGTGGTGGATTACGACAGGACCGATCTTTCCCGCGAATTCATACGACACATGGACGCCTCCCCTTATTTTCATATCGGGGCGCATCTTACGGCTACAAAAGAGGTGACGAAGTATCTGGATCATGGCTGGACGTCTCTGGTGGTGGTGATTCCTCCAAATTGGACGAAAAATCTCCGGGCGGATCGGGAAGCGTCGTTGCAGATTCTTCTTGACGGAAGCGACCCCAATTTTGCCAGTATTACCAGGGGGTATGTGAATGCCTTTGTCGAACAGTACAATCAGAAACTGCTGGCCGGGTTTCTGAACCGCCGGGGAATGGAGAAGATACAAATACCCATAGAGGGACGTGTGCGGGTGTGGTTCAACGAGGATCTTGAAAGCCCGAATTTCATTATCCCCGGCATTATTGCGGTCATTATCATGATCGTGGGGGCCATGCTGACGTCGCTGGTCATCGCACGGGAATATGAAAGCGGGACGATGGAAACGATTAGGTCCCTTCCCATCAATGCCGGCGAGTTTCTGATCGGCAAGGCCATTCCCTATTTTTTCGTCGGCATGATTGATGTTCTGGTTTCCATTCTCATGGGGCAGCTTTTGTTCGGCATCGTCATGAAGTCCAGTTTCTGGCTCATGATCATGGCTTCTTCCATTTATCTGGCCGTTGCCCTTGTTCTGGGGTTGTTGATTTCCTCCGTCACCAAATCGCAACTGGTGGCGAACCAGGGCGCCATTCTTATCACGTACCTTCCTTCCCTGCTGTTGTCGAATTTCGTTTTCCCGGTGGTCAATATGCCGAAGGGTCTTCAACTTCTGACGTACATTGTTCCCGCCACCTATTATATCGATATTCTTAACGGGTTATACTTACGAAACCTCGGATTGTCGCATCTGTGGCCGAGTTTTCTCGTCATGGTCGTCATGTTCATCATCCTGGCGGCACTGAATTGCCTGCTGCTCAGAAAGGAGGGACTGTAACGTGAGCTGGCTCCGCATCCGGGAACTTGTGCGCAAGGAATTTATTCTCCTCTTCAGAGACCCTCAAAACCGTCGCGTTTTAATCGTTTCTCCGATCGTCATGTTGTTCGTATTCGGATATGTCGTGAATTACGATATCAGGGACATCAGGGTGGCGATTCTGGATCAGGCCCGCACGCGGGAAAGCCGCATGATCGTCGATGCCTTCAGCGCCAACAGAATATTCAGGATCACCCATGTCCCGCAGGATAAAAAGGAGATAGAACAGTATCTCTTGCAAGGTAAAATCGATCTCGGCATGGAGATCGGACCCGATTTAAGCCGGAAAATCAAGAGAGGGGAAACGGCGGAGATACAGATCCTGGCAGACGGCAGTATGAGCAATATGGCCTCCATCCGAGTGGCCTATTGTGTCATGGTTCTTGGCCAATTGAATCAAAAACTGATAAAGGAACTGTACCCGTTCCGAATGGATTATGGGAGAATCGATGCAAGGGTCAGAACCTGGTATAATCCGAATCTCGACAGCCAGCATTTCTTTGTCCCCGGGATCGTCGCCTTTGTCGTCATGCTGATCGCTCTGCTTCTGACCTCCATTGCCATTATCAAGGAAAAGGAAGCTGGAACAATGGAACAACTCATTGTTACACCCCTGAAGCCCATCGAACTCATTGCCGGGAAGACAATTCCCTATATTGTCATTTCAGTGGTGCAGATGATCGTGGTGACGATCATCGCCCTGTTATGGTTTAAGATTCCTCTGTCGGGTAGTATCCTCCTTCTTTTCTTTGCCACCTGCATTTTCCTTTTGAGCACGCTCGGCGTCGGTCTATTCATTTCCACGGTTTCTTCCACGCAGCAGCAAGCCATGATGACCACGTTCTTCTTCATTCTTCCGTTCTTTATGCTGAGCGGTTTCGTCTTCCCCATCGCCAATATGCCGGTCATTGTGCAATGGCTGACTTATCTGAATCCCCTGCGATATTTTCTTACCATTATACGGGGAATCTTCCTCAAAGGGGTCGGACTGGATGTGCTCTGGCCTCAGTACGTAGCGCTCGCTGTCCTGGGTCTTGCTGTTTTCGCCGGCGCGGTCAGCCGTTTTAGAAAACGGCTCGATTAGGAAAGAAGCGGCATTTCCATCCCTCGTCGGGATGCTTCGTCTGCAAACCCGCGGCTGATGTGCTTTTGTTTACTGCTCAGATGCAATTGTTCGGCAATAATATTCAACCTATTGTTAAACAATTTCTACCCGCCTATTTCTATTCGATACTCCGTCGAACAACCCTGTTGCAAAGGTCAAAGAGTGGCTTGAAGGAAAAGAAAAAAAGATAGAGGTATTCTACCTATCCTTCATATTCTCCGGAACTCAATCCTGACGAGTATCTCAACGGCAACCTCAAAAACAAGATTCGTTCAGGCATCCCGGCGAGGAATGAAACAGACATCGTCAGCAAAACACGTTCCTTTATGAAGACCCTACAGAAGCGACCGCAGCATGTAAAAAAATACTTCAAGCATCCGGCGGTTGCATATGCAGCATGATGGATCTATTCAACCACCGGAGCAATATATCAATGGATTGGCGGACAACCGGATTATCGTATGCGTTTACCGTCCTGTTTCCACGTATATAGACAGTAAACTACCACCGACCTTGTCGGTGGCTTTCTAAAGGACGCCAACTCCTGACAATGTCATCCGCTGTCGTCCTTCCACAGTTTAAGCTGTTCTTCTCGAATTTGTTCCTCTGCTTGCTCTTTGAC
>JAQULO010000099.1 GCA_028718565.1 Syntrophales bacterium | reverse complement strand
CGGCGGATGAATGGATTTCATTGAGAACCACAAACATTATTGAACGACTGAACAAAGAATTTAAACGAAGGACAAAGCCGATGGAGATAGTAGCTGGTGAAAATGCATGCTACCGCATCTTGGCCTTGTGGGCGACCAAGTAACCGACCAAGTAGCGGCATTGATCCATGCGATTGGGAGCGGCGAGCTGGGCAGCAACGATTTGATGCAGGCTTTGGGTTTGTCACACCGTCCCACGTTCCGGAACAACTACCTCAACCCGGCCATGGAAGACGAATGGATCGAACGCACACAACCCGATTCCCCGCGCAGCCCGACTCAGCGCTATCGGTTGACCGGTAAAGGCCATCGTTGGCTGCAACACCATACCGACGAGTAGCAGAGGGATACTTGCGACAACCTCGCGACATGGCTTGTGACAATCGGGCCATGGCATATCAGGTCGATGGAGATATTGACTATAGATGGTATCGAGTGGCGAACAAGATGAACTGCGGCGTCTGCGCGAGGAGAACGCCCGCCTTAAGGAACTGCTGACCCAGCACGGTATCGCCTGGGAAGAACCGACCATCCCTGAACCCGTCCCCGCACCAGCCCAAACCCATTTCACCACCGACGACAAGATCGCCCTGTTCCGCCGTATGTTCCGGGGGCGGGAGGATATCTACCCCCAACGCTGGGAGTCGGCCAAGGGCACATCTGGCTATTCACCGGTCTGCGGCAATGAGTGGAAGCCCGGCATCTGCCTAAAGCCCCGGGTGAAATGCGGTGACTGCAACCAGCGCCAATTGCTGCCGGTGACCGATCAGGTGGTCTATGACCACTTGTCCGGAAAACAGACCATCGGCGTCTATCCGCTCCTGAGCGATGACAGTTGCTACTTTCTGGCGGCTGACTTCGATGAGGCCGACTGGCGGGAGGATGCCAAGGCTTTCATACAATCCTGCCGGGAGTTTGACATCCCGGCGGCACTGGAGATTTCCCGCTCCGGCAACGGCGCTCACGCCTGGATCTTTTTTGCCGAGCCGGTTCCGACCCGCGAGGCCAGGCAACTCGGGGCCGCTTTGATCAGCCACACCTGCGACCGCACCCGGCAATTGTCCCTGACCAGCTACGACCGCCTGTTTCCTAACCAGGACACCATGCCCAAGGGCGGCTTCGGCAATCTGATAGCACTGCCCCTGCAGAAACAGCCGAGGGAATCAGGGTGTAGCGTCTTCGTCGATGAACACCTGAAACCTTATCCCGATCAATGGGCTTTTCTGGCTTCCATCCGTCCCATGTCCCGACGGGACCTGGAAGACGCCATCCTGCGGGCCAGCGGCGGCCGCCATCCCCTGGATGTGGCTTTTGCCACCGAGGAAGAAGACAGCAAACCCTGGCAACGTCAATCGCCTGTGCCCGCCCGGATTGCCGGTCCACTACCGGAATCACTGAGCCTGGTACTGGCCAACCAGATTTTCATCGCCAAAACTGATCTGCCACAGCCGCTGGCCAACCGCCTGATCCGCCTCGCCGCCTTCCAGAATCCGGAATTCTACAAGTCCCAGGCCATGCGCCTGCCGGTGTGGAATAAGCCGCGCATCATCGGCTGCGCCGAGAATTTCCCCCGGCATATCGGCCTGCCGCGAGGCTGCCTCGATGCGGTGCTCGCCCTGTTGCAGGAGAACGACATCCGTCCGGTGCTGCAGGACGAACGCTTGGCCGGACGGAAAGTGAAGGCCAAGTTTACCGGGACCTTGCGCAAGGACCAGAAAGCGGCGGTGCGGGAGATGCTCAAACACGAGGTCGGCGTGCTCTGTGCCCCGACGGCCTTCGGCAAAACCGTTACCGCAGCTGCCCTGATCGCCCGGCGCAAGGTCAGCACACTGGTGCTGGTCCATCGCACCGAACTGCTGCGCCAGTGGCAGGAACGATTGACCGGATTTCTTGAGTTCCCGAAAGGACGCTTGGGTGTCATCGGCGGCGGCAAAAAGAAACCATCCGGCAAGATTGACATCGCGGTCATGCAGTCACTGTCACGACGGGAATATCTTGGTGAACTGCTCGACCAGTACGGGCAGATCATCATCGACGAATGCCATCACCTGTCGGCCTTTTCCTTCGAAGCAATCCTCAAACAAGCCAAGGCGAAATTCGTGCTGGGCCTGACTGCCACCCCGATACGCCGCGACGGGCATCAGCCGATCATCTTCATGCAGTGCGGGCCGATCCGCCACAGTGCCGCCAGACCGGAAACCGCCCCGGCGCAACTGGAGGTATGGCCGAAGGTGCTACCCGCGCCGGAGATCCCGCCGGATTCACCGATCCAGGATGTGTTCCGCATCCTTGCCAACGATGCGACCCGCAACCACCGTATCGCCGGGGATGTACTGGCCGCCTACCGCGAAGGGCGAAAGGTGCTGGTGCTTACCGAGCGAACGGATCATCTGCCGCTGTTGCAGGAGGCGCTGGGGGATGAGGTCGAGCACTGTTTTATCCTGCATGGCCGCTTGTCGAAGAAGCAGCGAACGGCGGTGTTCGCGGAACTGGATGCGTTGGATGAGTCGGCCCCGAGGGTGTTACTCGCCACCGGCCGCCTGATCGGAGAAGGCTTCGACCACCCACCGCTCGACACACTGGTGCTAGCCATGCCGATCTCTTGGAAAGGTACCTTGCAGCAATACGCCGGACGCCTGCACCGGGAGCACGCAGACAAGCAGGATGTGCGTATCTACGACTATGCCGAGACCGATCAGCCGCAACTGGCCCGCATGTGGGACAAACGCCAACGCGGCTACCGGGCAATGGGATACGAGATCAAACCGATGGAGACCGTTATTTCAGGAAGCGACACGAACCTATAATAAGACGGGCCGGTATTTTAGGTTCGCGGCTCCATCTTCAGCAGAAACCGCCAGACCGGCATCACCTGAATGGTGCCGAAGCCCACGGGGATGGTCTCATCGGTTCTCCAGGTGACGATGATCCCCTCCGCCACCGCAAGCTCGACCATGGCTTCGGAGAGAGAGCGGACCTCGCTCTGCTTGACGCGGGGATCGGCCAGCGACGCGCAGACCTGAACCAGCATTACGGCTCGTTCTTGTCCCGGCGCTGACGGCAGCAGCGCGACAAGGTCCACCTCCCGGCCCGTATTGGTCTTGAAGTAGAAAATCTCCGGCGTCACCCGGCGCAGCGCGGTGAACACCAGATTCTCCAGCAGGCTGTCGCGGTTGGTGAGGATGCCGGAGCTGACCGATGTCATCACCGCATGATCGACACAGTAGACCTTGCGGGGATTGACGCTGATCCGGGTCGGCGAGCTGGAAAAGATGTTCACGCTGAACAACAGTCCGGCATCCTCGAATCCGGCGAGCCAGTCGACCTCCGAGCTTTTGCGCACCCGGTGGCCGAGGGATTTCTGTTAACATTGTTCTGTTAACATTGTTCTTGACGGACGAGTTGGTTTTCATTAGCATGGGGCGGTGTTAGCTTTGCACAGGGCTGTTTGCAGCTATGAGCATGGCATCTTGGGAGGTGTACGGAAATGGATAAAAAAAGATATGAGCTGAATGTCCAACTTGCTCAGATGTTGAAGGGCGGTGTTATAATGGACGTTGTCAGTGTGGAACACGCAAAAATTGCCGAAGATGCCGGGGCTGTTGCGGTTATGGCCCTTGAGCGTGTCCCCTCGGATATTCGCAAGGAGGGTGGCGTCGCTCGCATGTCGGATCCAGAGCTCATCGCACAGATCAAGGGGGCGGTGTCGATACCGGTGATGGCCAAGGCGCGTATAGGTCATTTTGTCGAGGCCCAGCTCTTGGAGTCGCTTAAAATCGACTATATTGACGAGAGCGAAGTACTGACCCCCGCCGACGAGGAATGCCATATCGACAAGACGCGGTTTGCGATTCCTTTCGTATGCGGGGCCCGCAACTTGGGAGAGGCTCTGCGGCGCATAGCCGAGGGGGCGGCTATGATCCGCACCAAGGGGGAGGCGGGGACGGGAAATGTCGTTGAGGCAGTCCGCCATATCAGGACGGTGAACCGTGAAATCAGACAGCTTGTCAATATGCCTGTGGAGGAAGTCACCCCTTTCGCCAAGGCCAACGGGTTTTCCCATGAACTTGCGCTCCAGGTTCGAGAGCTGGGCAGACTGCCCGTCGTTAACTTTGCGGCGGGTGGAATTGCAACGCCGGCGGACGCAGCCCTGATGATGCAATTAGGATGCGACGGGGTGTTCGTCGGGTCCGGAATATTCAAGTCGGAAAACCCCGCGAAACGCGCCGGGGCAATCGTCAAGGCTACGGCATATTACAACGATCCGGGAAAGGTTCTGGAGGCCTCGATGGGGCTTGGCGGTGCCATGCCTGGGATCGAGATTTCCGATATCCCGGAGACACAGATACTGGCAACGCGTGGATGGTAACCTCCGTGAGACAGACCGTGGTGGATACTATCGGCGTGCTTGATCTCCAAGGGGATGTCGCCGAACACCTCGACCATCTGGAGCGCCTTGGCATTGCCGCCGTGAGGGTAAAGGAATCATCAGATCTTGCAAACCTTGCAGGATTGATTATACCCGGAGGGGAAAGCACCTGCCTTTCACGGCTTTTAAGCATTTTCGGGATCAGAGACCGTCTGCTCCAAGAGTTTCAGTTGGGTCTTAAACTCTGGGGGACATGTGCGGGGGCGATCCTCCTTGCCAGCAAGATTGTTGGTGAACCATCTTTTCTTGCCCTCATCGACATCGAGATTCAAAGAAACGCCTTCGGCAGCCAACTGGACAGTTTTGTCTCCGAGGCACTGCTCCCCCGTGTGGCCCCGGACCCGATACCCCTTACCTTTATCCGCGCCCCGAAGATTACCCGTGTCGGCAGGGGCGTTGATGTCCTACTCCAGCAGGATGATTATATTGCGGCTGCGGAGAGTCCCGGTGTCTTAGTGACGGTCTTTCACCCGGAACTGACGCCATCTCTCGCGTTCCATCGCTATTTTGCCCTGAAGTGTGGCCTCACACCCTTCATGAGCGAGGCATCTACCTTGATCGATTCTCCGTGGGACAGCAGGAGTTGGACCCGGTACACTCGTCTTTGAAACCAGGGGTTTTTCGTCCGGAAGCACGGGAGCCGTTAACTGGCCTGTTTACTACCCTGTACCCTCTTGTATTTCATGATGACAGAATAGGAGAAATACAGTATAAAGAAACCTACAGAAGTGGTGGCAAAGGATCGAGGAAAGAGCGATGCCCGGAGAAACAATTGAATGCCCATATTCAGGAAAGGTGTTCTAGAATATTGGAAAGAAATCGAGGCACTCTACACACGATGAGGAGGGTACACCATGATTTTCAACGAGGAGTTTGAGACGCTGCCCCGGGAGGCACTGGAGGCCCTTCAGTTGAAGAGGCTCCAACAGGTGGTCAAACGTGTCTATCACACGGTGGGTTTCTATAAGCGGGCGTTCGATGAGGCAGGCGTGGCACCTGAGGATATCAAGTCCCTGGATGATATACGGAGGCTTCCCTTTACAGTCAAACAGGACCTCCGGGATAATTACCCCTTTGGTCTGTTTACGGTGCCTATGAGCAATATCGTGAGGCTCCACGCGTCGTCAGGCACCACCGGCAAACCGACGGTCGTAGGGTATACCCGCAGAGATATTGAAACGTGGTCGAACCTGATGGCGCGGTCATTTGTGGCGGCGGGTCTGACCAGCAATGACGTCATACATAATGCTTACGGCTATGGCCTTTTCACAGGCGGACTGGGTGCCCATTATGGCGCGGAGAGGCTTGGCGCGAGTGTGATCCCCATGTCCGGCGGAAGCACAAAAAGACAGCTCATGATCCTACAGGACTTCGGGCCAACGGCAATATGCTGCACCCCGTCATACGCCCTCCACCTCGCGGAGCAGGGGGAAGAGATGGGGGTGGACATGCGGTCTCTCCGGTTGAGGGTGGGGATACTTGGGGCCGAGCCCTGGAGTGAGAGAATGCGGCAGGAGATAGAGGACCGGCTGGGCATCAAAGCGCAGGACATCTATGGGCTTTCGGAGATTATGGGCCCCGGCGTGGCGATAGAATGCGCGGAGGGAAGAAATGGTCTGCATGTTTTCGAAGACCACTTCATCGTAGAGACGATCAACTCCGAGACAGGGGAGACAGTCCCCTATGGCGAAGAGGGGGAGTTGGTCTTCACCTCCCTCACCAAGGAAGCGTTTCCCCTGATCAGGTACCGGACGAGGGATCTATCCCTCCTGATGGAAGAGCCGTGTAAGTGTGGGAGGACCCACGTCCGTATGGCCCGCATATCCGGACGCAGCGACGACATGCTCATCATACGAGGGGTAAATGTATTCCCGTCGCAGATAGAGAGCGTCCTCCTCGGCATCGAGGGCCTTGAACCTCATTATCAGCTTATTGTGGAACGTGAGGGAACACTGGACACCTTGGAGGTACACGTTGAGATGAGTGAGGATCTGTTTTCCGATAAGATCAAGACCCTCCAGAATATCGAGAAGCGTATAACTAAAGATATAAAGGATTATCTTGGTGTCACCGCAAAGGTAAAACTGATCGGGTCCAAGAGCCTGGGATGGTCCGAGGGAAAGGCGCAGAGGGTTGTGGACAGGCGAAAACTCTAACGGCAGGAAGGAGTTTCAGGCATGAAGGTAGAGCAAATTTCAGTATTTATGGAAAACAAGCCCGGCGGGCTCGAACATGTGACTAGGGTGTTGGCGGATGCGGCTATCAACATCAGGGCGCTGTCTCTTGCCGACACTTCGGATTTCGGTATCCTGAGACTTATTCTAAATGATATAGACTCAGGGGAAAAGGCCCTTCAGGGGGAGGGGTTCACGGTCCGGCGATCCCACGTCGTGGCGGTGGAGATCCCCGATCGTCCGGGGGGTATGCACAGTATCTCGAAGGTCTTGGCGGGACAGAATGTCAATGTCGAATACGCGTACGCCTTTGTGGAAAGGAGCGGTGAGAATGCGATCATCATATTCAGGTTTGATGATATAGACAGGGGGATAGGAGTCCTCCTGGAGAACGGGTTCACAATACTGCCCGGTGAAAAGGTATACCGCCTCTAATGTTATGTCACCTACCAACGGGTTGTCGAATTGTCTCAAATAGAATGTTTACCCAAGGGGTGACTAAAAAGGGGTTGTTGTCTTGTAAGTCGATGTTTGGTAACATCGACTTACAAAAGTCGGGAGGCGTCCATTTACGATATAAGAATGCCTCCTGTTGTGCAAAATCCCGTCCTGGATAAATTCTGCCACCGCTTTACGAGAACAAATACCCATCAAAACCAAGCAAGGGGACGTATCATTGCCAAGGTTCCTCAAAGCCGATACGGTCGCTCATGACCCCCCCATCCCCATGTAAACGGAAACGGACCAGTTCTCCCACTGAACATGTTTCACGTGAAACATGTTCGCCCCTTTCTGGTGTTGATGAGTGATAAAGACGATTTCCCCCAGTTATTCTATTTCTAATTCATTAGCGCATTAATAATCCAAGGCCAAGCGACGATGGAACGGATACGATCATGATCATTCTCCATATCGTGCAATGCTTTTTCCAGGTGATCTTCGAGTGAATCAATATTG
>JAQULO010000098.1 GCA_028718565.1 Syntrophales bacterium | reverse complement strand
CTTGTTTGGACCGAGGACTCATGATTATCCCTCCTTTTGGAAGTCGATGTTCGGTAACATCGAATTATGAGTCAACGATCCTTTTTATTCACCTCCTTCGGTAACATTTAATATGAGGCAATTCGCACAATCCAAATAGATTGAAAAGATTGAGGGGATAGTGTATAGATGGAGCCGATGCATGGAGTTGGCTAATGCCGAGCCGACTCTGTGCATTGTTTGTTTTTATGGCGACTGATCATGACAAATGTCACTCGGAGAGAATATAATGGACAAGTTTCCAATAACACGCGCAGGATTTGAAAGACTGAAGGAAGAACTGGCTCGTCTGCAGAAGGTCGAAGTGCCGGCGAATATACGGGATATCGAAGAGGCCAGGGCTCATGGTGATATCTCGGAAAACGCCGAATACGCCGCGGCTAAAGAGAGACAGTCTTTCATACAGGGTAAGATCCTGGAGACAGAAAACAACCTGGCAAGGTCAACTATTATAGAGCTGAAGGGTCTGACCAATGAGATGGTCGTCTTCGGTTCAACCGTTACGATACAGGATACGAACACCGGAGAGGTAACCCGATATCAACTCGTAGGACCCTTTGAGTCGGATATGAGCCGGAACCAGATATCCGTCACGTCCCCCATCGGGAGGGCGCTGATCAGGAAAAAGCTGGGGGATGAGGTCAGGGCCGACACACCGGGTGGCGTACGAGAATTTGAGGTCTTGGACATAACCATAGAAAAAGAATAGCGTCTGTGCTCCAGCCCTCTCTGGCTGCAAAATTTCCGGGCGCCAACTATCCGATCTTCCATGTGGTGGAGGTGGGGGTGTCTTTGAGGACAATCCCCTGAGATGCCAGGAGGTCTCTCAGCTCATCGGCACGGCCCCAGTCTTTGGCCTGCCGTGCCTTTTTCCTCTCATCGATCAACCGCTGTATCTCCGCCGCGTCAAGACCGGACTTTCTGACCTTCCGCTCCCTGTCCTTTCCGAAATATTCATCGGGGTCTTCCAGAAACAGCCCCAATACCTTCCCCACCTCTCTGATACGTTCCCGGGCATAGTTCAGGACAAAGAGCGATTCCCTGGTGGGTACGGAACCTTTCGGAATATATCCGTTTATGGTGCGGATACTGTCAAATATACACCCCAGAGCCATCGGAGTATTAAAATCATCATTCATGGCCTCTGTGAATCTGTCGGGGAGCATCTCCACCGCCCTGAATACCTCTTCATCTTCCCCGGAGAGGTTTTTTTCAGAGGTGTCGGAGAAATCCACTCCTGCGCCAAGAGCATCTTTTATACCCTTCAGCGTGTCATACAATCTCTCCATACCCGCCCGTGCCTCTGCCATGGAGGCATCCGAAAAATCTATATAGCTTTTATAGTGCCTCTGAAGGATGAAAAATCTCATCACCTCCGGGTGGTAGGAATCAAGCACCTCTTTTATGGTCAGGGTATTCCCGAGGGATTTGGACATCTTCTCACTGTCTATCTTTATGAAACCATTGTGTATCCAGTACTTTGCAAAGGGTTTCCCCGTAGCACCCTCCGATTGGGCTATCTCGTTTTCGTGGTGCGGGAAGATAAGGTCTTCACCCCCGCCATGGATATCAAAGCTGTCACCCAGAAATCTCTGGCTCATGACGGAGCATTCTATATGCCATCCCGGCCTGCCATTCCCCCAGGGACTGTTCCACCAAGGCTCCCCCTCCTTGCTGGCCTTCCAGAGCACAAAATCGAAGGGATTTCCCTTCTTTTCGTCTATATCGATCCGGGCTCCGGCCATCATATCATCCAGGCCCCTCCCTGACAGCTTGCCGTATCCGTCAAAGCTTTCAACCGAATAATAAACATCACCATCGACAACGTAGGCTCTCCCCTTGTCCATCAGGGTGTCTATAAGCCGGATCATCCCCTTTATGTTCTCGGTCGCCTTGGGCGCTACCGTAGGCCGAGCGACCCCAATACGATCCATATCCTCATTGTGTTCCTTGATATACCGTTCGGATATGGCGGATATATCGGTTCCCTCCGCAATTGCTTTCCCGATAATCTTGTCATCGACATCGGTAAAATTCTTAACATAGGTGACATCATAGCCCCTGTATTTCAGATATCGGAAGATAACGTCGAAGACTACCGCAGACCGGGCATGTCCGATATGGCACACGTCGTATGCCGTAATCCCGCAAACGTAGAGCCCGACCTTGCCCTCCTCAAGAGGGACAAACTCTTCTCTTCTCTTTGTTAGGGTATTGTACAGTCGTAAACTCATGGGGATAGCCTTCCCATCCTCAAGGCAGCCACTCTCCTGTGTTCTGTCTTGAACGTATTGCGCAGGGCCCTTAGGGGAACAGCGATATGTGGTCGAGACCGGCGCCCTCCGGCAGTCCACACATGAGATTCATGTTCTGGACTGCCTGGCCCGATGCTCCCTTTACCAGGTTGTCTATCACGGATACGATGATCACCCGCCCGGTACGTTCGTCAACGACACACCCTATATCGCAAATATTGGAGCCCCTGACTGAGGAGATATTCGGCAGGCCTCCCGCCTTGCATATCCGTACAAATTTCTCGCCATCGTAAAACTTCCGATAGATATCGACAACCTCAGCCGAAGATACCCGTTTGTTGAGATCCGCATACATCGTACTGAGGATACCCCTGTTTACCGGCACGAGGTGGGGGGTAAAGGAAATGGCTATAGCCGTATTCGCGAGCCGCCCCAGTTCCTGTTCTATTTCCGGGGTGTGACGGTGCGACCCTATCTTATACGCCTTGAACCCCTCATTCACCTCACAGAAGAGAGAGCCGAGCTGCAAGTCACGCCCCGCTCCGCTTACACCCGATTTTGAGTCCGCTATGATCGATGAAAGGTCAATGCACCCCTCCCGCAGCAGAGGCGCGAGCCCCAGAATAATGCTCGTGGGGTAACAGCCGGGATTGGCGACAAGATTCGAACCCTTGATATCATCCCGATACAACTCGGGGAGGCCGTAGGCGGCCTTTTCCATCAGATCTACAGCGGTGTGTTTTGTATACCATGCCTCGTATACCGAGACATCCCTCAGGCGGAAATCGGCGCTGAGGTCTATAACCTTTACGCCGGCCGCAACAAATTCCGGCACCACCAACATAGCCTCCCCATGTGGAAGGGCCAGAAACACAACGTCACAGGAGGGCACAAGCTGCTGGGGAGACGAGTCCACAAATTTCAGATCCGTCATGCCGGCAAATACCGGATAGACCTCTGAGACCGGCATGCCCTTGAATTTCCTCGATGTGAGGGCAACGACATCCGCGTTGGGGTGTCCGATTAGCAACCGCAGGAGTTCCTGACCGGTGTATCCGCTTGCCCCGTAGATCCCAACCTTCACCATAACCCCGCCTCCCAATAAAAAAGGGGGCCACCTCGGCCCCCTTTGTGTCCTGTTCTTCTTATCTCTTGGAATACTGGAATTTCTTCCTGGCGCCGGGCTGGCCGTATTTTTTTCTCTCCTTCACGCGGGCATCTCTCGTAAGAAAACCGGCCTTCTTGAGTAGGGACTTTAGCTCTTCATCATACCCCACGAGGGCCTTGGATATTCCGTGCCTGATCGCACCCGCCTGACCGGAAATTCCCCCTCCGTTGACATTGATATAAAAATCAAACTTGTCTTTTTTATCGGTCACGTCGAGAGGCTGCTGGATCAGTCTTTTTAACATATCAAGAGTGAAATAATCATCAAAATTCCTTTTGTTGATGACAAAAACACCGTTCCCCTCTTTCATCCACACCCGCGCTATTGATGTCTTTCTCTTCCCCGTCGCATAATAACTCTTCACTGACATATATTCTCTCTCCTGGCCTACACTTCCAGTAACCTGGCCATCTGGGCCTCATGTGGGTGCTTATCACCCTTGTATACTTTAAGCTTCTTCAGCATCTGCCTTCCGAGACTGTTTTTCGGAAGCATCCCCTTGACGGCACCGCGCAAAACCTCTTCGGGTTTTTCAGCTAAAAGCTTGTCCGCCGTCGTCGACTTCAGCCCACCGGGATACCCGGAGTGATGATAGTAAGTCTTATCGGTAAGCTTATTGCCCGTAAGAGAAACCTTCTCCGCGTTTACAACAACTATAAAATCCCCGGTATCGATATGCGGGGTGTAGACGGGTTTGTGTTTTCCTCTCAGGCGACGTGCTATCTCAACCGCAAGCCTCCCCAGCACCTTACCATCCGCATCGACAAGATACCAGTCCCTCGCAACATCTTCTTTCTTGGCACTATATGTCTTCATAAAAATCCACCTATATCCGGAAACTCAAAGAGGGGGAGAATATGTAATTACAATACATTTGTCAAGTAAAAATCCAAAAAACTTTTTGATCTACTGTCCGGGCATTCTCCCCCCCACTCTGCCCACCTTTCCAAGGCCATAGAGGGAAAAGATCATCATAAAGCTCCTGTCGTCAGGGGAGTCGGTATAGCTGAGCTCCACGCTCCAGCACTGTTTATGGTAATCCAGCGCATACGTGGTTTCAAGGGTTTTGCCGCCGAGTTCGTCTTTCCTCAGAACATACATCAGATCAAGGGTATCGGTTGCCTTTCCCCTGAAAGAGAGGTTGATCTCCTCCACGGAAGATTGTGTGTACCGGTATTCAGCGGTCATGGAATCACCGCGCTGGTCGCTGATATCAAGGGTGGAATTTATCCCTTCCCATTCACCTGAATTGACGTTGAACCGTGCGTCGGCATCAAGGGAGAGATACCGAGAGGGAGTGAAGTCGAGTTCCGAGGTGACAGTGCCGAACGGCCTCTTGGGCTGCAAAGAGCCGTCGGCATCCCTTCTTGCTTCCTTGATATTGTAAACCTGGCTCAACTTCAGCCTGAAAAACTCCCTATAGGCAACTCCCCCATCCTCATCTTTCATCCGGGCAATCATTGTATTGATGAGCGAATAGGTCACGGTGTTTGTCTCCACTACCTCGCTGAGGAAGTCCGGCCTGTCGTCTTGATATACGTACGGAATATACGAGTATGTCACCTCCGGCCTGATACCGTGCCATATCTTGTCTACGACCTTTCCTCCTACATCAAAGACCCTGTGTGCCTCGCCGGAGAGGGTCGTCTCAACAGTGTACAGTTCCCGACTGCCATCTTTGTCCTCATTATCCGCGGCAGAGTCACTGTATGAGCTTTTCCACGTTGTCTCTCTAAACCCCAGGGTTGGCGTACATTCCAGATAATCACCGAAACTCAGGGGCCACGAAAAGACCGGATAGACATCGAAGGCATCCCCCCGGTATCCCGTGGTCCGGTAATAATGACCGTACGATGATGCCAGCTCAAAATCAACGGGGGAGTTATACAGGGGCTGTTTCAAGCCGGTAAAGGTGACCTCAGGATACTTCTGCAGCGTCTCATCATTGGAGTAGCTCTGGAAATTGTCCGTATATTCTACAAGGGCGGTCGCGTTAAACAGGCTCCAGTCCTTTACGAGGCGAGCCGTTGAGGTCAACGAGGTCAGAGATTTGTCGCCATCGAACGAGACACCGCCAAATGCACGGGTGTCATCCTCCCTGTAATGAGCCGTATAATAGTTATATGAATCGAAATCCCTAAAATACCACCGGTCAGATACCCTTTTTATGTCCGTCTTCAGATAAAAGCCCGGGCTGAATGTCGTCTCGTGATCCAGATAATACGACCACCGTTTATTATCTTCTTTCCAGTCCCTTTGCAGAACGGCATCCCCTTCGGCCTCTGACACCTCCATGGAGTCATTGAGATAATCGGCATACAGCGTACCATGCGAATCTTCACCGACAATGTACCGAACCTCCGCCCCCTCCTGAAATCCCCTCTTATCCATGTAGCGCTGATAAAAGGTCGCGTCGGCATTCTCTGAAACCGCCCAGTAAAAGGGAATCCCGAGATCCCATCCCAGTTTGTCGCTCGAATAGGCGATGCGGGGAGGCAACAGGCCCGTCTGCCGGGTAGTCTTGGCGGGGAATATAAGATAGGGGAGGTAGAGAACGGGGATGCCTTTCACCTGGAAGGCCCCCTGTTTAAGGGTTCCATATCCGTCAATGGTAACCTCTACTTCGCTGCCGGTAAACATCCAGTCGGGATCTTCACCGTCACATGTCGTTGCCTGTCCCTCCTTTAAAAAGTAGGTCGCATCGGCCCTCTTCTCAATGGTTCCCCCTCGCAGGTAGAGGTGGTTCTTGTCAAGAAACATCTTTCCATCGGATATGACACCCGTCTCGTTGGCAATACTGAATCGCGCCCTCTCTCCTTCAAGGATGTCCCCACCGCTCTTTATGAATACATGCCCCTCGGCCGTCGCTTCATCCTTTAACCTGTCCAATATGACATCATCGGCCCTAATGAACCCGCCCTCAAAAGAAATGGTTACATTGCCGCTGGCCTGATACGTCTTGGAATTACTGTCATATGAAAGATTGTCCGCCTCTATATCCACCCGCTTCGGCACATCCGGCACATAGGCAAAGGAAAAGTTCCCGCATAGAAGCAGAGACAGTGACATGAAAAACAGTATAGACCCTTTTCTCACGAGGCAATCTCCCGGCAGAATTTTCACTACACAAAGGGAACGGGTCGTATCTACTATCATAGAAGCATACTTTTCGGAAGGCCCAAAATGACGACCGCGCAAAAAGTCGGTCGGCCAAGCCAAACGGGAAACAGGTTGAAAATGCAGATTCGGAAAAGATCTCACCCAGTATATGCAAATGGTTATACAATTGTTCTTTCACATAGGAATAGGGGCGAGCAACAGCCCGGCATGCCATTTCACGGGTGTTCCCTAGAGAGAGGTTTGCCCTCCCGACCGCAGTCGCCCGCGAGGACTGCGCTGCATTTGTTCAGAAGACGGGGAAATAAAGACAACCCAGTGGAACTCACCCCCGCGGAGATTGAAAGACTGGTCATGAAAAGGCTTATGTGAAACAGAGGGCTGCGCTCATTTGATACACGAGCCATCATTTGAGGTGTACGCTAACGACAAATATATTGTTTTCGTAAAAATGCTGTTCCACAGCATAATCCTTACCGAACGGTGGGGCTAGATCCATGACAACCCTGACTTTCTGTTTCGGAGCGGCATGGAGCCCGACCCGTATGCCGAGGATCAGGTTTCCATCCGTCGTCATGGCGCGAGGAATATCCTTTTCCATCATTGTGTTGAAAAAATCACATATCAAGCGCCCCTTTTCCCCTTCCAACCCGAAGACACTGGGGGGACAATACCCGCTTAGCTTAAAGGAAACCCTCTCTTTGGTGGCGGATGTTTTTTCGAATCTGATCTTCTCGATGACACGTTCGGATGCCAATGCCCGGCAACCGATGAAACAGACGACGGCAAGTAAGAATAGCGCTATGCAGATGATTCCAGCGGCGTTCTTCATGATCTGCGGGTAACGGTTAGACTGTTCTGCCCTGCAAGGGAAACCCACCTACGGGGCTTCAGTAGCATATTCAGCCGGTCGTTACAAATGTTTATTCGTTGAGAGTTCTGAGACGACAAAGCCCCCGTCTTTTGAGAAGGCGGGGGCTTTGTGTTGATTATCCAGGCATCCGTTATCGTCGTTCTTTTTTCTGCCGTTCCATGTTCAGAAGGGCTTCTCCGTAGAGTCTCCAGATACA
>JAQULO010000097.1 GCA_028718565.1 Syntrophales bacterium | reverse complement strand
ATAGCTTCCGTATCTAATAATTCCAGCCAACATACACCTCCATTTCTGCACGCCTTATCCACGCGCCTACGATCTGCCACAACATTATGGTTTCATATACCAAAAGCGAACCTCTCAAACCAGCCTCAATCTACTCCAATCATTCCACACTCTGACGTTTATATATTCACATATCAAACAAGATATCAAATCAGAAATGAGGGCTATTCGTATGGAGCTGAAAGAAAAAACCAAGGACATTATCCACCATGAGCACAATGACTTAATCCGGTGTTATTATTCACCCGCGACTATCCATTCCTCAACCTGTGCTTGAGACAGCAATAGATATGCCATTATAGTATGTTGCTTAAATTGCTTAACAATAATGACTTAGAAGTATGGCTGTCCCAAAACGACCTCCTCCATTTTCGGACTTATCCAACATTTTGGATTTTTGTTCCGCCCCGGGTTTTTCCTCGCCTATTATTGCTCCGGCGGCAATATATGCCAACGGCGTCATTCCTGCGCAGGCGAGAATCCAAGGGTTCCGCGGGAGCCAACTTCCACGTTTATCCTAAATGGCATTGCCATGTTTAATTGCCGGAGCGATAACAGTGGGGTGCTCCATGATGTTGATAATATAGACAGAGCGGACACGAAAAGAAAAGCATATTTGTCGTCATCTCCACTATCCGTTCACCCACCGACAGGTTGATCACCTTTAAAGTCTATAAGAAATCCGTCCAGATAGGACCGCAGCACTTTCTCATGGCCGAACCAGAAGTGGTCGATGCCACCCACAATCGTAATTCTCACCGGATCAACTTTGTCTTTCAACACCTTTTGATCACAGAATTGGTCGTTGGACCCTACGACGACCCGGATATCGCGACCCTTAAGATCGGGGAAGTTAAGCCCCCCCGTGGGCGGCGCAATGAGGATTCCAGAGAGCAGTCCCTTCGCCAGCAGTGTCGATGCAACCCATGCCCCAAAAGAGTAAGCTATGAGAATAGGGTCCGGGCCCACTTCCGCCAACGCGGCCTCCAAATCCTGGACTTCCCCCCGTCCCTGGTCATGAGAGCCTTCGCTCAGTCCGACCCCCCGGAAATTGAAGCGGAGAGAGGAAAACCCCTGAGCCAGGGCTGCCTCCCTGGCCGCTACAACGACGTTATTATACATATCACCTCCATGAAGAGGATGGGGATGTGCAATCACGACACACCGCGGGGCAGTACCCTCCCGGATCGCCTCCAGCCTCGGATTCTTACCGATCAGCAAGCTTTCCATGAACGCAGACCTTTCTCTGATTTATTTTTTTGACACGACATTGTTTGTGACGGGAGGGATTATAAGAAGAACTGCTTTGTATATCAATGAGATATTGATCACAATGTGTGGGACATGGCATTGACGACGGAGAAAAGATGTGTCCAAGTGTTCTTCTTAGGGATTTGTGGTGGTTCCTCAAGATTAAAAACCCGACATTTCCTGCTGCCAGTGGCTTTTCATAGAACCGTCCCTTTTGCCAGTAAATTAGAGCAAGCCGTCGGGAACCCATGGAGATATTTGGTAGTACTCAGTCAGTCCTACAGCGGGTCCACTAAAAAGTGTGCATGGCCATTGATTTGAAGGAGAGATATATATCTGAACCTTCTCGGACCTCCAGGTCGAAGAGAGAGCTTTTTGTGATCAGTGACTTGAAGAGGACATCTTTAACGGCGATGCTCACTTCATAGCACAACCCCTGATCCATGATTTCCGCAACCCTCCCCATGAAGGAATTTCTCATACTGGAGGACAACTTCTCCCTGCTGATTACGACATCCTCAGGCCGTATCGCTATATGTCCGTGACCGTTTTCAGGGGGTCTTCCCAGTTCGATCTCCAGATCCTCTATGACGGCCTTTGTGTCGCAGAACCGGGCCGTAAAGAGATTTTTCATGCCGACAAAATCGGCCACGAAGGCGGAATTGGGTCTCTGAAATATCTCTTTCATTTTTCCGACCTGTTTGATCTCCCCCCCATCCATTACAGCGGCCCTGTCTGCAAGTGAAAGTGCTTCGGAAAAATCGTGGGTTACCATGAGGAATGTGACATTTGTGCTTTCGTGAAGACTTTTAAGACGCTTTCGCAACCCCTCCCTGAATCCGGGGTCCAGTGCGGACAGGGGCTCATCAAGGAGGAGCACCTTAGGACTGACGATCAGTGCCCGTGCCAGGGCGATGCGCTGGTTTTCACCCCCGCTCAGGTTCGTTGGAAGGCGTTGTAAGAGGTGAGATAGATTCAACTCTTCCACCAGGCGATCAAAGCGTTTTTTTGCCTCGTTCCCGGCTACCTTATGGAAATGGAGGCCATAGGTGATATTGTCGCGTACCGTCAGGTGAGGGAAGAGCGAATAGTCCTGGTAGACGATACTGATTCCTCTCTTCTCCGGCGGGAATTTGGTTATATTTCTACCGTTGACATGTATATGCCCGCTATCGACTCTTATGAGCCCTGCAATTGCTTCGAGCAGCACCGTTTTTCCTGCTCCCGTGGGGCCCATCAGTATGAAAAACTCATTCTTTTCTATCGTGATATTGATGTCCCTGAGGCCAAATTTCCCCAGTTGAATGCTGACATTGTCTATGCTGATCATGAGTTCTTTGTGTTCCTTAGTGTAAGTATCCGCAAGATCAAAAAGAGGGCAAGGCAGATGGACACGAGCCACACCGCTACAGGCTGGGAGTACTTGAGGCCGTAACTCTCAAAGCGTTCGTACAGCAGGACGGGTGCAATCATCGGGTGATAGGCGATTATGACAACCGCCCCGAACTCGCTTATGGCGCGGGCGCTGCACATGATGATGCCGATCAGCATGCTGCGCCGTGCGAGGGGGAAGGTGACCCTGCAAAAGGTGCTGAACATGGAGGCCCCCAGACTGCGCGATACGTTTTCGAGCCGGGGGGAGATGCCTTCAAATCCGGTTTTTACGGCATTGACGTAGAAGGGGAGACCCACAAAGGTGAGGACAACGACGATCCCTGTTACACTCCCCATGATCCTGATTCCGAGTTCACTGAAGAGTTGTCCGAGCCAGTGCCCCCTCCCCGCCACGCTGAGGATCGCAATGCCCACGACGGGGTGGGGGATGACGATAGGGAGATCAATGATGCTTTCTATGAGGTGTTTTCCCCTGAAGCAGCTCCTCGCCAGAACGTACGCAAGGGGCGTGCCGAAGAGAAAAGAAATGGTGGCGGCCAACCCGGCTGTATATACACTCAGCCAGATTGACCGCACGACATCTTTGTCCTGTATAGTTTCCTTGAGTATCGAGAAGGAAGGAGCCGTCAGCATCTGTATCAGGGGGAGAAGGATAAGGAGCATAATGACGAGCCCGCACGAAACAGCGATCCAGAAAAACGGTTCCTTCTTTGTTATCTTGCCCACGCTTTCTAATCTTTCACAACGGTCAGACCCTGAAGCCCGGCCGGGAGGTTCGCTTTCATCTCCTCAGTAGGAACCCTGCAGGGGATGAAGGGGGGCTGCCCCATATCTTTGAGTACCTTCAGTCCCCCTTCCGGATCAAGCATATACTGGAGGAAGGCGACGGCGGCCTCCGGATTCGGTGCGTCTTTTACGATGGTCACGCCATAGGTGCACGAGCTTCCCCTCAGCATCTTGAAAGTTCCCGGCTTCGTGTCGGTTACCTTGACGACCGCCTTTTCGTATATAGGGTCGTATTTGTAGTTGCCCAAATTTATTTCGTTGGGGAGAACGATATATTTCAGCCCGTGCTGTACGGCCACGGAGAGATATTCCCAGGCATAATCCATGTTACCGGTCTGGAGGAGTGAAATCAGTTCCACCGATTTGGGCCGGACGTTTTCTTCGGGTCTGTTGGCAAGCAGTCTTCCGTAGAGGCCGGGTTTACCGAGGGCCTTCTCGGCAAGCTGCATGACCATAAGCGACCGGTAACCGCAGGGGTCGATATTCGGGTCGGAGTGCCCCCATACAACGCCTTTTCTCTGGAGGATTTCGTGCCAGTTACCGACATTGACCTCGCCAGCATATCTGCTCTTGTCCGTGTAACAGAGGACCAGTTGATTCGTGGCGAATCTGATGTTCCACTGCGCGAATCCAGGGATCAGAAGGTTGTCGATGACCGTATAGTCGGCCGATGCCACGATATCGCACGGTTTTTTCAGATCTGAGACCATTCTTGCGCACTTCACGCTTCCGGCTGTCTCGCGCAGGAGGTCAACCTTCGGGTACTTCGCCTCAAAGGCCTTTTCCATGGCGGCGAAGGGAACTGACAGACTCCCGGCATGGAACATGACAACTTTCCCCGCAGGTTGAGCTGACACAACAACCGGAGCGAAAAAAACAATCACTGCAACGAGCGAAATACTAACACATCTCCATGTAATGCTCTTTTTCATACAACTTCTCCTTTCCTGATGAAATATCACTATCACGTACCTCGGTGCTTCATAGTCGATACCACCCTTAAAGTCAATATAGATTACAAATAGTAATTATAAGTTAATATTACCTATAAAAAGTATCAATTAGTGATAAAAAGTAATATTGAGTCTTGACAGTGGGGTGTTATGTGATAAGAGGCAGAATCGCTCGTTAGATATAGTCTACCTGATTTCATGAATAGGAGGAGTTTGTTGTGAAACCAAAATCTACGTTCGCGGTACTGCTCATAGGTATCATTTTGCTTTGTGCGTCGCCTCTCTGGGCCGATTCTCAGGTGTACACCCTTGGTGAAATTGTGGTCAGTGAGGAAAACCCGGCTGTTGAGGATATCACGCAAGTGACGGTCATAACAGCCGAAGACGTTAAGGCGACGAACAGTCATACGGTCGCGGATGCCCTGAGGTATGCGCCAGGGCTATCCGTAACAATGGGGAGAAAGGCCGAGACTAACATTTCGATACACGGTTTTGAGCAGGATAAGATACTGGTCCTTATCGACGGTATTCCTTACTACGAGACATATTATGGAAAATTGGATCTCAGCCAGATACCGGCAGACATCATTTCCAAGATTGTTGTAACGAAGGGCGCAGCATCGGTGCTTTATGGCGCAAATGCGGAGGCCGGTGTCATCAATATCGTAACAAAAAAAGCAGGTGAAAAGCTTTCTGCATCCGTTGATATGGAGTTTGGAGAAAAAAATGCGCATAGGGGTTCGGCATTTTTGAGTGAGAAGAGAGGTATCTTTGATTATTCACTAAATATCGTGAGAGAAGAGAGTGATGGCTGGAAGATGTCCGATGATTTTGATCCGGTTGTCGGAACGTACGGAAAAGGGAAACAAGTGGTGGAAGAGATACTGGAAGATGGGGGCTTCCGTAATAATTCCGATTCTAAAAGTACGGATTTCTGGGCGAGATTTGGTGTTGAGCCCAATCCCGACTCCGAGTATTACTTCAGTTTGCGCGTTGCTGAGGGTGAGAAGGGATTCCCCTTGAATATCTATGAGAACCCGACCCATTTTACGAGCAGGCCCGCTTTTTCATATCTCGCTCGATCGGAGTACCAGGATACCGGAGTCGATTTAAGCGGACGACAGACGATTAACGACCAACTGACGCTCAAGGCAAAGGTGTTCTATCACGAGCATAAAGACGATTACATCTCATATACAGATACAACTTATAACTCCCAAATGGCAGTAAGCACCTTTGATGACTATTGTGTCGGCGTCAGTTTGTTTTCCGACTACAAGCCGATCGACTGGGATACACTGAGGTTTTCTTTCCACTACAAGCTGGACTCACACAAGAGCCGCGACGACGAATATCTTCCATTCCAGGAAGCAAAAGCGAATACCGGGTCGGTGGGTTTCGAAAACGAATTTAGGGCTGGCACCAACCTCTCCGTGGTGGCGGGTGTCAGCTACGATTGGTTTGATGTGGTCAAGGCTCAGACAAACAATACCGACAAGGCAACAGGGGACTTGACCAGTCAGGAAGACCTCGCCGAACCGGGCGTGAAGGAGTCCCTTAATCCAATGGTTGGGATCGTCTATAATCTGAGAGATGCTACGAAGCTCTTTGCCTCAGTGGCTCATAAAACACGCTTTCCCACGCTTAATGAGCTTTATTCCAGCAAGTCCGGTAACCCCGATCTTCAGGAAGAAAAAAGTATTAACTATACCGTCGGTGTCTTACGCCCGTTCTTCGATATGCTCAATGTGGAGTTTGCGCTCTTTCACCACGATGTCAGTGACCGGATAAGTCGTCCCGACCGGGATAGCGATTATATGAATTATGACGAGATTGCCATGTCGGGTTTCGAAATAGTATCTGAGGCCTATCTGACAAAGGATCTTACTTTCAAGGTAGCGTATACGTACAATAATGCCAGAGACAAAAGCGATAACCGTGTGACCGACAATGTCACTGGCGTTCCAGAGAGCAAGATAGACCTGGGTGTTCAGTATATTGTTCCGTCCGTCAAGACGAGACTGAATGTTACGAGCATGTATATGGCCAAAACTTATTCCCAGCTTCCTACGGCAAGCAATCCAACTGATCCTGAACTTGAAGCGGATAACTACTGGCTTTTCAATGTGAGAATCACTCAACCGGTCACGGAATACCTTGAGGCCTATGCCTCTGCCAATAATCTGTTCGACGATGATTATGAACAGGAGTGGGGCTGGCCGGGACACGGCAGGGAGCTGTGGGTAGGTCTGACGGCAAAGTTCTAGCAGACGGTTAAGCCGCCTGTCCTGCAAGTGCGGGTGAGTTGCATTTGAGGGTTCGATGGCCGGATACTCTTCGGTCACCGAACCCAACTGTTTTAAGTAAGGGTTACTCGGTGTTATGAAATTTTGGCAATGTCTTGTTATTGCCTTTTTTTTTCATGTGGCAATTATGATAATCCCGGTAAGGATGACAACAGACATTCGCATAGGAGACGTCAGGTGGATTATTACCGAAAAGGTGAACACTCCCCGCTTATCTGCTGTGATGCCAAAGGCAATACCACCTGAAAAAAAGAAACCGGAACGTGTTGTAAGAATAAGGCCCGAACCCGTTGAGAAACCCCCTGAAATAAAACCGGTTCAGGAGAAGACGCCGGAAACACCGCGGATCGAGGAACCGGCCTTGGTAGAACCAAAATTAGAGGAAATCGTGGTTCATCGTCCGGAGCCTGTTGAAAGTTTTGTTGCTGCCGGACCGGAAATTCTGCAGATGTCTGAGGAACAGGCACCGTTGGAAATGTCATTTGGTTCCTCGGAAGGGCCGCAATTCCTTAAGCGGGTACTTCCCCTGTACCCGAGGAGGGCGAAGAAATTACATAAAAGCGGAACGGTTATCCTGATGCTGACCATAGATGAAAAAGGGGTTCTTGGGTGCCTGGAGGTCGTCAAGGGAGCCGGATACGGATTCGATGAGGAAAGCGTACGGGCAATGAAACAGTCTACTTTCATCAGTGCCCGAAGGAACGGCAAGCCCGTTACCTGTAGGGCGGTACTACCGGTACGATTTGAATTGAGGTAAAAAATGGTTGATTTGTTCATAAAAGGGGGGGCGTTGATGTGGCCTATTGCCCTCTGTTCCGTTATGTTGGTTGCCATCATGATTCACAAAACGGTGCAGTTCAAAGTGTTGCTCCGGCAGCTTTCGTGGCCCCGCGAGCGGCTTTTGGATAAGAGACCTGCCCATATCGCACCCCTTCTGGATGCGCTCGTAGGGAACCAGGGCGGGGAAGTAATCGCCCTGGCCGGGAGCAGGAACCTCAAGGCCCTGGAAAAAGGGG
>JAQULO010000096.1 GCA_028718565.1 Syntrophales bacterium | reverse complement strand
CTCGGCTGTGTTCGGAGCGCGCTACGTGGCCAAGAACCTTGTGGCATCGGGCCTCGCGACACGTTGTTCCGTACAGCTGGCCTACGCCATAGGCATTGCAAAGCCCATGTCCATTTATGTCAATACCTTCAATACGGGTAGTATCCCCGATGAAAAGCTTTCCGGCATCGTGGAAAAGATCTTTGATCTTACCCCCAAGGGAATGATAGAGCGCTTCGATCTGCTCAGTGGGGATATTTATCGAAAGATATCGAAGACCTTTTTCATGGGGGATTATCCGTGGGAGAAGACGGATATGGCGGAGAAGCTGAAGAAAGAGGCAGGGGACAAAAAGTAGGAATCGGGGGCGGTGTACTTTAATAAGAACCGTTGATTTCCACGGCTTTTTTGGAAATTAGCATCAGTATATATCTTTCGCACAGAGACGCGGAAAAGAGCATTCAGGAGGAACAATGGATTACCACATCAGAGATATACAACTGGCGGAAGAGGGAAAATCGAGTGTTGACTGGGCGAATAAGAGCATGCCCGTCTTAAACAGCATCAAGGCGCGATTTGCAAAAGAGAAACCGCTGAAGGGTATCAGACTGGGCGCATGCCTTCATGTCACGACAGAGACGGCCAGCCTCATGGAAACACTAAAAGCGGGTGGCGCCGAGCTTTCCCTGTGCGCATCTAATCCTCTGAGCACGCAGGACTACGTCGCCGCCTATCTGGTAAAGTACCAGGATATGGCGGTTCATGCGATCAACGCGGAGGATACCGATACCTATTATCGTCACATCAACTCGGTCCTGGATACGAAGCCGATGATAACGATGGACGACGGCGCCGATCTCGTATCCACGATACATGCAAACCGCCCGGATCTGATAGCCGACATTATCGGGGGAACGGAAGAAACAACCACCGGTGTGATACGCCTGAAATCCATGGCAAATGAGGGGGTTCTGAAGTTTCCTCTGATAGCGGTGAATGACGCAAACACAAAGCACCTGTTCGACAACCGGTACGGCACGGGACAGAGCACCCTGGATGGGATCATACGAGCGACCAACAGGCTGATAGCGGGCTCTGCCTTTGTTGTCTGCGGGTACGGATGGTGCTCGAGGGGCCTTGCCATGAGGGCGTCCGGAATGGGTGCCAACGTTATTGTAACGGAGGTTGACCCCCTTCGTGCTCTGGAGGCGGTCATGGACGGCTACCGGGTCATGCCTATCGCCGAGGCGGCCGAACAGGGGGATTTCTTCTGTACCCTGACCGGGGATATCAATGTTATCCGTGCGGAGCATTTTCTGAATATGAAGGATGGAGCTATCGTGTCCAACTCAGGCCACTTCAACGTGGAACTGGATATAGAGGGCCTCAAGAAAGTTTCCGAATATACCGGACGGATACGGAAGTTTATCGATGAATACACGCTGGGGGACGGAAAGCGCATCTATATCCTGGGGGAGGGGCGGCTGATCAACCTTGCCGCCGCCGAAGGACATCCCTCAAGCGTCATGGATATGAGCTTTGCCAATCAGGCTCTCGCTGCCGAGTACCTGGTACAACATGCAAGCGAGCTGGATACCAAGGTCTACAGTGTTCCTGAAGATATAGACAAAGAGATCGCACGCTTGAAACTGGAATCGCTGAATGTCCGGATAGATACCCTGACTCCCGAACAGGAGAAATATCTCAACTCCTGGGAGATGGGAACATAAAAACCTGGCTTCGATTTCAATTCTTACGTCTTTACACGCATAAACATGATTGTGGCTGCGAGGCCGAATAGTAAGTTTGCGGACCATGCCGCCATAACCGGTGGTATGGTCCCGGCTCGGCCCAGGGATATGGCGAAGGCAAAGACGATCCAGTATGAGAACCCTATAACGATCCCAAGTCCGATACTCTGCGCGACACCTCCACTCCTTTCCGATTTCAGCGAAAAGGAGACACCCAGTACTGCAAGGATCACGCTTACCAACGGAAAAGCGATTTTACCGTGCATATCCGTTTGGTACTGAATGGTGTCATATCCTTCCGAGCGTAACTTTTTCGTAAACCTGCTTAGTTCCAGGAGGCTCATCTCTTCGGTGTCCTTCTGGACGGCACTAAAATCCGAAGGTTTTTCCGAAAGGGCGATAACCTGTGATGGTATCTTTTCGACTGAAGGGACTCCGTCTTGGTTAAAGGTTGTTACGAGCAGATCTTCGAATAACCACCCGCCGTCTTTCCAGACCGCCTCCTTTGCGTCAATTCTCTGATAGAGGTTCATCCCGCGGTCAAGGAAATGGATTCGTATCCCCTTCAGGGTGTTTGTCAGGGGATCGAACATGGAAAAGTTGTAAATCCCCTTCTCTCCCCTGTACCATATCTCGTTCTGCCTGAAGCTGCCCAGTTTTTCTCGCTTCTGCACTTCGATAAGTTTGACATACTTGGCCATCTGGTTTGTGTATGGCGTTACAAACTCACTCAAGAAAAACGTTGCTATACAGATCGCAAGGGAGGTCAAGATAACCGGGAGCGATATACGATAGAGGCTCAGGCCGTTTGCCTTCATGGCCGTTATCTCGCAGTTCTTCGACAGTATTCCGAACGACAGGAGGGTGCTCAGCAGGACGGTGATCGGCATCATTTGAGATAGTATCATGGGCAGGGTCAGGAGAAAATAGGACGCCATCTGACCCGGGGAGGCGTGATTGCTCAAAAACATCCGTATCCGTTCAAAGAAATCTACGATCAGGTACAGTCCCGCAAGAGAGACGAGGATCAGCGCGAATATCTTTACAAATTCTTTCAGAATATATCTGTCGAGAATAGTCATATCCGTGTCCGCACCCTGAAGTTCAGAATTGAGTCAGGGATAAGGGGGGTTTCCTTCGCAGTCGTGATCAGTAAGTATACACCTACGACCCCCAATATTGTATTTGATATCCATGCGCCTATTGCCGGGGAAAGCATGCCGGTTTCGCCCAGCGCCTCCCCGCCGATCTGGAGGACGTAGTAGATCATGATAACGATAAGACCTATGACAAACCCCCGTGACTTTCCACTTCGATGTTTTGAGATACCTAGTGGAACCCCGATGATGCCGAAGACGATACAGGCAAAGGGCAGCGTGAACTTCTTGTGGATTTCAATAATGAACTCCTTCATGTCCGTTTCTTTGAGGCCGGGGTTTTGGCTCCTTTTGATCAGCTCGGGAAGTGACATCTCCTTGCTGTCCTTTGTGACGGTACTGCTCTCGTTTCCGAGCGATGCCGACAGGTCGAGGTTTATGTCATAGGAACTGAAGTCTATCTTCTTATAAATTGCCGCATCCGTATCTGCTGTGTGAATGCTCCCATCTTGCAATCTAAGAGTCACCCGCATGGAATCCCGATCGGAGATAAAATATCCCCTCTGTGCGATTATCGTGGTCGGTTCCCTCAACGTACGATTGTCGGAGATAAACACGCCCCTCATGTAATCTTCCTGCGGGGGGAGCTCTTCTACGTACAGGACAAGGCCGGCGAAGTCGCCGTTGAAGATCCTTTCTTTGATGCCGATACTTGCCTTCTGTCGAGCTATGTCAAACAGGAGATTTTTGGTCGCAAAGTTGCCGTACGGAACGAGAAAAAATCCAGCAACTGCGGTTATAAAAAAGGCGCACAGAGAGGCGAATGCGACAGACGGCATAAGTTGATACAGACTCAGGCCCGATGACTTCAGCACAATGATTTCGTTGTCGCGCGAGAGCCGTCCCAGACCTACGAGTATGGAGATGAGGAGTGATACGGGAATCGTAATAGTGAGAAAAGAGGGTATCAGATAAAGGATAAGCTTTGCTACATCGGTAACGTCTATTCCCCTGTTTATCATGAGATCCATAAGTTGAAGGATCCTGCCCATCAGGAGGGCAAAGGTTAGCACGAAGAGGATCATGAAAAAGGGGATGGAGATCTCCCGTAAGATGTATCTGTTTACTATCCGGTGCATCTTTTGTCTTTCGATTAGGGTTGGTGTAATTAGGGACGTATAACAGCAAATCAGATTTGCTTCAATGTTTCTTGGATTGACCTTGATTTTTAAATCTGCTAAACGGGTCGAGACAGGACGGAGCATGTGCGGCACTGTAAACAATATACCTTTTGAAGGGGTTGTCCATGATTGATTTGCACACGCATTCTATCTTCAGTGATGGCGAACTGGTTCCCTCGGAGCTTGCACGGAGGGCGGTTGCAAAGGGATACCGAGCGATTGCAATAACCGACCATGCCGACCATTCAAATCTGGATTTTATTGTTCCCAGGATTGTAAAGGTTTGCGAGAAGATATCGGAGGTCTGTCCCATACAGGCTATCCCGGGCATAGAGCTTACGCATGTCCACCCGGACCATATCTCGTCCCTTGCTGATGAGGCACGGGCACTGGGCGCGAAGATCATCGTTGTCCACGGGGAAACTATTGTGGAACCGGTTATGCCGGGGACGAACCGCGCCGCCCTTGAGGCGCCGATCGACATACTCGCACATCCCGGATTGCTTACCGAAGAAGAGGCACAGCTCGCTGCGGGCAGTTCCGTGTTCCTGGAAATATCCGCGCGTCAGGGACACAGCCTGGGCAATGGTCGTGTAGCCGCGCTTGCGCGCAGGTTTGGCGCAAAACTGGTCCTCAATACCGATACCCACGCACCCCGGGACCTCGTGGACAGGAACATGGCGGTTATGATCGCGAAAGGGGCCGGGATGAGCGGAGACGAGATAGGGCTGATGCTCGGAAACTCGGAGTCCCTTGTCAAAAAAGCTACAGGGAGATAAATGAAAAGGCGAGGATTATGAAAGCCGTGTTTATCGCCGATGCCCATCTGGATGGCAGCAACTCTGACGGGTACCGATACCTGATGCGTTTTCTCAATTCCATACGGGGCGGCACGGACGAGCTTTTTATCCTCGGGGACTTCTTTGACTTCTGGGTCGCCGGTAAAAACGGCGTGTATACCGGCTTTTCCGATGTTGTTGAAAAATTACTGGAGATCCACAGGGCGGGGACGGGCATCTCGTTCTTTGAGGGCAACCATGATTACTTTCTGAGTGATTATTTTGAGCCATACGGTATACGGGTTTTTTCAGAAGGGGCCGCAATCGATATGGATGGGAAGAGGCTGTTTCTGTCTCATGGCGATACGGTGAATACTCCCAACAAGGCGTACCTCGCTCTGCGGAGGCTGCTCAGGAGTGACTTGATTTACAAGACACAGAAGAAGGTGCCTCCTCCATTACTGTGGGCTATTTCCCGGGTGATCTCAGGAATGAGCAGAAGCTGTGAAGGCCCCTCATCTAATGGGCTTGTCGGCAAGATCAATATGTTTGCCATGGAGAAGTTTGAAGAGGGGGCCGATGCGGTGATACTGGGGCACTTCCATTCTCCCCGGTTTGAGCAGCATGTAGTGCATGACAGGGTAAGGACCGTCGCCATTCTGGGTGATTGGATACGCCATTATTCTTATCTCCTGTATGACGACGGAGAATTTATGATGAAGAGCGGTATTCCCTCGGATTGATTCTTTCCCCTGGTATCTGGATAGTATGGAGCAGACTATGAACTTTGGCGGAGTAGACGCGGAAAACCAGTGCTTTGAAGAGGCTAAATTTGTGGTGATTCCTGTACCCTATGACTTGACTTCCACCTATCAGGCCGGATCAAGAAAGGGCCCCGCGGCCATCTTGGAGGCGTCGTCCAATATGGAACTGTACGATGAGGAACTGGGCGTGGAGACATATATTGCAGGTATCCACACCACAGCTCCCCTCGAGGTAGATGCGCGTGGCCCGGAAGTGATGGCAACTGTCGTTCGCGCTGAGGTGAAAAAAGTCTTTTCCTCCGGTAAGATCCCGGTTGTCCTGGGGGGGGAACACAGCGTGACCATAGGAGCGGTTCAGGCCGCGAAGGAACGGTACCCCTCACTGTCGGTGCTCCAACTCGACGCGCACGCAGACCTTAGAGATTCGTACCAGAATTCGTCGTTCAGTCACGCGTCCGTCGGTAGAAGGATATTTGAGATCTGTCCGCTGGTACAGGTCGGGATCAGAAGCATGAGCGTGGAGGAGGCCCGTTTTATTGAGGAGAAGATGGTCAAGACATTTTCTCCGGATTTTGTAATAAATGATCCGGATCCGGTAAAAAAGATTTGCGAGAATCTGTCGAAGGATATATACATCACCCTCGATCTTGATGTCCTGGATCCGTCGATTATGCCGGCTACAGGAACGCCGGAGCCCGGCGGCATCCTATGGAATGATCTGATCCATCTGATCAGGGGAGTTTCAGAGATTTGTACGATTCGCGGGTTTGATCTTGTTGAACTGTGTCCGATCCCCGGAATGGTTGCCCCTGATTTCACGGCGGCAAAGCTTGTATACCGAATCATGGGATATATCAATCGGGTGGATTCATAGATGCGGTATTATTTTTTATAGAAAGGAGACACCTTCTTGAGCAATCAGGTACCTAAGAAGATTTTTTTTACCAAGGGGGTCGGTTCCCATAAATCAGAGCTCCATTCCTTTGAGCTGGCTCTGAGGAATGCCGGGATAGAGAAATGCAATCTGGTAATGGTTTCGAGTATTTTTCCGCCCGGCTGCAAGGTAATATCGCGTGAAAAAGGCTTGAAGGAACTGAATCCAGGCGACATAACCTACTGTGTTATGAGCCGCAATTGCAACAACGAGCCGAGAAGGCTGATTGCGGCGTCCGTCGGATGCGCTATCCCTGCCGACAGAAACGCGTATGGGTATATAAGCGAGCACCATGCGTTTGGAAAAACATCGGTGGAAACGGGAGACTACGCGGAGGACCTCGCGGCAGCCATGCTTGCCTCAACACTCGGTATAGATTTTGATGTGGATGCAAGCTGGGATGAAAAGGAAGAGATCTTCAAGATCAGCGGAAAGATAGTACGGACGAGAAACGTTACACAATCGGCAATAGTAAAAAACGGTGTCCATACGTCGGTTGTAGCGGCGGCCGTATTTGTGTTTTAGTCGACACGGTATAACTCCGCAGAGGTAGAGGACAGGACACAGAATCGGGGAAAAGAGCAGCGCTCAGAATTGGCGTTGGAATATATGCGGTACTTCGTGATGGGATAAGACCGGGGGCCGATCCACCAGATTTCTGGAGACGTGAATAGTTGCCGGTAACCGGGGGAGGAGGGCGACGACTGTGTCTCGGTACCTTCTATGGAAATCATATTCCTACCTTTTCCTCCCTGTGACCGGGTTCCTTGTCTTTTCCTTCCTGGCCCTTTTCTCCATTCTCCGGGCGAGGAAAACTCCCACCAACACCTTCTTTGCCTGCATGTGCCTCCTCGGCGCCCTGATTGACCTTGATATCGCACTGGTATCCTTTCTCAATGATGAGGCGCTTGCCCTCAGGCTTGACCGGCTAGCCTACCTGTTTTTTGTCTTTGTTATACCGGTGTATATTCAGTTAGTGCACTCATTTCTCGGCATAACGGAGAGGAGATGGCTTGAGATAAGTGCGTACCTCTTCAGTATCGCTCTCCTACCCTTCACCCAGACCGAATATTTCATCAGCGGACTGCGCCATTTCTCCTTCGGGAAGATCGCTGCGGCGGGGCCGATGTACCTCATTTTTTCAGCGGTGGGGGGGATAGCCGTGTTGTATTGTATCACGACCCTTCTTCTGGGGGTGAAGCGGGCGGAAGTAAACCGCGAGAGGAACAGGATACAATATATGCTTGTCGGGTTCGGCCTGAGCGGGCTCCTTATTCTGCTGAATATTTTCCCCATCAGCGGATATGATGTCTACCCGATGGGCAACTTCAATTTTGTCCCGGCGATAATCCTCGCCTTTGCCGTCCTGAAATATGATCTCCTCGACATG
>JAQULO010000095.1 GCA_028718565.1 Syntrophales bacterium | reverse complement strand
TCTTGTTTGGACCGAGGACTCATGATTATCCCTCCTTTTGGAAGTCGATGTTCGGTAACATCGAATTATGAGTCAACGATCCTTTTTATTCACCTCCTTCGGTAACATTTAATATGAGGCAATTCGGAATCGATATTCGGCTTGACATATCGGGTCAATTCTACCTATACTTCCCGCCAAAAGGGTTGTTATTAAGGGTAATTTACTTGCCTCACGATTGTATTGTTTTCCCCTCTATTGAAAAATAGGGTTGCTTCCAAAGGTAATTTTTTTATTACAGGGAGGGTAATCATGGAAAAAATCTTTTCCCGTTCACTGTTTGCGACATTGATATGTTTCCTGGTATGCCTGTCGAGTCATGGTACAGTGTATGCCGGGGAGAAAATACTGACCCTGCCCGGGATCAACTATTACAATATTGATGACGGATCGCATTATGATGATGGGTTCGGTGCGGCAGTCGCCATTTCCGGTGACTATGCCATCGTCAGCGCTCCGAACTGGGATCCCGACGTAATCGCCGATGAGGAAGATTACGACGACATGGACTGGGGATCGGGATGGATTTTTAAAAGGGATCAGGGAGGCACAGGCAACTGGGGAATGTTGACCCAGTTGACCGACTCCAATCCCCGGTACGATCCCTACGGAAGAAATGACCATTTGGGATATGCGGTCGCTATGGACGGTGATACCTGCGTGATGTGCTCAGGGGAAACCGCGCTGACTCAGAACTGGAATGCGGAATATGGCGCATGTGCCATCTATTATCAAAATGAGGGTGGAACAGATAACTGGGGAGTGAAAAAATGGGTGTACGGCCACGCTCAGGAGAGCAAACACTATGGATATGCGTGCGCCATAAGCGGCGACTACCTGATTGTCGGGGAGAGAAACTACGGCACCGACTGGAACGGGGCCGCGTTCATCTACTATCGCAATCAGGGTGGGTCCGACAACTGGGGCACGGTTAAAACCTTCACCGGTTACCCAGAGTATGCGGCCTTTGGCGTCTCGGTTGACATCGACGACTCCGCATCGCCGATCAGGGCCATTGTGGGGGCCGATTACAACCAGAACGGTCATGCCGGCACCGCCTATATCTATGAACAGGGCGGCACAGTGGCTACCTGGACTGCCGTCGGCACCAAGGACGGTGCTACCAACGGGGATCAATTCGGCCATGCGGTCGGCATTTACGGCGACTGGGCCGTAGTGGGGGCCCCCAGGGTGGCAAATGGCGGTACGTGGCGCGGCGCCGTGTACATCTATCTGCGTGACGGGACCGGAGTATGGAACCTGTCGGATACGCTGACACCCAGCGATGCGGCGGATTACGACCAATTCGGAAGTACTGTTTCAATCGATGGCGCCACCCTTCTTGTGGGTGCGGGCGGTGACGACCCGGCCGGCAGTGTTTATGTATACCAGTTAAAAGACACAACCTGGTCATACAAGAAAAAATTAACCGGCAGCGACACTGAATCCGGGGACAATTTCGGCTATTTCTATAATTCCACTACAACGATTTCCGTTTCCGGTAACAATGCCATTGTTGGTGCGCCAGGATATGACACCACCCACAATGATGAGGGGGCGGCGTACATTTTCGATCTGAAGGGAGGCGGCGCACAAGGCGCGCCAATTAATATGCTGCTTTTATTTGACTAATTGCTGAAAGAAACATTTTAGGGTTTGTCGGATCGGCGATGTCCGGTACCGCGAAGGAGGGGACACCGCTCAGACATCAGCTCCGTGGTTTGGCGTTTGGCTTTCACCGGTGGGCCGGTGCAAGGAATTTACTGCTTGTCCTCAGAAAGCAGCAACATAATTATCGGGGCATTGCTTGTCGGCCGAAACTCGTATGCCCCCATATCATACCCGCTTCCGCTGGGCCTGTTTCGCCCTTCAATATCAGTTGTGGGGCCGCCGGGAGAAGCGGAATCAATACATGGTGATCCCGGTCTCAAACGGTAATTGTCGCTGTCTCCACGTACAAATCCGGGATCTTCTGAGATGTTGCCTTCACCGGCGTTGCCGTCTTCGATGTCAGAGTACGTAGCGGAGCATCCGTAAAGGTCGACTCCGGTGTTTCCCCACAAAATACAATTAACGACACTTGGCTGTTTAGCAGGGTCAAGGCTTGACTTAATGCCTCCACCCCATCCCGGAGCAGAGTTATTTACAATTGTATTATTTATAATCATTCCGCCGGTGCCGTAAGCCTCGATCCCCCCTCCACTGGAAGGCCACCCCGCACCGACATGGTTTCCCGAGATGATGTTGTTCTCGATTTGTGCCGTATCACTCGCATAAATACCTGCACCATAATTAAGCGCCTCGTTATTCATGATGATATTGCACGAGATAACCGTTCCGGGAGATTGCTCAGCGAAGATGCCTCCGCCGCCGAATCCACAATTGTCCGATATCGTGTTGTTCAAGATTTTTGTTTCAGGTGACCATATAAGATATATCCCCCCTCCAAATCCCGATGCTACCTGACATGCATAGATACTATTGTTAGATATGGTCAGAGAAGAATGCTCGCAGTAGATTCCCCCTCCGCCTCCGCTGGGGCCGGTTCCACCACCGCCCCCGGTAATGGTGAATCCGTCTATGAGGGTGGTTTGATCCACATCTATGGCTGTAACCACGGATCCTGTGCCGCTCCCTTGTAAAGTGGTCACCTGTGCACCCGCGCCCTGCAGGACCACGCCGGACTTGAGACTGATGTCCTCATTGTAGGTGCCGGAGGCAACCTGAACTGTGTCTCCGCTCAGGGAAACACGTAATCCAAGTGTGGCCGTCCTTAAGGGGCTCAAGCTGTCGCCCTTGCCGTAAGTGTCGTTTCCGGTGGTCGATACATGGATGGTGACCGGGCCCTCATAACCCACGCTTTCGTAAGCCCCCATATCAGCGCGGGCTGTGCCGTCGTTGTTGCCGTCCGAGGGCCTCGGGCTGCCGTCACGGTCAGTGACGGGTGCGCCCGTATCGGTCCCGGCATCCAGGCAGGGAGAGCGGGAAGCAAGGCTGCAGTCTCCACTCAAGGTATCTTTGAGCAGGGGATTGATAGAGATATTTCCATTTGTGCCGTTCCCGTCCCCGTCCTGTACGTCAGAATAGGTCGTTGAGCACCCATCCAGATCATCGGTATTGCCCCACAGGATGCAGTTAAAGATCCTTGGTTTAAATGAGGAATTGCAATGGATCCCTCCCCCTGAAGTGGCGGCATAGTTACCAAAGAATGTGTTGTTGATTATATCCGGTTCGCCATTTTCTGTAAGGTTGATAAGGTATATGCCGCCGCCACTCCCGTCGGCCATATTGCCGTAAATGACATTATTTACGATGGAGGCGTAGACAAAAAAACAGGAGGCGTCTGCGATATATATGCCCGCGCCGTTTTCAGCCGAATTGTTTATAATGGAATTTCTTTGAATCACAGGGGACACGGCGGGATAGGCACAAATACCTCCGCCCCACACCGCTGCCTGATTGTTGGAAATGGTGTTTTGCGTTATGGTCGGGTTCCGTTTAGTGGGAGCATATATTGAATTTCCACAATGAATCCCACCACCATGGGCGGTAGCAGAGTTTTGATCAATCACATTGCCGGAAATGGTGGTGGATGATCCGTCACAGAAGATTCCTGCGCCCCAACCGGCATAGTAAACGGGCGCCGTTTCACCGGCAGTGTTAAGGTAAATATTGTTCTCTGTGATTGTTCCTGAGGAATCCTGCATGAAAATCCCGGCGCCCCAGTTGATGGTATGGTTTTCAAAGATATCGTTCCCCTGTATAGCAGGATCGGCATAGTCGGAACAAATCCCTCCGCCGTAATCCGCCGTGTTGTTATCAATAGAATTTTCCCGTATGACGGGTGACGATGGTGATACCCCCCTCTCGACATAAATCCCGCCCCCCATGAATGCCTGATTTCCGGTAATATGATTACGGGCTATGGTTAACTCGGCATTTTTGCAGCGAATTCCACCTTTCCCACCGGTAATCGTAAAGCCCTCGATCAGAGTTTTGTCATCAACACCGTCTGCCGTCACGACCCAGCCGGACCCGTCACCCTGGATGGTCGTAATACCAAAACCCGCACCAATCACTTCTACCCCGGACTTCAGGACGATGTTTTCTTCATAAGGACTACCAGAAGAAGCGACTTGCACCACGTCGCCGGGATCAGCCGCATCAATGGCCGCCTGTATCGTTGCGTATGGGACAGGGACTCCGTGGGTAGCCGCACCGGAACTTGTTATCGGTAAAAGAGGAATCTGGACAATACAAAAGAGAAATAGAGAAAAGATTGTATCCCTATGGGGAGGGGAAATAAGCCGCAACACCCCCTTGCATTTCATGATCATCGACCGACAGGGTTTCATGACAAGTCTCGCTCTGGTAAAAAGCTACGGAGAGTCAACGTGTTAATCCGGAACCATAGTCCCCGTGGGCATCCATATCTGTTGAATGTCTACCCACGAAAAAGTGTTCTGTCAAGTGGATTTAAACAATTGAAACGGTGAATTTAAGCAGGGTCTTTTGAAAAGGAGGGGGGAATTCTCTCCTACAATTCATCTCTTCAAAGAATCAGAGACTTAACGGTCATCGACGTTCTATACCGTTATTCCCATCCCCTCTTATCGATAAGGGGTTTGCCTTCTTCGTACAATCCCTCTCTAACCGTTTCAATCCGATCTATCCGGACGGCGCAGACCGTGCTGAACACATCTCCGAAACGTGTGGCGCCAACGGCCGCATATCCCTCATCATCCACCACCACAACCGTGAGAAGATCCCGGTAGGACTCTCTCGTTACCACCACCTGAAACGTGACTCCCGGAAACGCCTCCCTCACCCGCGCCACCTGGCTTGGCGCAACAAACATCCCCCTGACCTTGACCGCATCCCCTACCCTTCCGGCAATCCCCCTGAGCCGCAGGGATGTTCTTCCGCAGGGGCAATCCTCCTGCAACATACTTGAAAGGTCTCCTGTTCCGAACCGAAGCAGAAAAAACAGATCGTTCAGCCGGGTCACCACAACCTCTCCCAACTGTCCCGGCCGGACACCACGGCCGGTGGAAGGATCAACGATCTCCACGATCACATCATCACATACATGCCACCCGGCCTTTTCGGAGCATTCATACGCTATGTCTCCCACCTCGGTGGCCCCGTACATCTGGTAGGTATCTATCCCGTATTCCTCTTCGAAGCTCTTCCTGAGTGAGGGCTGAAGAGGTTCGGCCACGAAGGATGCTCTTCTAAGTTTGAAATCCCTCTTGAAATCATATCCCAGTTCTTCGGCCTTTCTGATAATGGCAATCAGAAAGCTCGGGGTGCCGGTATATCCCGTCACTCCAAGGTCCCGAATCAGTTGGACCTGCGTCTCGGTCCCCGAGGTGCCGGACGGGATGACCGTGGCGCCGACAGATCTGAGGCCTTCATGAAATGTCAGACCGGCAGCCACCATGTGGTATGAAAAGGTGTTGAGAACCCGGTCCCCCTTACGGAACCCCGCGGCAAAATATCCCCGGGCCCACAGTTCACCCTCTCCCAGGTGCGGTTCATAGACGGGACCGGGGGATGTGAATATCCTAGCCGCATCAACATCCGCGGCGCACAATCCACCGAATGGGGGCTCTTGCCGCTGCAACTCGACCACCTCTTCCCGCGAGGTGACAGGCAGCTCCTCAAGATCTCCGACAGAGGCAATGTCCGACGGTTTGAGGTTGAGGTCGTCCAGCATCTCCCTGACCCGCTTGGATCGCAGGTAGGCACCATCAACCATCGTTGACAATCTCAGATTGTTCTCCGTCTCTCTCTGGAGCGGTGATCGAATCTCCAGATCGTCAAAAAACTTGTTCATACAAACCCCTTCCTTCCCATTGCAGCCTTCCTACTACAGCCACCGCTTGCGTCTCTTATAAGACTTGACATCCTTGTATGATTTTGCATCTCCGGCCGCGCCCATCCCCAGGTAGAACTCCTTGATATCGGGGTTTTCCCTGAGATCGGAGGATATCCCCTCCATGACGATCCTGCCATTCTCCATGATATACCCGTAGTGCGCTATCCGGAGCGCCATGTTCGCATTCTGCTCGACGAGTACGATCGTTGTCGCCTGCTCCCTGTTGATCCGTTCTATGATGTCGAAGATCTCCTTGACCACCAGGGGGGCAAGCCCCAGGGACGGCTCGTCCAGCAGAAGCAGCCGGGGATGCGCCATCAGGGCGCGCCCCATGACAAGCATCTGTAGCTCGCCCCCGCTGCAGTAACCTGCCAGGGCCTTCCTCCGTTTTTTCAGCGGCGGAAAATAATCATATATCAGGTCCAGATCCTTTTTGTACGGTTTTCCCCACCGCGTGGCCGTGCCGACCCTCAGATTTTCCTCTATCGTCAGATACTTGAAGGGTTGCCGCCCCTCAAGCACCTGGATGATGCCGCGGCGCGTTATGGTCTCCGGGGGTGAATTCTGGATGGGGGTCTTTTCGTACACGATATCGCCGTCCGTGACCTTTCCATTCTCCGTTTTCAGGAGTCCCGAGATAGCCTTCAGCGTGGTGGTTTTCCCGGCCCCGTTGCTCCCGAGGAGCGATACGATATGGTTCTCCCTGACGGAAAGGGAAACACCCTTCAAGACCTGGATAACATCCGAATAGACTACGCTGATGTTGTTCAGTTGAAGCAGAATATCTTGTGGCATGATTTCCTCTTATTTGTAGTCCTCAGTACGAGAACGGCCAGAGCCGGAAATTGGAACGGATGATGCGCCAGACCTCGGCCAGACCGCGCGGCTCAAGCAGGATGAAGAGAACTATGGCTGATCCGAACGCGAGTTCACGCAGCGGCGCCACTGAAAGCCCCATTGCTCTGAATATATCGGTACTCATAAGTATATCGGTCAGCCACCGCAGGCCCTCGTTCAGCCCCGTTATAAAGAGCGCACCGTATATGGAGCCGGCAATGCTCCCCAGTCCGCCGATAATGACCATCGCTATAAATTCCACGGAAAGACCCAGATTGAAGGGTTCCGTAGTAATGCTGACCATGTAGTATGCCCACAGTGCCCCGGCAACACCCGCGTAGAAGGAACTTATGGCGAACGAGAGAAGCTTGTAGGGGAATATCGGTATGCCCATCCCCTCGGCGGCCCGGTCGTTGTCGCGTATCGCCACAAACGCCCTCCCGTACCTGGTTCTCATGAGGTTTACGGCAAAGAGGGTCATCCCAATCAGACAGAGATAGGCGATGTAAAAAAAGCTCCTGTCTCCCCCAATATCCACGCCGAAAAAGGATATTCCCGGGAGCACGATTCCCATGGTTCCCCTCGTCAGTCCCTCCCAGTGGATGAGCACGTACTCGATGATGAACTGCCCGGCAAGGGTCGCAATCGTGAGATACAGGCCCTTCAGCCTTCCCGAAGGCAGCCCGAAAAGCACCCCCACCATGGCGGTAATTAGACCCGCGCAGGGAACGGCAAGGAGGAAGGGGAACCCCACCCGCGTGGCAAGTATGGCGGCCGCGTAGGCGCCCACACCGAAAAAGGCCCCGTGTCCGAGGGAAAGCTGACCGGTAAAGCCTACCAGTATGTTCAGACCGATCTCCGCTATGGCGGTAATGGCGACAGTATTGAGGATATAGAGGAAATAAGACCCGCTTACATATGGAACCACGGTGAACAGGATGACAAGCCCCGCTATCAGGGCTGTACGGCCGAAATCCGTCTCGAAGATCGTCAGCTCCTGCCCGTATCGATCATTGAAATTACCACAGGGGTGAAACCGTAACTTTCTCATTAGACCCTTTCAATCTCCACCAGGCCGAAAAGGCCGTAAGGCTTTACCATCAATATGAATACAAGAACGATGTAAGGGATGA
>JAQULO010000094.1 GCA_028718565.1 Syntrophales bacterium | reverse complement strand
TGACCCTGATCCGGTCTATTGATCAGAGCCCCTTGGGATCGGAAGGGCCGCCCGTCGAATGCCATTTCTCCCTCCGTAGCGAATCGCTATCATCAGCCCAGGAAGGACCATATGCTGACAAAGCTTAGAGAAATCGAAACAAGATATGAAGATCTTGAAGGGTTGCTGAGTGATCCCAATATAATCGCAAATTACAGTGTGTACCAGAAATATGCCAAGGAACATTCCAGCATCGCCGATATTGTACGGACCTACCGTGAATACAGCCATATCGAGTCCCAGATCGAGGACAACAAGGATCTTCTCAGGGAAGGCGACGAAGACCTGCGGGAGTTGGCAAAAGAGGAACTTCCCCAGCTGCGCGAAAAGCTACAGACCCTCGAAGCAAAATTGAGAATACTTATAGTACCGAAGGACCCGAATGACGGGAGAAATGTATTCCTGGAGATCCGGGCCGGTACCGGAGGAGATGAGGCGGGGCTCTTTGCCGGGGATCTTTTCAGGATGTACACCCGCTATGCGGAGCGATATAACTGGAAGGTGGAAATCATTAGTTCCAGCCTGTCCGGGGGTATTGGGGGCTTCAAGGAGGTTATACTGCTTATTGAAGGGGACGGAGCGTACAGCAAGCTGAAGTACGAGAGCGGCGTTCACCGGGTGCAGAGGGTCCCTCTCACAGAGGCGCAGGGAAGGATCCATACGTCCGCTGTTACCGTAGCCGTTCTGCCCGAGGCGGAGGAGGTGGAGGTGAACATTGATCCGAATGATCTTCGGATAGATGTCTATCGTTCCACGGGGCACGGAGGGCAGAGCGTCAACACCACCGACTCCGCGGTACGGATCACCCATTTTCCATCAGGGCTGGTGGTAACCTGCCAGGACGAAAAATCACAGCATAAAAACAAGGCAAAGGCACTCAAGGTACTGCGCGCCAGGCTTTTCGAACAGGCAAGCGAAGAGCATGATGCCGCGATTTCCGAGACAAGAAAGCAACAGGTGGGCAGTGGGGACAGGAGCCAGCGGGTACGGACCTACAATTTTCCACAGGGACGGATGACGGACCACCGGATCGGCCTCACCCTTTACAACCTGGAAAACATACTGGATGGGGATATTGATACCATTATCGACGCCCTCACCACCTATTATCAGACCGAGGCACTCAAAGCCCCTCCGGTTTAAATGGAAGACCTTCCCCGACCGACTTGCGGAAACGAGTTCCGGGTCCTGCGTTATTCCGCATTTTTCTACGGCGTAACCGATTGTAAACATTCGTATCAGAAAAATAAATACAAGGAGTAAGTCTATGAAAACACAGCAATGGAGCAAACCACCGGCAATGCAGATCGACAAGGAAAAAATCTACCGGGTACTTATAAAAACCGATAGGGGTGATATTGAGATGGAACTCTATCCCCAGCATGCCCCCAAGACAGTGAACAACTTTGTATTTCTGACACAGGAAGGGTTTTATAATGGCTTGGCATTTCACCGGGTGATCGGCGATTTTATGATCCAGGGGGGTGATCCTACCGGGACAGGGGCAGGAGGACCCGGATACAAATTTGAGGACGAGACACGGGGGAATCCCTTAAGACACGGGACAGGGGCTATCTCCATGGCGAACGCCGGACCGAATACGAATGGCAGCCAGTTTTTCATAACCCATTCGCCCCAACCGCACCTGGACGGCCATCACACGGTGTTTGGAAAGGTAATAACGGGTCAGACCGTGGTAGACACAATCCGCCAAGGCGACCATATGACGAGAGTAGAAGTCATCGAGGAATAAAGTCTTTTGATATCAGTTCGGTTTTTTGGTAATTGCCTATATCGACCAGGCGGCAACAATCGCGCTCTGTTTGAACATATATGATATCACTGCAAAACATATCTAAGCAGTACAGCGGAAGATATCTCTTCAGGGACCTGTCCCTCCGCATAGAAGACGGAACCCGGATCGCCTTCGTGGGACGCAATGGGACAGGCAAGTCCACACTGATGAAGATAATCCTTGGGGAAATAGACTCAGACACAGGGAAGATTGTCCGGTCCAGGTTTAACAGCGTCGGCTACCTTCCCCAGGACAGCGTCTATCACGCCGGTCGCACCCTCTTCGCGGAAACAGCAACCGCCTTCGACGACCTGAACCGTCTCCATGAAAGGGTCAGAGAAATAGGTAATGAAGTTGAGGCCATGACCGTCCATGGGGGGGGTGACGCTCCGGGGTTGCAGGATCTCATGAACGAAATGGGGCAGGCACAGAGCATCCTGGAACACCGGGAGGGATACTCTATAGAGACAAAGGTAAAACAGGTCCTCTCCGGCCTGGGATTTCACGAAAAAGACCTGCCCCGGATGACGGAGGAGTTCAGCGGCGGCTGGCAGATGCGGATAGCGCTCGCCAAACTGCTCCTCCAGGAACCCACTATCCTGATGCTTGACGAACCCACCAATCATCTGGATATTGAATCCCTGGAATGGATTGAAGGGTACTTGAAAGCGTCCCAGGGTTCCCTCGTTCTTGTATCTCATGACAGCCGCTTTCTCGATAACCTTGTTGACAGGGTTATCGAGATATCCATGGGAAAGGCAACCGAATACACCGGCAACTATTCCTCGTATCTGACCCAGAAGGCCGGGCGCCGTGCGGTGCTTGAGGCCTCCCTCAAAAATCGGCAGCGCGCGATTGACAGCACGACAAGCTTTATCGAGCGATTCCGGTACAAAAGCACCAAGGCACGGCAGGTCCAGAGCCGCATAAAAAGGCTCGAGAAGATGGAAGACCTTGAGACAGAGAGAGAGGAAGCCTCCATATCGTTGAATTTTCCCGACCCGCCGCACGCCGGTCGGGTGGTCATGGAACTGGAGAACATCTCAAAGTCCTACGATAATAACGTCGTCCTGCAGGACATATCTCTCACCATTGAGCGCACGGACAGAATCGCCCTTCTCGGGCTGAACGGTTCCGGAAAGTCCACATTAGCGCGTATCATAGCCGACGTTGACACCTTCGAGGGCGGCCTCAGAAAACCGGGGCACAATACCATCCTCTCGTACTATGCCCAAAACACAGCAGACGGACTGGACCCGAACAAGACAACCCTGCAAACGCTCGATTCCGTCGCCCCCCTCAAATCCCCCGGAGAGCTGAGAACGCTCCTCGGTTGTTTTCTATTTACGGGAGATGACGCATTTAAACCGGTTTCTGTCCTTTCAGGCGGCGAGAAGAGTCGGCTTGCCCTTGCGAGGATGCTCCTGAGGCCGGCAAACCTGTTGATCATGGATGAACCGACTAATCACCTTGACGCCCAGTCAAAGGCCATTTTACAGAACAGCCTCCTGCGGTTTCCAGGGGCATATGTGATCGTGTCTCACGACAGAGACTTTCTCGCACCCCTCATAAATAAGGTCGCGGTGCTAAAGGACAACAACCTGTACCTGTACCACGGAAGCGTTGATGAGTACCTGGAAAAATATCGCCGGGAGCAGAAGGCTCTCGCCGAGGAAGGAGCTCTTCCGGAAAGTGCAGCCCCGGCATATTCTCAAAAGGATCAGAAGAGAAAAGAGGCCGAAAGCAGACAAGAGCGCTACAAACGGCTAAAGCCGCTGAAGGAATCACTTGAGCACATCGAGAAGGAAATAGCCGCCTGTGAGAAAAAAAAGGGGGAGCTCGAAAATGCCTTCTCAGACCAGAATACCTATAAAAATGACTCGTTAATCCAATCCCTCCATATGGAATATTCCCAGGTAACCTCCCAGCTCGCATCCTTGTACGACACGTGGACAGCAACAGAAGAAGAGATAGACGAGATTACACATATTGATTGACCTGTTGCACACCGTCTATTGACAGGTAAAATCGGCCCCGCTATCTCAACTCATCCCAAGAGCTAAAGCTTGAAAGTCTCACAGTAATATTCCTTGACAAGATATCATAATGGAGTTAGTGGTTTAGCATATTTCTATCTTGAACGTGTTGTTTGTCATATGCGTTTTTGAACAGTTGTAGCTTAGGGGGGATTGTGGCCTTATCACCTAAAATCCTAATTTCTTAAAATGAGAGATGGGACTTTTTGTTTTTTGTAGGGTTTGATACTCTAAATGCGCAGTATTTAGGTTTCTGTCGCGAGCCATATACACGTTGTACGACGAAGGGAAAAGCACAGCTCATTGGCTTGACCGGTGACCCTAGACAGACCGTCGATTTTTACCAACGAAGGAGGAAAATTATGCTGGGCAATGCTGAAGCTGAAACGGCAAAAAGTATTCAAGAAATTGACACCATTTATCATTCATTTGACCTGATGGTCTCCAGGCCTGAAATCCTCGATGCACTTGTAAAATTTGAACATCAAACCGCCCATTTTGACGCTTTTCCCGAATTACACGCCATTATCAACTATCTCAAGAGCCTCTTTTTACAGAAAGCCTACTACTTTCCCAGGGCCGAACAGTTGCTGGGCAAAGCACTGGTTATCCTGGGCGATACAACCGAACCCATTTTTCAACAGTGGCGAGTTAGGATTTTCATCTCTTTGGGGTATGTTCACACGTCAGGCTGCAATTACATCGACGCAGAAACCTATCTGAACGATGCGCTCAACCTGGCACTTTCCGACGATACATTGTCTGACTACTTGCAGGAAATTTATTCATTGCTCAGCAATGTAAATTTGCTTCTCCGCCGAAACAGAGAAGCCAAACAATTCGCGCTAGAATCCAAGGACATAGCTTACAAAAAGCACTTGTCCAATCCGTCAGATACTGAAAGCTCGGAAGCTTATGCCCATGCCATCATCAACTCCTGTCGCATGAGCCGTTTGATAGGTTTCATAGATCAAAGTCTCAAGTCGAATCTAGATGACGCCAACAATATTTTTATAAAAACAAACAATACTATAGGACATCATCTGGTCCTTTTGGAAATGGTTGAGCTGCAGTACGCAATGAACAAGATGGATTACACTCTGGATATGGAGCTCGATCTGGAACATTTTTTTATTGAGCGGAAAATGCACAGTGAAGCCATTCAGACGGGACTATTATCAGCAAAACTTTTAAAGAAGATGCTCAACTTTGAAAAGGCCAAAGATAAACTTATAGAAATAGGCGCCTTAGCCCAGAAACACCACCTCGACTCGGGCATATTAATGGCGGACATTTACTTTGAAATCGGAATGGTTCACTACGAGATAAACGAAGAGGACCAGGCAATGGAATATTTCAAAAAGACTGCCCGCCTCGGAATGGTGCTGGGGGTTAAAGGGCTAATAGTCAAAGCCTTTAAAGCCGCTCGCCCCATTGACAAAGTCAGAGCCGAAAGACTGTTGTCCTCGGATCTTGTCTTTGAGGAAGCCTGGTTTTCAAGAGATCGAGTTGATCGGTCCATCAATCCTTTCAAGAAAGCCAGGACCCGTATCAAGGTCAATGCAACCACCATGTTTTTGGATATTGTTGACTTTACGGCAATTATGATGGGTTCTGACGAGGATCTGACTGTTCAGATGATAGATGAACTCATCGACAGAATCTGTCTGATCATATATTTGCATAATGGGTATATCGATAAATTTATGGGCGACGGGGTCATGGCAATCTTTGAGCATGGGGAATCCATATCACCCGATGTCGCAATTAACGCCATTAAATGCGGGCTCGATATCCTTCGGGCCTTAGAACATAAAAACTACAAACTAAATAAGGCATATGGTGTTGGTCGAAACATCGATGTCCGCATCGGCATCAGCACCGGTATCATTTACGCCGTCTTACTCGGGAACTACATCAAAACCGAATTCACATACCTTGGAAATTCGGTAAATTTGGCTTCTAAACTGGAGCAGAGGGCAATGAAGCAGGCGATATTGGTTGACAAAACGACCTATGAAATGGTTCACGAAAACATAGTTTCAGAACCTCAGAGCATCAACATCCAGGGCATCGGTATCACCCAAGCTTACAAAATAGAACGATTAAAGCGAACCCATGAACGGCAAAGATGATAGGACCTTGAAACGGCGAACTCCTGGATAGGGATGTACTTTTTGCAGATCGGAGCACCTGCAAAAGGATAACGGAGACCATATAAACAATGGTGGGCCATAACCCGGAAGGAGGAGTGCACAATGACATATGCTGACATCGCACGATTCCACGGACACAAATGCCCCGGCCTTGCCATCGGATACCGGATGGCATCTGCAGGACTTGAGGCACTGGACTCCGCCCGGGCGGAAGACGAGGAACTCGTTTCGATAGTGGACAACAATGCCTGCGGCGTCGACGCGCTCCAGTGTCTTACAGGCTGCACGTTCGGCAAGGGTAACCTTTTGTTCCGCGACCACGGAAAGCAAGTATACACCATCTACTCACGAACCACCCGCAAGGGAGTACGTATCGTATTCCACGGCCACGGGATGCCCGACGGGATACGAGACGATCGTGACGCCTATGCAAAGTGGATACTCTCCGCACCGCAAGAGAGTGTTCTCTCTGTAACCCCAGTCTCTGTCCAGGAGCCTGAACCTGCCAGAATCATGAAGTCTGTTCTCTGTAAGTTGTGTGGCGAAGCCGTGATGGAATCTCGCGTCAGAGACGTGGACGGGATGCCTGTGTGCATCCCCTGTTTCGATAAGCACCAGAGCGTCGAACACGGCACTGATTAGAACAAATAGACGACAAATCAAATCCGATCCATTCCAGCGGTTACAGGAGGGAAAAAACATTTTAGACAAGAATGCTGAATGAGAAAGAGTGAATAATTATGATAGGTTCAGTATCGAAAGAGATTCTTGAGGCCATGCTGGAGACGATTCCCATCGAGTTTTCCGTTGTCGATGCAAAGGATGAGGTGCTGGCATGGAACAAGCATGAGACCCGTATATTCAAACGACCTGAAGCCATCGTTGGTCTAGACGTACGGAACTTACACCCAGAGAAGAGCAAGAGCCTGGAAAAAGTCAAAACGATTCTTGCCGAGATGAAAGTCGGAACGTGTGACAAAGCAAACTTCTGGATTGATCTCCCCATCGGCGAAGGAAGGCGAAAAGAGAAGGTCCTTATTCAATACTTTGCACTCAGGGACAAAGACGGTCAATATCTAGGCTGTATGGCGTGCAGCCAGAACATTGCCGAGATTCAGGCCCTATCTGGAGAACATCGCCTAATTGACTGAGAGGTGCGCCAGGTACCGCACTAAACGAGGAGTTCTCATGGAATTCAAGATACCCGTACGCAACAACAAGAAACTGCACGATCTGGCAGGAAAGATCAACGCGGACCGGGAGTTGTTTCAGCTTTGGAAGTGCGCGAATATCAATGCCGTGGACCGCCTGGGGATGAGCGATCACGGCGAGGTGCATATCCGTATCGTGGCAAACGCCGCCCTGCGCATCGTCCGCCTCCTGGTCAGGGGAGGCGTTGAGCCGAGTGTCGTCACGAACCACGAATTGACCCCGGAGGACGCGGAGCTGATCGTGGTGCTGGCGGCCTGTCTGCACGACACGGGAATCGCGGTGCATAGGGACCACCATGAGAGATACAGCCTCTTTATAGCCTTTCGCAAGGCGCGCGAGCTATTGGAGGGGATCTACGATGAGCCGGACCTGACAACGATGGTATCCGAGACATTGCATGCGATTGTCGCCCATGGTTCAAGCGAGAATTGCCTGACCATCGAGGCAGGCGTCCTGAAGATAGCCGACGCAACTGATATGACACTTGGGCGTTCACGTATCCCATTTGAGTCGGGACAGGTCAACATCCATTCCCTGTCCGCGCAGGCCGTGGATGAGGTCAATATCGTAAAGGGCAAAAAGAAGCCGGTCTGCATCGAGATCAGGCTCTCCAACTCCGCCGGGATCTTTCAGGTCGACCAACTGCTGCGTAACAAGCTGGAGAGCTCCCCGCTGGCACCTTTTGTAGAGGTGACTGCCACGATTGAAGGAGAGGTGGAGCGCAGGCTGCTTGACTCATATACGATATCATGAATGTGCTAAATCGCAGGCAATGCGGTAATCGTCCTTTAAAGACGTCCTGTCAACCATCAAAATTGACATCAACTGCGCCACCCGGATTTTCGGATTACCCTGTGGGGGAATGAGGGTTCTCCCTGCCCCCAGTTGACTCATAATAAAATGTTACCGAAGGGGAAGCGATAGGAGGTAACGTTGACTCATAAAGAATGTTACCCATGTTTGTTATTTATGGAGAAAATCTTCCTCATTTTTTTATCCATAGTT
>JAQULO010000093.1 GCA_028718565.1 Syntrophales bacterium | reverse complement strand
GGCCTTTATCTCATTAAAGATGGAATTACATTGGAGATCAAACCCTGTAGGAAAAGTGCGTAAAAACCTGCCATTCTTCAGAGAATTGGCCTATAAAAAATTTACACATAAAAGTTGACAGTACCAATCATCTTGCACAGGTAACAGCAAACGAGCTGGCCGGAACCGGCGTGCGTGTTAATGCCATTCTTCCAGGCCTGGTCGAGACGGAAGGGACGAAGGTCTTGTTTGACGCCGCACGGGCGCGCGGAGCCGAGTCCAAGCTCGGACAGGTCAATCCCCTGAAGCGCACCGGTCGGCCGGAGGAAATTGCCGCCGTGGCGGCATTTCTGGCCAGCGATGAAGCCTCGTACATCAACGGACAGTTCATCGCGGTCGATGGCGGCGTTTCGAGCTCACATCCATTCGGCCGCTTTTCGTGACAGGGGGATCAGTGAAATCAACTAAGAAGGAGAACTGATATGCAAGCAGAACTTCCAAAAGTGTTTACGGATTACCGCTTCGGCTTCATGGGCGGGCGGAAAGGAGGCCCATTATGAGCGGACCCCTTGCAGGCCTTAAGGTTGTAGAAATAGTCGGTCTGGGGGCCGCACCTTTTTGCGCCATGCTCCTGGCCGACATGGGCGCGGATGTGATCCGCATCGACCGGCCGGGTGGCAACGAAATGATGAGTGCGATAGCGCCGCGTTTCGATGTGATGGCGCGCGGTCGCCGCTCGGTCGCCGTCGACTTGAAAAAACCCGGCGCAAAGGAGGCCGTGCTCGAACTGGTGACAAAGGCGGATGCGCTGCTGGAAGGTTTCCGGCCCGGCGTGATGGAGCGCATGGGGTTGGGTCCCGACGACTGTCTGGCACGCAACCCGAAACTCGTCTACGGACGCATGACAGGTTGGGGCCAAGACGGCCCGTTGGCGCAAGCGGCCGGCCATGATCTCAACTACATCGCCCTCAGCGGCGTGCTTCATACGATTGGCAAGTCGGGGGAACCTCCCGTGTCGCCGATGAACCTGCTCGGGGACATGGGCGGGGGTGGCATGCTGCTGGCCTTCGGCATGCTGTGCGCCCTGCACGAGGCCAAGCGTTCAGGTCGCGGCCAGGTGGTGGATGCGGCCATGGTCGAAGGCGCGGCTCTCCTCGCCACGATGAATTGGGGTCTCAAGGGCGCTGGTCTGTGGAAGAACGAGCGGGGGGTCAACTTCAACGACGGGGGCCCCCATTACTACAACAGCTATGAATGTGCCGACGGGAAATACATTTCCGTGGCCTCAGCCGAGCCGCAGTTTTATGCCCAACTGCGTAAGAAGGCAGGGCTCGACGATCCGGCCTTCGATGCGCAGATGGATGACAAGCGCTGGCCGGAACTCAAGGTGCGGGTCGCGCAGGTATTCAAGACCAAGACACGCGCCGAGTGGTGTGCGTTAATGGAAGGCAGCGACGTCTGTTTCGCCCCGGTTCTTGATTGGAACGAAGCGCCCGAACATCCGCATAACCGCGCGAGGGGCCTGTTCATCGACATCGATGGCGTGAAGCAGCCGGCGCCGGCGCCCCGTTTCAGCCGCACGCCTGCGGGCCACCCGCAGCCGCCCGCCGCACCCGGCGCCGATACGGAAGCCGTGCTTCGTGACTGGGGCTTTAGCCAAGACATGATAGGCACGCTTCGACAATCGGGGGCCATCGCGGGTTCACAGAAATCTTGAGGACAGGTCCGATGAAGGGGCTATTGATAATTTTTAGAGGAGGTAAAAATGTTTGAAGAAAAAAGTTTGGGGTTTACCTGCTCGACACCAGGAGGAGGAAAAATGGATGCGAAGGACACACTACCACGACTCGTCTACCAACACGCATCCAGTGCTCCGGACCGGATAGCCTTGACGTCGATAGGACAAGGATCCGTCACCTGGGCCGAGCTGTGGAAAACCTCCCGGCAATGGGCCGGATGGCTGGAGAATAACGGAGTGAAGTCGGGCGACTGCGTCGTCACCCTGGTGCCGCAATCCCTGGAGGCAAACTTTGCCTGGATGGGTTGCTGCGCCATCGGTGCGGTTGAGGCATCGGTCAACTACGAATTCCGGGGCGAATGGCTCCGCAATGCGTTGAGCAGTTCGACGGCAAAGGTCGTCGTACTGTCCAAGCGATATCTCAATCAACTCCTCCCCGTGCTGGACGGAACCGGCATCGAAACCGTCTTGCTTTACGACGATACAGCGGCGGATGTGGTGGCGGGCGTTCCTCCCGGTGTCCGAATAGTGCGTGACCCCCCCAGCGCGGCACGAAGCATTGCTGATGGACCGCCAGATACGGCTCCTTACGATATCGGCTGTATCCTCTATACCTCTGGAACGACCGGCCGATCCAAAGCCGTCCAGCTTCCGTGGGTTATGCTGTATGCAAGCTGCGAGCTCGGTGCAAGATTCGAACGACGGGACATCCGGCAAGTCTACTACTTACCCTATACGCCCTATCATATCTCCGGTCGCAGCGCGCTTTATTGCGCGGCGATAACATGCAGCCAGACGGTGATCAGGGAGAACTTCTCCATTTCATCATTCTGGAAAGACATCAGGCAGTACGGAGTCACGTGGACCTGTCTCTTCGGCGCCCCAACGCGTTTTGTCGCCAATCTTCCGGAGAAGCCGGACGATGCGGACAATTCTCTGGAGTTGGTCCTGATGTGCCCGCTACCGCCGGATGCAGACGCGATCAAGCGCCGTTTTGGTTTCGAGGCCTATAGCGTCTACGGGTTGACGGAAGCGCAGACCACATTCGTTGTCCCTCCAGAAGAAGCCGTTTCGGCGAACGCCGGCTCTTGCGGTCGGCCGATGCCGGGCATCGAGGCAAGAATCGTGGACGAGCACGGCTATCCCGTGGAGCCGGGCGTTGCGGGGGAACTGGTGTTCAGGAGCGATGATCCGTGGCGGATTACCCCCGGCTACGTGGAAATGCCCGAAGCGACGGCTGAAATCTGGCGCAATGGTTGGTTCCACACCGGCGACGTAGGCCGCATGGACAACAAGGGAAATTTCTACTATTTGGACCGATCCAAGGACATGATCCGCCGACGGGGTGAGAACATCTCATCGTTCGAATTGGAGGCCGCGGTACGGACCCACCCTTCCGTCGGCGAAGTCGCGGCCGTAGGCGTCCCGTCTCCGCTCGGCGAAGAGGAAGTATTGATCGTCGTTGTTGCAAAACGCGGGATGAGTATCGATCCGGCGGACCTGACCTCCCACCTGACAGAAATCGTCCCGCGTTACGCTGTCCCGCGTTACGTGCGTGTTGCTGAAACCCTGCCGAAGACACAGGCAACCGAGCGGGTACAAAAACATGCGATTCGGGCCCAGGGTTTGACCGACGACACGTGGGATCGCCTGGGGACGAAGGCTCACCGCGAATAAGGACGAGAGATTGATCCCAGGAGGTTGTCCGAGAATAGATGAGAATGGAGTGACACAACAACTGAAAGATTTTTTCAATATGATGGAAACAAAAATGAAAAGGAGAGTCAAATGAAAATCGAATGTATTGATCATGTGGCAATTCAAGTATCGGATTTGGGGAAGGCGATAAAACTTTTTTCGGATTTATTTGGAATGAAGTTTACAGAGCCGAAAAGTCTTCCAGACTTGGACGCAGTAAGCACGATAGAGGGCAATGGGATAGAATTTGTTGCGCCATATAGTCCTAATGGGCCAACTTCACGGAGTATAAAAAAGCGCGGTGAAGGGTTATCTGTTCTTTCTTTGAAGGTTGCAAATATGGATGAGGCTGTGACCCACATGGAGGCGCATGGTATTAAGCCGATAGTTAGATTTAACAGTGATGACAAGGTGAAGGGTGCCATATTTAATCCTGCTGACATGTTTGGTGTGATGGTTGAATTTGTAGAATATGAGAAAAAACACCCCATCGTTGCCGCACAGGAATAATATCGGAATATTGAGCGGTTTGAACTGGCAAGGTTCAGGCGGCTCATAGGAGTAAAACCAAATACTCTATGGGGAATAAACGATGATCGAAAAATTTTCACTTACGGATAAAGTTGCAGTCATCACGGGAGGTGGGACAGGTCTGGGAAGGGCAATGTCGCTGGCGCTTGCCGAGGCGGGCGCCGATATCGTTTTAACTGCCAGACGGATGGAACCCCTCAATGAAACGGCAGCCCTGATAAAACAGATGGGGAGACGGGCATTGACGATATCCACCGATATTACAAACTCGGAACAAGTCAATGGAATGGTTGAATCGGCTGTGGATGCTTTCGGCAGGATAGATATCCTGATTAATAATTCAGCGGGAGCCAGAAACGTAGCTCTCGACGAGACAACGGATGAGGACTGGAAATTCGACATGGACGTAAGCCTCACAGGGGCCTTTTATTGTTCGAGAGCTGTTTCCAGTGAGATGGTAAAGAAGGGGGGAGGTAAGATCATTAACATCAGTTCAATGTCCGGCCTTACCGGATTCCCCAAAACCCCCATTTATGGGATAGCCAAAGCCGGGATGATCAACATGACCCGTGTTTTTGCTGTAGCGCTGGCCCCGCATAAGGTGATGGTGAACTGCATTCTACCCGGGTATTTCAGAACCGCAGGCGCTTTGGGAGAAAATGAGAATAACATGGAAGTCGCCAGGAAGATGGGACGATTCATCCCCGTAGGGCGCATGGGGGAGCCCGCAGAGATGGGTCCTTTGGCGCTGCTTCTGGCATCTTCGGCATCCGACTATATAACCGGACAGAGTTTCATAATTGATGGCGGCACACAGGCGGGGAGATTTGCACCACCCTCGTTTGTACTGCCCACAAGGGAGATCGAACAGCCATGAATTTTTTAAGCCTTGAAGGGAAGAAAATATTAATATTCGGCAAGGGACGATTTAGTGAAAGTATTTTGACCGCTTTGCAGGAAGCTGGAGCTACATTGTCACATATCACCTGGGGTCTTGAATCTGAGCAGATTGGTGAAAAATATGGGATTCCCTCCCGGATTGTTAATCCGTCGTCTGAGTCAGAAATAGAGGGTGCGATTCAAAAAGCAATCGCCGAGCTTGGGGATGTTGATGTTTTGGTGAACGAAACCATGTCCGAGTCCTATCGCCCTTTTTCGGACATTAGCCTTCAGGAGTGGCAGCGTTCGATGGATAATAATCTCATCCCTCCTTTCTTGTCTACACGAGCTGTGAGCAGACATTTTCTAGTCAAAAAGAAGGGCAAGATCATAAACCTTGTATCCGCTTTGGGTGACAGGGGCGTTGCGGGTGGAGTTGCCTTCGGCACCGCCATGGGAGGCTTGATTCAAATGACCAAGTCCCTTGGGGTAGAGTGGGCAGGGGAAGGAATAAGAGTAAACGGGATCGGGGTTGGGTGGTTTGAGGGTGATGCTGCCAATGAGAAAGTTACCAGATTGATCCCTCTGGGACGGGTGGGCGAGAGTTGGGAAGTAGGCCCGTTGGTTCTCTATCTTGCATTGGACGCCTCCGATTATGTTACAGGCCAGATATTCTATGTCGACGGAGGGATTATGGTGAGACCTTAAAGATCAAAAATCGGTAGAGTCAACGCTCGGAACCTCCCTTTGGAGGGTGTCGAGCTCACAAACAACCAGGGGCATGCCGGAGAGTAGAGAGAACTGATATGCAGGTAGAACTTTCAAGAGTGCTTACGAATTACGTCATGTTCGGCTTCACGGGCGCGATCGACGAACTTCGGCGATCGGCGGCCATTACGGGTAGAGATATTGAAGACGGTCCCAACGATGGGTTTATTGACAGTTTTCACAGGAGCTGAAAGATGTAATGTAGGCATGAGCTGTGAATTAATGAAAACAGAATGTTTTTATTTACTTCGGGTTGGAAATACATAAGCATCCCCAAAAAATCAAAATGACGGAGGAAAAAATTAGATGGGGTTTAGCACAAAGAATTTTAAATTACCGGAGCAGTTGGATAGCTGCAAGGCGGCATTGAGGGAGTTTGTTCAGACAGAGTTAGACCCACTAGCCATAGAAATGAACCGGAAACGTCAGTGGTCGGAGAAGCTTTTCCCCCTGATGAGTGAGGCGGGGTTGTTATCGTTGCGTTTGCCCAAGGAATACGGAGGGCAGGGACTGACTTATTCGCAATACTGGCCCCTACTGGAGGAGATCGCTAAGAGCGGTGGAGTCTGCCGTGGCCCTGCGCACGGAAAAAATGGAATGTGGGAAATGATACACGATTACGGCACCGAGGAGCAGAAGAAAAAGTATCTGTCTACATGGTCTGGTCCGTCCTGTCCGGTCTTCGCCCTCACCGAGCCGGAAACAGGAACCGGTGTGGATATCAAAACCACAGCCACGAAACGAGGCGATTATTACATCCTGAACGGTACCAAGTGGCTGATAAGTGCTGCTGATATAGGTGAATTCTTTCATGTGGTCTGTTATACCGGTGACAGATCTCTGGGACCTAAGGGAATCAGCATGATTCTCGTAGATGCGAAGACGCCCGGCATGGAGATAGAAGACCCCGGCGAGTTTATGGGAGGCAGAGCAACCGCCCATCACATCGTGCGTTTCAAGGACTGCAAGGTGCCGGTGAAAAATCTCTTGGGCAAGGAAGGGCAGGGTCTTGATATCGCCCTGAAATCCTTTCTCGATCCCAGTCGTCTCAGCATTGCGATAAGCTGCCTGGGCCCCTGCCAGAAGATGCTGGAACTTTCCGTAGCCTTCGCCAAAGAGAGAATAACTTTTGGCAAACCTATCGCTGAAAGGCAGGCCGTGCAGATGATGTTGGCGGATATGGCGGTTGATATTCATGCCCTGCGGACCATGATCGCGGACTGTGCCCGCAGGTATGATGCCGGGGAAAAAGTAGCCACGCAGATATCCATGTGCAAGCTCTTTGGTGTCGAAACAACAAGACGGGTATCCGATAGTGCCCTGTTAATCCATGGTGGCATCGGCACTTGTTCAATAAACATGATTGAGATGCTGTATCGCGATGTCCGTGAACTCTGGTTTGAGGAGGGCACTCCCACCGTCCAGCGCACGGTTATCGCCAGGGATGTTTTGGGGAAAGAAATTCGTTCCGTCGGTAAATAGCAGACTGCGGATGCAGCAAACTTCAACACCGTAGTCCCTTTACCCGCAGGAACGATGGGGCAAGGGTATGGCAGCCGGCATGCCGCGCCGCTTTTCCGGAAGTAAGGGCAAAAGGTGGGGCTGGAAATTTAATCATGGTCCTTCGGTAAATCGTTATAAAATCCACAAGAGGTGAAGGAATGGGATATTCATCGTTAATGGTAGAAAAGTCGAATCGAGTTGCCACGGTCGGCATTAATCGTCCGGAAAAATTAAATGCCCTTAGTGACAAACTGGTCGATGAACTGATGCGGTTGGCTGACGATCTGGATGGGGATGATGAAGTAAGGGCGATAATCCTTACCGGTAAGGGGAAAAACTTCAGTGCTGGGGGGGATCTTGAAGATTTCCTGAAGTTCGATTACGGCGATAAGCGTGCAGTTATAGATAGCGTTAGGGCCTATGATCTTTTGATATTGAGGTTGATGCGCCTTACAAAACCTATGGTAGCGGCGATAAATGGACAGGCAATCGGCGGCGGCTGCTGCCTGAGTCTATGCTGTGATATCCGTATCGCGGCTGAAGACGCTACCCTTTGGCTGCCGTTTATTCGTTTGGGGCTTGCGGGAGCCGATATGGGATCCAGTTGGTTGCTCCCTAGGATTGTGGGCCTTGGGAAGGCATCTGAGCTTTTGCTCACAGGCGATAGCATCAGTTCCCGGAAGGCCCTGGAAATCGGACTTGTAAATAGGGTTGTTTCTTCGGATCACCTTTTGAAAGAGGCCGAGTCATTTGCGATGAAGATGGCTGCGGGACCCCCATTGGGCCTGGCAATGACAAAGTCTGCTTTATTTCGATCATATTCCACCGATCTGGAATCTCAGCTTGAATATGAGGCAGCGGCTCAAAGTTTTTGTTTAGGGACTGAAGACTTTCAGGAGGGGTTGAAGTGTCTCCTGGAAAGACGAGCCCCAAGCTTCAAGGGAAAATAGGATTGGGGATGAGAAAATATTTTCACGCCGGCGACTGATCGGTCCCGCTATGAACAGAAAATAGCTGCGTGACTTTTTACGGGGGCATCCATCTTTCTCTTGGACAATATCCATGTAGGGTTCTTTTATATACCATAACGATATATCGATGTTGGGGGTGACAAGAAACAAGGTTTCCTTTGTTTTGACCGCACTTAAAAAGGGAGGGTGACCATGACGAACGAATTGACCGGGGTACTGTCAACTTTTATGTGTAAATTTTTTATAGGCCAATTCTCTGAAGAATGGCAGGTTTTTACGCACTTTTCCTACAGGGTTTGATCTCCAATGTAATTCCATCTTTAATGAGATAAAGGCCA